>CAZHOS010000001.1:0-38685 GCA_964534605.1 uncultured Candidatus Saccharibacteria bacterium
TCATCTCAACTAGCCTAAAGTTTATTTAGAATAATTGAGATGGGCAGACAGCGACAAGAGCGTCGATGCGGATTGATGGAATCTGACCATCAATCCGCGCATGCTTTCTGGCTATATGCCTCGTTCTCAGTATCAGTCTTCCTTAGTCCAGTTTTTCGTCGAGGTAATCGAGTACTTTGACGATTTTTGGACTAAGAGGTAAGGATACGGCGATTGCAGCAGCGAGACCGACGAATCGGTTCGATGTAGCGTCTTGAGCGATCACTCCAGCTGTGAGGCCGATGATCAGTATCGTTACAAATGTTAAAAGGAGCGAAATATACATAATGATTTGCTTCTTCACTTTCATTCCCCCTATCTTTACCAGCGCCAATTTGACGCATAGAGTATTTCTGAGTTGAAAAATGAGTAAAGTACCTCATTTGTAGGTCCAACATGTATGTCTGCCATGTAATGAGCTCCTGAGAGCACATGTAAATACTATATACTATAAACTAGAAATAATCAATAATCCCTCTGGAGTAGATAACTCAAGAAGCTCATTTACTAGGGGCTACCAAGCATAATTGTTATAATCTGACTATTCTGGCAAGGAAAGATTTATTGGGCTGATCTTTACGGCGCTTTTTAGTAGGTGCGCTATATGCGCAGAGCCTCGCTCTGTAGTGGAGTCGTGCCACACTTTACCATCAGATATAAAATGGCATTCAGCACCATGCCTGTAGTTATCGGCTCTTATGGTTGACCCTTCGATAGTCCTTATTTTGGCAATAGTTTCTAGAATGGAGCTTAGAATAGGGCTTGGGCTGTATTCATTAGTCCATCTATCTAAGCCTGGGCCTTCACCGCTATCTGCACATGTTGGCTTTTCTTTCAGTCCGCCGGAAGCAGAGAATTTATATTTTAACTGCGATACCGTTTGGTCCCCCGCTGCTGATCGGCCTGTTATGTCATAGGCTTCATCTACTAATTCTCGCTCTCCGTCGGTAAAGTGTGTAATTATACGAGCGATATTTACCTTTCTGTAGTTGTCCGGATCGGAGATCCGTATAGTAGTTTCTCTGCCAAGTGCCAGGGTGATCGGTGTGAAGGTGGCTGGGTCTAAACCATCTAGCCAGGTCTTCCAGTAAGGAATGTTCTGGCCTAGTGCCGATGTATTCGTTGATAATTCTGGATAGTTTTCATCACTCATAAACTTATATTAAAATATATTGCTAATAATTACAAGTACCTACTATAGGTCTTAAACAAGTTTGAACTTATAGAACAGAATAGCCTTCCCCAAGTAGATCCACTAGGGGCTGCCAGCTATTGTCATAAACCTTACGGTAACGAGCAGGCCTCTGTCGTGATTGCTCATGTCTGGCACGGCGCCTATTCCAATATACGTGAAGTCAGGGTTGACGATGTTTCTGTAGTGCTCGGGACTATCTAGAAACGCCTGCAAGACACACTCCTGGCCTTCTGGTGTGAACGCTGTTGTCCCTAGATTCTCCCCTAGAGAAGACCAGCGAGCAGTTACGCCTTGGTCTATAGCTGGATGGTGCCGGAAGTAGCCACCCATCGACATTGATCTCGAATAGATGTCCGCTAGCATATCTAGCTCGTCATGTCGGATAAGTGGTTCTAGTCCGATCTCTTCCCTTACTCTATTGTGATGAGCATAAAGCTGTTCTTCGAAATCTTCTAGAGCTTGTTCGTGGCTATAGAATAATCTCTCCATCCGCTCTATAGAATGGATACTTATAGTCGGCTCGTCCGATACTATCCTAGAATAATCAGCCGAAAACTCCCTAGACTCGATAGCAGCTTCTTGCTGCGCAGATAAGTCGTACTTGGGCCCTAGTCCGCAGCTACTTAATGCAAGCGTCGTGCCTACGCCTATTAGTATGCGTCTCCGTGATTTGCAGATAAGGCCTTCTTTATAAGGTTCTACATGCTTTATTTGATTATGTCTTTGCATAGCTTGCTCCTATCGCCTAGCGTAAATTGGTTATTTAGCTGAAGTTCTGATCCAGAACTCGCCAAACGCAAACTAAGGGTGCTTGGGGTAGAGTTCGTCCGGTTTCGCTACTGACTCGCCTGGCATCACTCTGTTTTTAACAGAAGGCGACCAATTATGGTGCCAAGGTCTATGTCTACGAACATTCAGTGTAATTATTATATACTATAAACTACAAGTAGTCAATACCTGGAGTTAATTGTTGATGGATGCATAGTGCGCAGATTGTTTATCTAAAGTAGCTTTAGGAACAATATCCGCCGTGGATGCTACACTGGTGATCGATGATAACTTATTACACAGATGGTAGCTGCAGCCCTAATCCAGGCCCAGGCGGATACGCAGTGGTGTTGGATGGCCAGCCCGTTGTCCTGGGTGCAGAAGCCGAATCGACTAACATCCGTATGGAGGCAATGGCTCTTATTGATGCCTTGAAGCACGCTGATGGCACTGAGTGCCAGGTACATACGGATAGCGAGTTTTGGATAAATGTAGTGACTAAGTGGTCGATAGCCTGGGAGGCTAATGGTTGGACCAAAAAGAACGGCCAGATCAAGAACTTGGACCTCGTCAAAGAGCTCTGCGCCCTACACAAGGAGTCTAATGCCCTGCTAGTCTGGGTCAAGGCACATAACGGCACCGAGGGTAACGAGCTAGCCGACCACTGGGCAAACGAAGCTAGAGCTGGTAAAACCCTAAATTAAACCTTGCGGACATGCTGGGGCCTGGTAATGAATGAGTCATACCCAGGCGAAGAATAGACGTATACCTTAGAGCTTAAGGGCGCCTAGCAGCCCGCGCTTTATAGCTGTACCGAGGCTACTGCCTATCGAGCGAGCAGCGCTCTTGGCTAGAGTCTCCCCTATTCCTTGCCTGTTACTCTTCTTTTTGGTCGTGGATTTTTTCTTTTCTTTCTTTTCTTCTTTTGGTTTGTTCTCGATACGCTCTTTTTGACGCTTGGCAAGCTCTTCGTGAGCGCTGTGGTCATCGCGGTCGGCATTGTACTTGGCGCCAACAGGCGAGCTGCTGTGGACGCTTTGGACTACGGACTCGCTAGCTGGACCAAACTTGCTTTGGGTAGGGATCACAAAATAGCGGTCTACAACGCTTGGGGCGCCGTCTTCGTCTAGGAAGCTTATGAGCGCTTCCCCTACCTCTAGCTCCTGTACGGCACGAGCGACATCTACATCCGGGTTAACGCGGTAAGTTTGGGCAGCCTGCTTGATGGCTTTCTGCTCTTTTGGTGTGAATGCTCGCAGAGCATGTTGCACGCGGTTACCAAGCTGGCCCAGGACGCTGTCTGGAATATCGACAGGGTTTTGGGTTATAAAGTACACCCCGACGCCCTTAGATCGTATAAGTTTTACGACTTGTTCTATCTTTTGCTGTAAATGCTTTGGTGTGCCGTCAAATAGTAAGTGGGCCTCGTCGAAGAAGAATATAAACTTGGGCACATCTGGGTCGCCAACTTCTGGCAGCTCCTCGAATAGCTCGCTCAGTAGCCACAGCAGGAATGTCGAGTAAAGGGTTGGCGATTGCATTAGTTTGTCTGCAGCAAGTAGGTTGATATAGCCCTTGCCGTCCGTGTTGGTGCGCATGAGGTCTGGCAACTCTAGGGCTGGTAGGCCAAAGAATTCGTCGGCGTCTTGCTCTTCTAGACTAATAATCTTGCGCTGGATGGTGGCTAGTGTTTGGGTGCTAATGGATCCGTAGTCTTTCTTTAGTTCCTTCACCTGCTCTGACACGTAGGCCAGCATGGCGCGCAGGTCTTTGAGGTCGTGTAGCAGCAGGCCATCGTCGTCGGCTATCTTGAAGACGATTGTTAGCACGCTTTCCTGTGTTTCGTTGAGATCCAGTACGCGTGAGAGTAGTAATGGCCCCATTTCTGACACAGTAGTACGCAGCTGGTGACCCTTTTTGCCGTACAGGTCCCACATTATCGTTGGGAAGCCCTGGAAGTCTGGCTCTGATATCCCGCGCTCGGTAATAATTTCGGTCAGCTTGTCGCTAGGGGTACCCGCCTCTGCTATGCCGGTAATGTCGCCTTTAACGTCGGCCAAGAATACAGGCACACCTGCAGCACTAAACTGCTCTGCTAGCCTCTTGAGCGTTACGGTCTTGCCGGTACCGGTGGCGCCGGCTATCAAGCCATGTCTGTTAGCGTGTGTGCTTAGCAGGTTTGCTGGGCTGCCGTCTTTGTGTTTTCCTATGTTTAGTTCTACCATATTTTTCTCGTTTAAATCTGTATATATTCTAACATGTTTGGACTTTTGCATAGGCATGTACGCCCGGTTGTTTAAAAGTAGTTAAAAATAAGCGATTTACTCTTTAAATTATGCTTGTGCTTGGGTATTATAAGATTGCACATTTTTTTGAGGAGCTGCTAGCCAAAACTAGTAGTAGCTTGAGGGTATTGGGCGAATATAAAAATTATAAGAAGGCACACTTTAAGTAATCTATGAAGATCTTAATGCTTGGTTGGGAATTACCGCCTTATCACTCGGGAGGGTTAGGTGAGGTTAGTTATGAAATCTGCCGTAGCTTATCGGAATCGGTAGCATCGATAGATTTTATTGTCCCCTACGATGCCGATCATGGCATCGATTTCATGAACATCCACTCTGCTATGGGGCTTAGTCCTGCTCAGCTACGTGATGGCGCGGGTGTGTATGCATCGTCCAAGTCTGTTCAGTACGGTAAGTTCGTATCTACTTTTGACGGCTTACTGCAACAGACCGAAGACTTTGCCTCTAGCGTAGGCGCCCGTCTGCATAGGCACGACTTCGATGTAATCCATGTCCACGACTGGTTAACGCTGCGTGCTGGCATATTGGCCAAACAATTGTCTGGTAGCCCACTCTTTGTACACATGCATGCCACCCAGTACGATCAAGCCGGTGGTAAGTACGGCAACCCAGCTATACACGAGATCGAAGAATTCGGTCTAAGCATGGCTGACCGCATCTTTGCTGTTAGCGAAAAGACCAAGCAAACAATAGTTCGTCACTACGGTATAGATCCAGACACGATCGAGGTTGTACACAACCGCATAGATCCAGCACGGTACCACTTCCCTGACGAAAGCAATCCCTACCAAGCAATTCAGGTACTAAAGGATAACGGCTATAAGGTAGTTAGCTACGTTGGCCGAATGACTATCCAGAAAGGTCTCTGGACGCTGCTGCAGGGCTTTGCCAAGGTTGTCGAGCGAGAACCAAAGAGTATATTACTGCTAGCTGGCACAGGCGAGCAGTTGCGCGAGCTGCAAGAGCTAGCGGCTAACTTGGGTATTGCCCAGAATGTAATGTTTACCAACAGCTTTGTATCTGGTAACAAGCAGCGCTGGGCTTTCCGCCTTGGCGACTTGTTTGTTATGCCGAGCGTAAGTGAACCGTTTGGGATCACGGCCCTAGAGGCCCCGTTATTAGGATCGCCTGTACTTATAAGCAAGCAGTCAGGTGTTGCCGAAGTCTTGCAGAATGCCTTAAAGATAGACCACTGGGATATCGACCAAATTGCCAACCAGATCCACGGAGCTCTCCGTAGCCAGGGTCTAAGGCAAACACTACTAGAGAATTCTAGGCAAGAAATAATGGAAATGACCTGGGGCAAAGCCACGACACAGATACATAGCTCGTATCAGAAAGCGGTAGCGTAGCTTATGGACATCGTACTTTATTTACACGCGCATCAGCCCTACCGTGTACGTGACTACAATATTTTTGACGCTGGACAGTACAGCGACTACTTTGACTCGCACGAGCGCAGCAAGAGCGACAACCGCGATATTCTAAACAAAGTATCCGAAAAGTCCTATCTGCCGACTAACAAATTACTACTGCACTTGCTGGAAGCCTATCCAGAGTTCAGGCTAAGCCTGTCGATAACGGGCACACTACTAGAGCAGCTAGAGCAGTGGCGCCCAGACGTGTTAGAAAGCTTCCAAAAGCTGACGGCAACCGGGCGTGTCGAGATTGTCGGAGAGACTTATCATCACTCGTTAGCATTCTTTCACGATCGGCAAGAGTTCGAGCGCCAAGTTCAGATGCACTCCGATATCTGCGAAAGGTTACTAAACTACAAGCCGCATAGCTTCCGTAATACCGAGCTAGCCTATAACAACGAGCTTGGCAAATGGTGCGAAGACAACGGTTACGAAGCCGTTCTATCGGAAGGCTGGGATCCGATCCTTGGATGGCGAAGTCCAAACCATGTGTATCGTCCCCCCAACACCAGCAACATAGCCCTGCTTACCAAAAACTACCGACTTAGCGACGATATCGCCTTCCGTTTTGGCAACAAAGGCTGGGAGAGCTGGCCGCTGGATGCCGATACTTTTGTGCACTGGATACAAGAGGGTCAAAAGGATGCGGAGGTTATCAACCTGTTTATGGACTTCGAGACCTTCGGCGAACACCAATGGAGCGAAACAGGCATCTTCGAGTTTTTGGCGAACCTACCCCACAAATGGTTGAGGGGTAGCGACTACGGCTTCCGGACAGTCAGCGGTGCTGCGCGTAATTACGAGAGGCGCGACACCCTGGATATGCACAACACAGTAACCTGGGCAGATACCGAGCGCGACCTAACTGCCTGGACAGGCAATGCCATGCAGACAGAATCGCTGCGGGCTATCTATGATCTTGGCGACAAAGTACTTGCGTCCCAGGACATGGGGTTGATAAATGATTGGCGTAAACTGCAAACCAGTGACCACTTCTACTACATGTGCACCAAGTGGTGGAACGATGGTGACGTTCATGCATACTTTAGTGCCTATGACAGCCCTTACGAAGCGCAGATGAATTACATGAACGCAGTATTAGACATGAAGACAAGATTAGCCAAGAAAGGATTATTATAGTGGGCAGACCAGTAGTACTTAGCAACGGAGAGTTATTTGTGGGTTTAGACGAGCATGGCTTGGTACATGACTTTTACTTCCCCTACATAGGACAGGACAACTTAACAAACGCCAGAAGTTTACCGCACAAGATCGGTGTCTGGGTAGACGGCTCCTTTAGCTGGCTAGACGACGGTAGCTGGGATATCAAAGTCGATTACCAAGAGGATACGCTGATTAGCGACGTTCGGGCAGAACACAGCGGCCTCCAGATAGGTCTAGAGATGCACGACTGCGTAGATGCTAGTAATAATGCTTTCGTTCGTAGCATCCAGGTGCATAACCTGAGTGACCAAGACCGCGAAGTCCGGGTCTTTATGCACCAGATATTCCAGATAAGTATGGATGGGCGCGAGGATACTGCCTTTTACGAACCCGAGGAGAACTATATATTCGACTACAAGGGCAAGACCTGCCTAACTATATTCGCACGTACCGAAGACGGGCCGTTCAAGAGGTTTGCTGTTGGTAATTACGGCATAGAGGGCAAAACGGGGACATTCCTAGACGCCGAGGACGGAGAGCTATCTGGCAACCTGGTAGAACACGGCGGTGTAGACTCCGTTGTTGGCTTAGACTTGAATATTGGTGCTGGCGAAATTCGCGGCATAGAGTACTGGATAGCTGCGGGCACCAGCCAGCAAGAATGCGAGTATGTGCATGCGCAGCTGAAGGAAGAAACCGTTATAAAGCGTATTAACACCACCAGGCAGTACCAGCTTAACTGGCTAAAGACAGCTCAGCCAAAAATTGGCGACCTACCAGATAGTGTGCAGAAAGATATCCATCGATCACTGCTGGTCGTAAAAGCCCATATCGATAATCGAGGCTCTATCCTAGCAAGTGGCGATAGCAGTATCTATAACTACGGCCGCGACTACTATGCTTACTGCTGGCCGAGGGACGGTGCCTATGCTGTTTGGCCACTTATAAAACTAGGCTACACGTACGAGGCCAAGGTGTTCTTTGACTTTTGCGAGAGAGTCGCACACCGTGACGGCTACCTGCAGCACAAGTTCCAACCAGATGGCGCTATCGGCAGCACGTGGCACCCGCAGGTGCAGGACCACCACAAAGAGCTAGCTATACAAGAGGACGAGACAGCCCTCGTACTATGGATGTTGGCCGAATATGTCGAGCATAATGACGACAAGGAATACTTCAAGAACAAGTACGAATGCTTCATAAAGCCAGCGGCAGAATTTATGGCCAACTTTGTAGACCAAGAAACTGGGCTGTGCCACGGCAGCTACGACTTGTGGGAGCAAAAGTTCTTGACCAATTCCTATACCGTCTTTTTGACCAGCTCTACACTAAAGCGTATTAGCAAGCTAGCACTAGACATAATGGACGACAAAGACGCCGAGCGTTGGGTAGGCGTAGCCGAGACGCTGGACAGTAACAGCCACAAACTGTTCGACAAAGATGCCGGTCACTACATAAAAGGCTTGCTACTAAAGCGCGACGGTAGTATTCACTACGACAAGACACTGGATATCAGTAGCCTCTACGGAGCGATGATTTTTGGTCAAGAACTACCGCTAGAGCACATGGCAGCTACAGCAGACGCCGCCGAACAGCAGTTAGTACACAAGGGCACTCTAGGCGTTATTCGCTACCCAGGCGACGACTACATGCGCACAGACAACAGCTCGCCAGGCAACCCCTGGTACTTGTGCACATTCTGGCTTGCACAATATTACTTTAGGACTGGCCGTATAGAGGACGCCGCACACCATGTTCAATGGTGTCGCCAGCACGTCAGCGAATGTGGAGGCATCATGAGCGAGCAGATCAACCCCGCAAACGGCTCACCAGTAGGCGTTGCACCACTAGTCTGGAGCCACGCGGAATACATTAACACCCTGCTCTTGTTTAATAGGGTCACTAAGTAGCTCTATAAGTTACTGTATAGAAAAAGCACCCTTTTGGGTGCTTTTAAGCTTTATGTGCTGTTAAGTGTTGTTACTTCTTGCGTTCTTTGACGACGTTGCGGCCAAGGTTCTTCTTGGTTTCTTTGTATTCTGCAACTTTACGAGCGATTGGATCGTATTTCTTGAGAACTATAGGATCTGGTGTATTGAGCGTGTTTTTGCGCGTGTAGCGACGATGGCCAGATAGATTACTGACTAGACCTACTAAAACTCGTTTGGATTTACTTTTTGCCATAACAGATGTAAATACTACCAGTAACTTCTTAAAAATGCAACACTTTCTGTCCTAGAATACGCTTATGAAAAACATTTTAAAATCAGTGGTCAAAGGATGCATAGATGCATCTTTTCTTTGGGTACCGCTGATTACATCAGCAATCTTTGTAGGTGCGCTATACGGTTTTGTCTTTGCAACTTCATCAGACATACAGATACTACTAGCGGTGGAGACTACGTACGGAGGAGACTTGGACAGTACTCAAGTAGCTGCAGCAAACACAACCATAAGTGGTATTATCAACTGGCTGTCCATAGCATCGTCCTACCTGCTTATAATCCCTTTTGTTTACAGCTTAGTGAGATTATGCACCGCATATGCGAAGACAAATCTTATCGAACACCGGTGGTTCACTGTGATGTTCATAAGTGGATGGATACTGTTACTAAACATGTTTTCTCAATCAATTGTGCGTCAGGTTTTGGCTACTATATAAAAAACCCTGATCGATCAGGGTTTTTTACTGGAGCCGCGTCCGGGATTTGAACCCGGGACCTCACCCTTACCATGGGTGCGCTCTACCCCTGAGCTAACGCGGCATCAACCCGACTATTTAACACTAGTAAGAACACTCAAGTCAACCTCAAACTAAGCACATTTAGCCAAAAGGCGGAATTTCCTTGCGATAGCAGGAAGATTACGCGTTATTTGGATTAAGGTATACTGGGTTTATGATAATTGTAGATATAGAGACTACTGGGCTCGACGTGAGCACGCATGGGCTGCTAAGCATCGGGGCGATAGACATGCGTGCCCCTAGCAGGCGGTTTTATCAGGAGGCTCGGATGCACGAAGACGATGCTTACGACCCGGAATCTACAAAAGTTAATGGGTTTGACCTTGCTGCTGCCAGAGATCAGTCTAAGCAGTCACGAAGCTCTTTGTTACGTAACTTTGCCGACTGGTTTGACTCGCGCCAGGTTAAGGTCGTGGGAGGACTGCATATCCAGGCGTTTGACGTGCCCTTCCTTAACCACAAGGCAGAACAATCCAGAGTATCGCTAAAGCTTAAGAAGCGTACCATAGACCTGCACACGCTAGCCTACGCCAATATGAGTAAGCGCAAAAAGATTGTTCCCTTAACCGATGGTTGGAGCGTTATGGATACCGACGTGATATTCCCCTACTGCGGTCTACCTAAACAGAGTCCCCCGCACCATGCCCTAAAGGATGCTATGTGGGAGGCAGAGGCTATGTATAGGCTGATGCACGGCAAGAAACTACTCAAGCAATTCGATAACTACGCTGTTCCTAGCTACCTTAGAAAATGAACACGCCTAACTCTATCTTTGCTGCAGGATATGCGTATTTCCTAAAAGATGACGAAAGAGCTGCGGTACAAACCATTGCCGATGCACTGCCCTCCGAGTTAGACAGAATTAGCTCCCAGGATTATCACATAACCCTATTAAAGCTGGTGCTCGGTGGCGCTGCCAGAATCAATAAAGAGTATTACAAGAAACACGAAGATATCTACCTCCGTAGACTACGCGGCGTTGCAGAAACATCTGCGCCTTTTGAGATCACGTTTGATACTTTTGGAGTGAGCGACGATGCGATATTCCTCTATACGCTAGACGAGAGGGTACAACAACTCCGAGATCGCTTACACAAAGATCTACCAGTGCTTGAGCCATATACATATACCAATAACTTTGCCCATGTCACCCTGGCTAGACTTACGACCAGCGACGACAAAAACTCGCTTAAGAGACAGCTAGAGGCCACGAAACCCTCTGCCAAAATTACCTTGTCACGGATAAGTATCTTGCATTGCAATAACCTTATGGCAGAACATAGCGAGATACATGGGGCGGAATTACATGGATAGTTGCCGTGCGTATCTAGATAAGATAGGCGTAAAATACGACCTGATCAAACACAAGCCTGTCTATACTATAGAAGAAGCTATGGTCGAGATACCTGGTAGGACTGAAATTAAGAATCTTTTTCTACAGAACGACAAGGGCTCTGAATACTACCTGGTGCTCATGCCAGGATTAAAGCGACTAGATCTAAAAAGCTTATCCACCAAGCTGAACGCCAAAAAGCTCCGCTTTGCAAGCCCCGTAAAGCTAGAAGCTATGTTAGGTGTAAAACCAGGTTCGGTAAGTTTGTTTTGTTGCCTAAGGGATGAGAGCAAAGACGTTAAAATTGTCATAGATAAAGATCTGTTTCAGGAAGAAGAGATTGGATTCCACCCAATAGTGAATACAGCTACTATTTTTATGAACCAAGAAGGTTTTAAAAAACTACTAGACAGCTTCCAGCAAACGGTAGTTTACACAATCACTTAAAAAAGCACCCATAAGGATGCTTTTTATTGGAGCCGGTGATGGGATTCGAACCCGCGACCCACTGTTTACAAAACAGTTGCTCTAACCCCTGAGCTACACCGGCAATACCACTAATATACATTGGCTCGGGCTTTATATCAATAAGTGTGACCAAGCTGCACCTAGCTGGTGCAGGGAGAGGGATTCGAACCCCCGAAGGCATAAGCCAACAGGTTTACAGCCTGTCGTGTTTGACCGCTTCACTATCCCTGCACAACTGTAATAATATACACCTATAGTTGACTTTCTTCAACGCTAAACGACGGCTTTGGCGGGTCTTTTGGTGCGTGTTCTCTTTTTACTGAGTATGACTTTTTTGAGTCGGCGTTCTGTCTGTTTAGCTTCTTTGTCCATGTCTCTTGTTTGGTAGGCGCGTAGCAATAGATTAAGTGTTTCTTGGTTAGGCTCTAGCTCGCTAGCAATCTCTAGCTCTTCTAGCATCTCTGTATCGCGGCCTATGCGCTCTAGCGTCTTGGCGTAGGCTATGTGCCTGGCTGCTAGCCGGTCTTCTAGCTCTAGGGCCTGCTTAAAGGCTATAGAGGCCTTCTCGTACTGTTCTGTCTCGTAGTATATAAGACCTAGGTTGTGTAGACTGCTTGCAGAGCGTTCCATCGTGCTAGCGATCTCGAAACAATCGATAGCGTCGTCGAATTCTTTTTGTTTTGCGTACAAAATGCCGAGCCTGTTGTAGGCAGCGGCGTTCTTTTCGTCAATTTTTAGGATGGTTAGTAGAGCCTTCTCGGCACGGACTAGCTTGTCCTCCTTCATGCCTTTTTGGGCAACATCCCAGAGGCCAGTCAATCTGTTACTGATTCTTTTTGGGACTTCTTCGTGGGCTATTGGTGGGTTGGATACAATCCGGTAAGCAATAGCCCCTGTTATGATGATTAATATTAGCTCGAACATTAGATATATTTTACCACGATAAGGTTCTTCTTACAGCTCTAGAGACAGCTTGCTGGCTAGTAGCTTCTGGCTAATTCCAGAATGTAGATCTTTACGAATATTTTGCGTAGTAACGACGATATGCATCCATTTACGTGATCCTGCACTGTCCGACTTGGCGATTGAGCTGCGCATAGCCGCTGCAGATACTCGCACTAACCCTTCTAGTAAGTTGGACAGGTATTCTTTGCCGTCATTCTTGCGTAGGTGTAGCTGCCTATCAAGCGCGGTCATTCCTAGGAAGGCCTTGGATATCTGGACTTGGTCTTTGATAGTAGATTCTTTAGATTCCAGAATCTCGCGCAAGGCACCAGGCCAACCGTCCGCAATTGCATAGGCCTGGTCGAAGTCATGGTCGCTTGCATCGATAAAAATCTCGCGTAAGTCATGTTCTGATGGACGCCTTAGCTTTACAACTCGGCACCTAGACGTTATCGTGCCTAGTAAACTACCAGGACTGGATGTTGCCAGCACAAAATGTGTTTTATTAGCTGGCTCTTCTAGGTTTTTGAGTAGCGCGTTCTGTGCCTCTATCGTCAGCTTGTCTGCGTCATCGATAATTACAAGTCTTGGCTTCGTAGGATTAGACCTTGTTTGACTAACCTGCCTTACCAGAGTGCGCATCGCATCTATCGTGCCCTCTTGCAATATGAGCGTCTCGCCGACCCTGGGGTTACGGCCGTACATGCTGCTTGTTAGATACTTTATGGCTGTAGTTAAACCGCTGCCTACAGGGCCTGTTATTAACAAAGAGCCGCGCGGGTTAGTTGCAAAAGCAGACAGCAGCTCGTGGACTGTGTCATTTAGGGCATATAGCTTCATGATGGCACCTCGAATTCTGGAGGTAGATCCGCTGTAATGGTTTTAGTACCGGTCCCATCAGGGTGCTGGAACGATATTGACTCGGCATGCAGCATCAGTCTGCTAGCTGGCAGGTCACTATAAAAATCGTCGCCCATGATCGGTGCGTTAATACTGGCTAAATGTATGCGTATTTGGTGCGTTCGTCCTGTCTTTGGGCGCGCTTCGACCAGCATGGAATCTTTGCCGTACTTCAGTATTTCGTAGGTGGTTTGGGCTGGCTTGCCACTAGCATCTACACGGAAGAGCGAAGGTTTGGAGAGGTTACGCGTAATTGGCTTGTCAATAACGGCTGTTTTTGGGATCTTGTCGTTTAGTGTACAGACGGTCTTATAAACCTTCTGGACAGTACGGTTGCTAAACTGATCTTGCAAGGACTCTTTAGCTCGCTTGGTCTTGGCACAAACTATAACGCCACTCGTACCACGATCAAGCCTATGTACTATGCCTGCGCGTATATCGTTCTCGGCAGCGTCTTGACGCAGCTTAGATCTGATAAAGGACGCTACAGATGCCTCGTCCCAGTAGCGCCCTCGGGCATGCGTAATTACACCGGCGGGTTTGTTGATGGCAATAATATCGTCATCCTCGTAAAGTACTGGTAGGTCGATATCTGGGATCTTGGCAAGATCTTCTGGATCGTAGTCGACCATTACTAGCCCTGGACGCTTTATCTTAAATCCGCTGGTAACTACCTTGCCGTCGTATGTCATGCGACCCTCTTTCGCCAAGCGTTTTATATAGCTACGACTAAGGTCTGGTAAGTGTCGAGCTAACAGTACATCTATACGTTGCCCCACGTCGCTTGGCGATGTCGTAAAATCTATCATGACTAATCACGTAAGCCAATAGCACGCTGGACTTCGGTCAGTGTCTTGCTGGCAATGCTATTCATTTTTGCTTCGGATCTTTCTAGGTAGCTGATAAGCGCAGCGTCGTCTACTTTGGCTACCTGTGCCTGTAGTTGCTCTAGGAACCCAGACACCTCTGCTGCTACGGCTTTTTTGAGATCACCGTAGCGTTCGCTCCCTTGCCACTGAGATACTATATCGCTAACTAGCTTACCCTGCATGTACGCCAGGATGGTCAATAAGTTTGATATACCTGGCTGGTTATCCCAGTCTAGATTTATCGCCCCTATGCTATCGGTCTCTGCAGACATGATTTTTTTAACTGCAGCTGCAGGATCGTCAGTAAGCAGTATTGTGCCGGCAGGATCATCAATACTCTTGCTCATTTTTTTGTCAGGGTTACGCAGACTACGGATACGAGGGGCGTCCAGTCGTCCCACGAACTCTTGCTGCTTCTGAATCGATTCTGGAATCACAAGCTCTAGGCCGAATTGATTGTTCATGCGCTCGGCAATTGTGCGTGTGAACTCTAGATGCTGGCGTTGATCGTCCCCAACTGGCACCCATCTGGCACCGTAGAGCAGAATATCTGCAGCCATCAAAGCCGGATAGCCAAACAGGCCTACAGAGACCCTGTCACCGTCTAGTTTAGAGCTCTTGTCTTTGAACTCTACCATCCTATTGAACTCACCGAAGCCAGTGAAGTTCATGAGTATCCAGGTAAGCTCGCTGTGGGCTGGTATGCGGCTCTGTCTGTACATATGTACATTTGGATTCTCTAGAGGTATACCAGCAGCTACAAACAGCCTCAGATTATCCATTGTCTGTTTATGGAATGCACTATGGTCTATTGGTGTCGTAAAACTATGGAGGTCTGGCGCAAAAATATTAATCTGATAATCTGCTGCTTTGTTAGTAGCAAAATCTATCATTGGCCGCAGGGCACCTATGTAGTTACCGAGATGATAATCCCCGTTAGTCCTAAGCCCTGTAAGTACTGTGTCCATCATTAGTATATTCTATCATTCAAGATCAAGATGCGGCAATCATCGGTATCTAGTGCTCTATAAGTACAGGAATGGCATTTACCGTATTGTTGGAGTGTCCCTTTGCATATTAGTGTAAAGGAGTCTACGTTTGGCCGTTTGCACCATCCGCACCTGTGTTGCCGGTTCTGCATCTCGCCCGTACATGTCGTTAACCCTATATGCGGCTTCGAGTACATCGCCAAGTGATTCGTTTCCAGAGTCGGTAGCTTTAAAGCCCATACTGTGTAGCATCTTTATAAAACCATGGTCTTCTGAGGGTGAGGGGTATATCGTCGCAGCTTGCTCTGGCAGGGCGAACTTAGCCAAATGTTTAGACAGCATATATCTTTTGGTCCGCAGCCTTCTTCGAGGAGACTCTGTATGTTCAGGACTTAATGTTAGCCCGCCTATCCATAGGTAGTTCTTGGTCGGTACAAAGAATCTTTTGTAGTGTCTGGCAATCACGTCGCCAGAAGTATTATTGGCGCTATATACCATGCCTGATAGCTCGCTTGAAGGACCTCTTGCTAATAAAGAGAAGGCTGATTTACCAAACCTTTGATTTTGTAGGAACCTACGACCTCTTTCGAGATTTGGGTGTTTATGCCGATTTTCGTAGGCGTTTATTTTTGCTATTATGCCATAATCTGCATGCTCTCTGTCTACAAAATAGCCGACTTCTGCTTCTGTTCTATTTGGGCAATCGTTGGTTTCTGATACTATGGCTATCTCGCGTAGTTTACGCCATTCCTCTGAAGAAATCTCGTTAGATTTAGCGTGCCTTATTTTGTTGTGCGTCATAGACATATTATATTTCTCCTAAAGACACCCAGGAGTGTATCTTTAAGCTTTGCTTGCTAATGGGTGTAGATGTGTAAGGTTGGTTAGCAATTTCTCGATAAGAGTCCACAAAGGACATGTGCAAATGGCGCTCTGACTGCGGTTTGACTCCGAAGACGAACGAGAATCGCCCAAACTAACGCTTGGTGAATTGGCGCTGCTTACGAGCACCCTTAAGGCCGAACTTCTTGCGTTCTTTCTTACGAGGGTCACGGCCGAGAAGGTCTGCACGGCGTAGTGTGCCACGCAAGTCTTCGTTCATGGCGGCTAGAGCCTTGGCAATACCAAGCTGGATCGCCTCTGCTTGACCCTTGTGGCCACCACCGTCTACTTTAACAGTAACGTCGAATTCGCCTTCTTTGCTAAGTGCAGCGAATGGTTTTGTAAGTTCGCTAATCAGGTAGTTGCTGCTAGCAAAATAGTCTTCGGCAGAAACGTTATTGATAGTTATTTTGCCTTTGCCCTTCATCACACGCGTGCGTGCTGTAGCTGACTTACGTCGGCCAAGTCCGTAAAAATATGTGTCTGCCATATTAAGCCTTCTTTCCTGTCTTTATAGTCATCTCTTTTGGCTGCTGCGGGGCATGCGTATGTTCTGCATCCTTGTAGATTTTTAGTCGTTCTAGACGGCCATTAGACAGCTTGTTCTTTGGTAGCATGCCTTTAACGGCGTCAGAGATGAGTTTGCGTGAGTCTAGTTCGCGCTGCTCGGCGGCGGTACGCTCTTTGAGGTTACCGATGTAGCCACTGTGACGGTAGTAGACCTTGCCTTCCTCTTTGGCTCCCGTTAGGGCGACTTTGTCAGAGTTGATGACTACGATGTAGTCGCCGCCGTCTGTGTGTGGGGTGTAGGTAGGCTTATGCTTACCTATTAGCCTACGAGAAACTTCTGTAGATAAGCGACCAAGTGGTATATCTGTAGCATCTACGACATACCATGTACGCGTAACGTCAGCAGGCTTTTGCGAGAAAGTCTTCATTATTTCTTCTCCTTAGCGGTCTTTTTGGCAGGTGCCTTTTTAGCCTTGGTTACTGGCTTTGCCTTAGCAACCTTTTTTGGTTCGGCCTTTTTGGCAACTGGGGCACTGGTTAGGTCGTCTACGAAAGTAATCTGAGCCATAAGAGTGTTGTCGCCTTTGCGATTGATAGTTTTGGTTAACCTTAGGTGGCCGCTGTCGCGCGCCGTTAACTTGGGCGCTATGTCGTCTACTAGCTTGTGTGCGCTAGATTCGTGGGCAACTTTGGTAATGATCTGGCGACGATTGTGCAAGTCTCCAACTTTTGCCTTGGTTATTAGGCGTTCTACATATGGCAGAGTTTCTTTAGCCTTTGGCAGAGTGGTCGTAAGCTTACCGTTATCGATAAGGTTGCTAGCGAGTCCCTTTAGTAGTGCCCTCCTCTGGTCTTTTTGACGGCCGAGTTTGCGGCCTTTATATCCGTGACGATGCATTTATAGCTCCATCTCCGCCAGCTTGTCTTTGACCTCGTCTAGAGCCTTGCTGCCGAATCCTTTAAGCTCCTTAAGTTCTACGTCTGTAAGTGTAAAGAGATCCTTAAGCGTGTGGATGTCATTGTTGATCAGCGCGTTAGTTGTACGGGCACTAAGGTTAAGGTCTTCGATAGAAACACCGAGCTCTTCGGATTCGTCGCCTGCGGCGGCTACTTCGTTAGCGGCGATCTGATCTGCGAATGGTGCGGCTTCGATCTCTGTAGCACCCGAGAGAGCCTCGTATTGGCTGCGGAGGATAGCGGCGGCTTCTTCGAAGGCGTCGTTCGGGGTAATAGTGCCGTCTGTATCGATAGTAAGGCTTAGCTTATCTAGGTCTGTAACCTGACCAACACGAGTATTGTCTACCTTGTAGCGTACTCGTACGACTGGGCTAAAGACTGCATCTAGAGCGATCATGTCGGACGGCTTGTTAGCACCGCTCTGCTCTAATGTCTGGTAGCCGCGGCCCGTTGCTACGATTAGCTCTAGGCTAATGCTGTCCTTGGCTGAATCTAGAGTAGCAATAACTTGGTCTTTGTTAACTACTTCTACCTCTGAGTTGCCAGTGATATCTGCAGCTGTTACTACACCAGAGCCCTTCTTTGATAGAGTGATTGTCTGCGGCTCGTCAGAGAAGACCCTAAAGCGTACAGACTTGAGGTTTAGCATGATTTCGACAACGTCTTCTTTGACTCCTGGCAAAGAGCTGAACTCGTGGCTAGCACCATCTGCCTTGAAAGAAACGATAGCTGCACCAGCAATACTAGATAGTAGTACGCGTCGCATGCTGTTGCCGAGTGTCATCCCGTAGCCAGAATGCAAAGGCTCGATAACAAAAGTAGAGCTTGTTGAGCTGTGCTCGTCGATTGATGATAGTGCTGGGGTGTATATAGTTTTAGACATACTTATCTCCTGTTTAGCGTGAGTAATACTCAACAATTAGTTGTTCGTTTATGTCCTCTTCGGCATCTTCGCGAGTTGGTAGTGAGGCTACTTCGATGCGTACCTTTTTGCGGTCGACAGATATCCAAGCTGGTACGGTGCTTGGTTTGGGGCTTAACTCGTCAATGTTCTTGAAATATTCGTTCTTGCTGCTTTTGGTGCGTAACTCGATCTTGTCGCCTGCACTAAGTCGGTATGACGGTATATCTACTTTGCCACCGTTGACGTTAAAGTGTCCGTGACCAACAAGTTGACGGGCTGCACGACGACTACTGGCGAAGCCGGCTCGGTAGACAGCGTTGTCTAGTCGGCGCTCTAGTAGTATTAGGGCGTTTTCACCTGTTTTGCCAGACATTTTGTCGGCGGTTGCAAACAAGTTTTTGAATTGCTTTTCTAGTAAGCCGTAAAGTCTGCGTAC
Source organism: uncultured Candidatus Saccharibacteria bacterium (assembly GCA_964534605.1). Lineage (GTDB taxonomy): Bacteria > Patescibacteriota > Saccharimonadia > Saccharimonadales > VXPC01 > CAZHOS01. The sequence continues at coordinate 18,827 of CAZHOS010000001.1, forward strand.
CTTTTGCTTCTCGCGGAGCTGGATGGAATACTGACTAGCAGCTGAGCGCCGGCGTCCTGTGCCTTGTTCGCCCGGTGCGCCTTGCTTCTTGACAAGATACTTGTGAGCTTTAGGGTGCAGAGCGTAGCCTTCGCGTCGGCTCTGTTTGACTACTGGTGATAGATCTCTAGCCATGACTAAACTCTCCTTGCTTTCTTGGGTCTTACACCACCGTGTGGTGAGCCTGTTTTGTCTGTAATGCTCTCGAGCACGATGTCTTCGGCAATTAAGGCACGGATTGCAGCGTCACGTCCTTGGCCAATGCCTTTGACGAACACGTCGACTTTGCGGAGTCCGAATGACTGTTTAGCTTCGTTGGCGACTTTCTCGACAGCGATTCCTGCTGCGTAGGCTGTGCCTTTCTTTGATCCTCTAAAGCCGCAAGCACCGGAGCTTGTTGCTGCTAGCGCACCACCACTAAGGTCGGTGATGGTGATGATTGTGTTATTGAATGATGCATATATGTGTACTTGACCATGCGGAATAGATCGCTTGGTCTTGCGTGCCTTAGGCTTTGCTGCTGGAGCTTCTGTTGCCTCCGGCGCAGTTGTTGTTGGGGTTGTGGTTTTCTCTTCGCTCATACTATCCTACGTCTTTGTTGCTGCTTTTTTAGCTGTACCACCGACTGCAACACGTTTGCCACGCCTGCTACGGGCGTTTGTTCGTGTTCGCTGCCCACGTGATGGCAGATTCTTTGAATGTCGGTCACCACGATAACTACGGATTTCTTTGAGGCGCTTGATGTTGCCAACTACGATTCGCTGTAGTTCGCCCTCTACTAGCAGGTCTTCGTTAATAACGTCCTGTATAGAGCTTATCTGAGCGTCTGATAGATCTTTGGCCCGTGTGGTGCCTTCTACCTTTGCTTTTGCAAGGATATCCTTGCTAGTTTTTGGACCGATACCGTAGATGTAGGTAAGTGCAACGTGCACTTGCTTGTCTGCTGGTATGGTGATTCCGCTAATTCGTGCCAATTTAGCCCTGCCTCTGCTTATGCTTTTTCTTACGCTTGTTAATTACATAAAGCCTACCCTTACGGCGGACAATAATGTCATCTGGCGAAATCTTTTTTACGCTCGCTCGTACCTTCATTATGCAATCTCCATGACTGTTTATAATTTATGTGCGGTAAGTTACACGACCCTTAGTGAGATCATAAGGTGTCATTTCTACCTTAACGCCGTCACCCGGCACAAGTCTGATGTAATTCTTTCGCATCTTACCTGATAGGGTGCACAATATCTGATGCCCATTTTCTAGCTCGACCGTAAACTTGGTGCCTGGTAGAGTTTCGACGACTTTGCCCTCGAACTCTAACACCTGTTTTTTTGCCTTACTATAGCGGTCTTCCCTACTTTTATTAGTACCCGCTGATGCAGGTGACTTATTAGGAGTAGTGGATTTACGCTTTGACATAGATTAACAGAGAGCAATTATACTGTAACCAAAGAAGTGTGTAAAGTGTTTTTTACAAGAAAAATAGTTGCAGCTGTAGATGCGTTTTTATCAGCTACTTATTGATAGAACCATTATACCGAATCTTGGCCAGCAAGTGCAAGTAAAGGCAGGGGTTTAACATTTATTATTTAGGAGTCTAGACAAAGCTCATAGGGCAAGAGAAACACGCCATAAGAGCTAAAATTACTATTAATAAGTAGTTTTAACTCTGGCTCGAACTTTTACTTTTTTGCACCCAAAAAGAAGCATGAATTGTAAAGACTTACGCCTTTGACTACTTAGTTAAGACTTCTTGTTGCGGCGCAAGAATCCAAACCCACGTCGTTTGGCAGTAGACTCGTCGTCTTGGTTATAGAAGTTGTTGTCGTAGTCTTCATAGGTGACCATCAGGGCCTTTGACTCCACTTGTCTGAGTGTATCGAGGGCAACAGCTACTAGGATGAGGATGCTCGTACCACCTATTACCAGCTGACTAGCTGCTGCTGGGTTAAGGTTAAACTGCAAGAATACTATCTGCGCAATAATTGGCGTTAGGGCCAAGAGGCCTAGGCTGGTGGCACCAAATAGGTTAAGCCTATTAACGAGGCCAGTTAGATACTTTTCTGTATCTTTACCAGGACGCACATCCTCTATGAAGCCACCTTGACGCTGCAGTTGTTCCGAGATTTCTTTGGAGTTAAATACTACGCCGGTGTAGAAGAAGGTAAAGGCCACTACTAGCAAGAAATAAGTTACTGGGTACACCCAGCCTTCCCAGCCGCCTATCAAGCCAGCGGTACTGCCGTGTCCACCTGGCGAGGTAAACCACAGTACTAAGTTTTGGCCGAGCTCTGCCAGCCGTGGGTTAGCAGAGTCCTGGACAAGCTGACCGAACAGCTGTGGGACGGACAGAAACGCAACTGCAAAGATAATCGGTATAACACCTGCGGCGATAAGTTTGACCGGCAGCACTGTGCTGACATCACTGTAGGCCCTATTGCCCTGCACCTTCTTGGCATAGCTAATTTTGATACGACGCTGTGCCTCGTTAAGATACACGACAAATAGTGTCGTTAGGATGGTAGAGGCTATCAGGCCCGCCCCAATAACTACCGTTACAGGTACGCTGAATAGTCCGAATATCTCGACACTCTGGGTGCTATCGCGTATACCATCCCACAATGCGTTAAAGATAAATGGTAGCTGGCTAACAATACCAACGGTAATCAGGATACTAATACCGTTACCTATACCCTTTTCGGTAATAAGCTCGCCCAGCCACATAAGGATCAGAGCACCTGCTGTTAGCGATGCGACCATTAGCACCCACTGCGACAGACTGGCGTTGGCGGTAATGTCCCCCAGACCACTAAGCTGCTGCGCCACCTGACGCACGAGGAATATCGACCCTATAGACTGTACGATTGCCAGCGGAAAGGTAAGAATACGCGTGTACTGATTAAGCTTTCGCTTGCCGTATTCGCCCTCGTTTGCCAGAGTTTCTAGCTTGGGTATAGCCTTTTGTAGCACTTGGATGATGATACTGGCGTTAATGTACGGGCCAAGACCGATAAGCATAATACTAAGCGATGCTAGTGCACCACCAGATAAGATGTTAAGGAAGGTTAGGATAGCTGGAGGACTGTCGGTATTAATAAGGTTGTCTAGGATCTGCTTTAGCTCTGCAGGCTCTGCCAGAGGTATAGGCACGTGTGCTAACAAGCGATAAACAATTAGAATACCAAGTACTGCAAACACCTTTGTGCGCATGTCTTTGTTTAGTAGGCCGCGACCGATTAACTTCCAGTTCATGTCTGTACTATATTACCCTCTCAAATTCAGAATATATGTTACCACAAGAACGAGGAATCAGGAATGGAGAATGAGTAAAAAGAGACTAGAAAAGCAGAAGCCCGACCATTTCTGGCCGGGACTATCCGATCTCTGATACTGAGCTCATGCATCAACTGCACGAAACAATGGTCGAGTTTGGACGAAAGAATGAGTCCAGGTTGTAGGCCCATCGAAATCGTCTGGCTACAGCTCTGTGAGCCAACTTATGATTTTTTCAAAGTCTGTCTCTTCGAGGTCGTTGATAGACGGAGCGAAAATATCAACGTGTACGCTGGTGTCCTTCTTCGTTTTGAACTGGACGCTAACATCTAGGAAATCAAGTGGGCTTGAGATCTGCTCTAAACCCAAAAGATGATCCATGAGTGGATCCAAAGGTTGATGAGTATGAACAGACACAACGATAGACATCGCAGCCTCCTTGCTATTGCGGGGTCTCCGCCTGAACTCACTCGAGATTAGAAAGATATTATACCATCACTAAGACTTGGGGAGTAGGGAGTAAGGTCTGAGTATAGCCCATCAAGCCAAAGCCAGCTTGCTGGTTCTCCTTTGTTCCCAGCATTAATCAAAACAGATTAGCCTAAAACTCTTGCCTACAGTCAGTCAGGCGAGGATCAGTCTGGTAGTTAGCTTTAGCTAACTCAGACCGAACAACCACAGTGTTGGCTCCCTGACTTTAGGCTCAGAGTAGAAATAGCTAGGCAAGATGAGTGCTTGTCTGGCTTGTGTCTGAGTCCATGACATCAGACCAAGACAGCAAGTACTCACTGTTATCAGCTTATTTCTGGTCTGAGATCAAAGAGAGGGTGTTAATGCTGTGGTACTAGGAGTCCCTCAGGCTGCTGATTGTAGGCGAGAGTTTTTGCTAGTCTGTCTTTTGGTTACCGCTGGGGTGTTTTTGAGATACTTTTTGGGAAAAAGTATTGGAGGAGGTTTATAAAGGCTCCGCCTTAATAGCAAAAAGACCCATCAACTGGGTCTTTTTGTTTAAGCAGCTGCCGCTACAAGGAAATTAGTCGATCTTCTTTTTAGAAGCCTTCGGCTCGTTATCTTTTGCTTGGCGCTTGGTATCTTTTTCTGTACCCACTAAAGCTTGACGCTGTGGGCGGTCTACTTTAGTAAAGCTGCCGCCTGCTTTTTGGAGCTTTTCAATCGCGGTTGCACTAGCAAACTGGATCTTGAGCTCTTTTGGCTTGGTGACTTCGCCCTTAACAATTAGCTTAGACGTGTGATACGGATCTTTTATGATGCCGGCCTCTGCCAAGATATGGTTGTCTATTGTTTTGGCTTTAATAGCGTCTAGCTGGCCAGTGTAGACCTGTTGGGCAGGCTTGCGGTGGCTGGTAAAGCCAGGCAGCTTGGCCATGCGCTTGATCATAGAGTCTTTGCGACCGCCGTAGCTGTTGCGTCCGGCACTGTTACCACTACGGGCATTCTGGCCCTTGGTACCACGACCGGCAGTCTTACCGCGACCTGCTGCGATACCGCGGCCAGAGCGACGAATCTTTTTACGCTTAGCAACCTGGAGTTCGTTGTACTTCATTACTTAGCCTCTTTCTTGTCTGCAGCCTTCTTTTTGGGCGCTGACTTCTTTTTACCGGAGTTTGTAATCCAGTCCTTAGATGGCAGTAGCTTCTGCAGAGCCTCGATAACGGCGTAACTAACATTGATCTTGTTATTATTGCCCAGACTCTTGGTGACAATATTCTGTATACCTGCTGCCTCTAAGATGTCGCGGGTAACGCTACCGGCGATTAGACCAGTACCTTCGCTGGCAGGCATAATGAGGATATTAGCGCCGCCGACTTTACCACTGGTTTCGTGTGGTATGGTTGCCTTATGCATGTGGACGGTGATCATATTCTTTTTAGCTACATCTACGGCCTTGTTGATAGCCGCAGTTACGTCGGCACCTTTAGCTATACCGATGCCGATAGAGCCTTTTTTGTCGCCAATTGCTACTAACGCACGGAACCTAAAGCGACGTCCGCCCTTTACTACGCGTGATACGCGGTCGATGTTAAGGACTCGTTGATCGAACTTGTTGTCTTCTTCTTCTTTGGCTACTGCCTGGTTATGGGGTTTAAAGCCGGCCATTATAACTCCAGTCCTTTCTCTCTTGCGGCATCAGCCAGAGCTTTTACGCGTCCGTGATACTGCTTGTCTCCTCTGTCTAGGATCGCTTTGTTGATCTTTTTCTTCTTGCAAGCCTCAGCGACTTGTTCGCCGACTATCTTTGCGCGCTCTGTAAGGTTGGCAGGCAGCTTAGCAACACCTACCGTAGATGCTGATGCAATAGTTTTACCAGAATCGTCGTCGATTGCCTGTGCGCTGACGTGTGTATTACTAATGAATACAGAGATACGCGGCGTGTCAGCTGTACCGTGTAGCTTAGCGCGTGTGCGCTTGGCACGCTGAGCTCTGACTGCTCGTAGTTTATCTAACTTAGACATGCTTAAGCTCCTTCCTTGCCGCTCTTACCGGCTTTTCTGACAATATACTCGTCTTCGTATTTGATGCCTTTACCCTTGTACGGCTCTGGCTTCTTGAAGGATCGGATCTCGGCTGCAGCCTGTCCAACCTGCTGCTTGCTGATACCGCTAACCGTAATAACATTTTGATCGGTACTAATGTCTACGCCCTCTGGCGGGGTGTAATTAACGTCGTGACTAAAGCCAAGGGCCATGTTGAGGGTCTTGCCCTGCATGTTGATCTTGAACCCAACACCGTTGACTTCTAGTTTCTTCTCGAAACCATCGGTCACACCGGTGATCATGTTAGCGATAAGCGTACGCATAAGCCCGTGCTTGGACTTGTGTACTTTTTCTTCGCTGGCACGTGTTACTACTAGTTGATCCCCATCAACCTTAACGTCTATGCCCGGCATTGTGAATTGCTTGAGTTCGCCCTTGGATCCTTTTACAGTAATCCATGCGTCGTCAGCAGTGATTGTCACACCTTGGGGGATTGTAATCGGCTGTTTTCCTACTCGACTCATTATCTTCTCCTTGAATTTATGTGGCTAGTACACTGAACAGAGTACTTCGCCACCTATCTTTTCTTGCTTTGCTTTATCGCCCGTCATAAGACCCTTGCTGGTCGATACAACGACAATACCGCGACCGTTCTTGATGCGTGGAATTTCTGTGCTCCCTGCATAAACACGGCGACCTGGTTTGCTGATTCGTGCTAGTTCGGTAATCCTCGCTGGAGCAAGGTCTGCGTGTAGTACAAGTGTTATCCTCTTGGTCTTGCCCTCACCTGCAACGCTAACGCTGTCGATGAAGTTCGAGTCCTTGAGTATGCCTGCAATCTGTTCTTTTAGCCTAGAGTACGGTACGTCTACGCTTGTTTTACTAACTAGTAGCGCGTTGCGGACTCTTGTTAGCATGTCTGCAATTGGATCTGTTGAATACATATCTATAGACTCCTTTCTACCAGCTGGCCTTAGTTACGCCAGGGATATTGCCCTGTGATGCATTGTTGCGGAAGCAGACACGGCATAGACCGAACTGACGCATGTACGAACGTGGACGTGCGCACATATTACAGCGGTTCTTTGCACGTGTCGGGCTGCTACTCTTTGGAAGAGCGGCTAGGCCGTCTAAGTCGCCTGCTGCCTTAAGCTCTGATCTAACTCCCTGGTATTTTGCTCGCATAGCTTTACGCTTTTTGTTGCGGGCGATCATTGATTTCTTAGCCATATTATTAACCTACCTTATCTTTCTCAAAGGGCATACCGAACTCTGTTAGAAGAGCTCTGGAATGTTCTATGTTGCTTGCGTCAACGACGACAGTGACCTGTAGTCCATGTAGTGTGGTTGTCTCCTCGAACGACAACTCTGGGAATACCGACTGCTCTTTAAAGCCGATCGAGTAGTTGCCCGTGCTATCGAAGCTTTTCTTTGACACACCGTGGAAGTCGCGGAGTCTTGGTAGTATCAAGTTGATGATACGGTCGAGGAATTCGTACATACGGTCTCCGCGCAGAGTAACCATCATTCCTACTTTGTTGCCTTCACGCAGCTTGAAAGTTGCGATGGACATACGCGCCTCAGTGATGACTGGTGCTTGACCGGTAATTTTGCGGAGTGTATTCTCGGCAACTTCAAACATCTTCTTGTCGTCCTTAGCTTTACCGAGGCCTACATTAACGACAATCTTGTCTAGCTTTGGCGTTTGGTGGATGTTTGCTAGGCCAAGATCTTTTACTAGCTTAGTTCTGATTTCGTCCTGATACTTAGCTTTAAGTGACGGCTTGTAGTCTGTAGTTTTGGATGCAGATGCTTTCTTGGCCGGCTTTTTAGCTGCTGGTTTCTTGGTTGCTGTTTTTGCTTTATCGGCCATTACTTGATCTCCTTCCTGGTGTTAGCGTAGACGCGTACTTTACTACCGTCTTTCTTTAGTTCGTAGGCTACGCGAGTAGGCTTTTTGCTAGTAGGTTCGACTATGCCGACTTTGTTAACTAGTATCGGCTTGGTTAGCTCGATAATGCCACCCTGCGGATGCGCCTGGCTTGGCTTTTGGTGCTTCTTCTTAACATTAAGCCCTTCGACCGTTACCATGTTGGTCTTTGGGTGTGTGGCAATAATTTTGCCGCTCTTGCCCTTTTCGCTACCGACAAGCATCATGACATTGTCGCCCTTCTTTAGACGAATTTTGTGTGTAGTGCTCATTAGAGTACCTCCGGTGCAAGGCTGACTATCTTGAAGTAGCCTTTTTCTCTTAGTTCACGCGGGACTGGGCCAAAGATACGTGTGGCACGTGGCTCTTTCTCTTCGTTCAGGATAACTGCTGCGTTATCCTGAAAAGCAATCGTGCTGCCGTCTTTGCGGTGGATCTGTTGACGAGTACGCACAACTACAGCCTTTACGACGGCCTTCTTTTTGACCTGGCCGTTTGGTGCAGCTAGCTTGACGCTAGCTACGATAACATCACCAACACGGGCGTATCGTCGACGTGTGCCACCAAGAACACGGATACACTGTATCTGCTTGGCACCACTGTTGTCGCAGACGATTAGTTTGGTTTCTTGCTGTATCATTTGCTGCCCTCCGTGTCCTCGGTCTTTTTGGCTGCTTTTGGTTCTGGAGCTTGCTTGACGCGCTTGGCTTCTTCTACCTCTGTTTCTTGGTGAGCAATGGCAGCACTACCTGTAATTTCTTTAAGACCCCAGCGCTTTGACTTGCTAACGGGCTTGATCTCTTCGATAATGACAAGATCATCTATCTTAGCCTTATTCTGCTCGTCATGAACAGCGTACTTTTTGCTGATAGTAAAACGCTTTTTGTAGATCGGATGCACCTTAGGTGTAGATACGAGTACAGAAACTGTCTTATCATTGCTAGCGGCGACAACGCGCCCTTGTAATACTTTACCCATGGCTTATTCCTTTCCTTCTATGCTATTAATCTTGGTTAGTGTGCGAGCTATTTCGCGGCGGGTCCTGGTAGCTGCTTTTATATCCGTTGCGCTGCCAGCCCTAATGCCTTTCAGCTGGACAGCAGCTTGTTTGCGCAGGTCTGCCAGTGTCTTCTGTAGATCCTCTGTCTTGTCGGCCATACTAGAAACCTCCCTTTGCGATAAACTTGGTCTTGACTGGTAGCTTGTGGGCTGCCAGGCGTAGGGCTTCGCGGGCAACTTCCTCAGTAACACCATCTATTTCGAATAGTACTGTGCCGGGGCGAACCTTGGCTACGAAGTACTCTGGGTTTCCCTTACCTTTACCCATTTTGAGGCCAATTGGCTTTTGGGTGACAGGTGTGTGTGGGAAGATGCGAATCCAGATCTTCCCGCCACGCTTGGTGTAGCGAGTCATCGCTTGACGAGCTGCCTCTATCTGACGGCTGGTAATACGCTCTGGTTCCTGTGTCTGCAGACCATACTTGCCGTGGGCAATTGTGCTGCCGCGAGATGCCTTGCCGTGAATACGGCCCTTAAACACCTTGCGGTGCTTCATTTTGTTAGGAAGCAACATTAGTTAACCCCCTTTTCGCCTTTATATATCCAGACTTTGATACCAATAATGCCAGAACCTGGGTAGGTGGCGCGGGCGGTTCCGTAGTCAATATCGGCACGAATTGTGTGTAGAGGGACTGATCCCTGAATTTCTTTCTCTGTGCGGGACATTTCTGCTCCACCAAGGCGTCCTGCGATTTCGATACGAACTCCCTTGGCACCAGCACGCATTGCAGCACTAGCAGTGCTTTTGATTGCGCGCCTGAATGACATGCGTCGTTCTAGCTGACCAGCAATGTTGTCGGCAACAAGCTGGGCATGAATGTCTGTCTTCTTGATCTCTTCGATGTTGATCTTTACGGGTACGCCGTAAATCTTGCTTAGGTCTGCAGTAAGCTCTTGAACCCCGGAACCACCACGCCCGATAACAACGCCTGCACGACCCGTTTGGATCGTGAAGTTGATGTTGCTGGCAGATCGTTCGATGTTGACTCTGTTAATGGCAGCCCTTGTACCGAGCTTGTCTTTAATCAGCTTGCGCGCCTTAAGGTCCATAGCTAGAAACTCTGGGTATTCTTTCTTGTCGGCAAACCATTTACTGCGCCAGTCTTTGCTGACCTGGAGGCGCATACTAATAGGATTAACTTTCTGACCCATTACTTGGACTCCTTCTTGGTTGTAGGCTTTTTGGTGGCTGATTTCTTGGCAGCTGGCTTAGCCTCTACTTTAGCTTTTTTTGCTGGTTTTGGCGTGCCACCCAGATGAACAAATACGTGGCTTGTTTTCTTTTGCCATGGATTAATACGACCTCTACCAACGATGCGGTAGCGCTTCATACGCGTTGCAGCGGTGACAAAGATCTGGTCAATATATAGGCTGTCTGCCTTGAGCCCGTGATTATTTGTAGCGTTAGCCTTTGCGCTAAGAATAACTTTCTTAACAACTGTTGCTGCTCGGCGCGGAGTGTGATCGAGGATGACAAGTGCATCGTCAATAGAACGTCCACGTACAAGAGCAGCTACTTCGCCAACCTTGCGCGGTGTCTGCAGTACGCCGTTGGCGCTGGCTTTGACTATTACTGGTTTATCTATAGTTTTGCTCATGGTCTAACCTTTTGCCAACTTTCCACCGTGGCCACGGAACTTGCGTGTTGGCGAGAACTCGCCCAGCTTGTGTCCGACCATGTTCTCCGTAATGAACACAGGTACATGTACGCGGCCGTTGTGTACAGCGATTGTGCGGCCAACAAATTCTGGTGGGATAGCACTAGCACGCGCCCATGTTTTGATGATTGTGCGGTCTTCTTTGCCCAAGGCAGCCACTTTTTTGGCTAGTTTGGGATCGACATATGGACCTTTTTTGAGACTTCTACTCATTACCTATCTCCTTATCAAGAACTACATCTATACATACAGATGCCGTTATAGATCTTTCAGTTGGCGGCTTTACGTTTGCTTCCTCTAATAAGAACTCGATAGCACGGCCAGAATCTAATGCAGATGCAGTAAATAGAACATTGCCTGCCTGTTCTTCAACTTCCGAAAATCCAGCATCGACGAGCGCATTCGGTAGCCTGCTGAGTATCTTCGTTCTTTCTATATCAGTAAACATGGCTATCTCCTCTTCGCCTGATGGCGTGTCTTAACGATGAACTTATTAGTTGACTTGCTGCGGCTGCGGGTCTTGTAGCCAAGCGTCTTCTGACCCCAAGGAGTCGTCGGAGCTTTGTAGCCCTTACCTTTCGCCTCACCACCACCGTGCGGGTGATCTGCAGCGTTCATGGCAACACCACGTACCTTAGGTCGACGACCTAGGTGACGGCTGCGTCCAGCTTTACCGAGCTTGATGTTTTGGTGCTGTTCGTTACCAACACTGCCGATGTGAGCCATAGCGTTGAGGTTAACCATACGGACCTCTCCACTTGGTAGCTTGATCTGGGCGTAGTCGCCGTCTTTGGCAGCTAACTGAGCACCAACACCAGCTGTGCGCACCATCTGCGCACCCTTACCTGGGACTAGCTCTACACTGTAGATGATAGTACCGGTTGGGATGTTCTTTAGCGGTAGTCTGTTGCCTGGCTCTATCGGGGCTTCTTCTGAGCATTCGATAGTCATACCCTGCTTGATGCCCTTCGGGGCAACAATGTAATGTGGCTTGCCATTAGCTTCGCGTAGGCGAGCAATACGAGCGCTACGGTTAGGGTCGTACTCTATGTGCTCGACAGTTGCGCTAAATCCTAGTGGTAGGTTCCAGTTCATGAGCCTGTAGGCTCGCTTTGCACCACCACCGCGGCGGCGTGATGTAATGCGACCCTGGTTGTTACGACCGGCCTTTTGCTTGCGCGGAGCAAGTAGACTGCGGACAGGCTTGTTGGTAGTTATACCCTCAAAGTCCTGTGTTGTCATTCCTCGCTGGCCAGGGGTTACTGGCTTCATTTGTTTAATAGCCATATTATGCCTCCTCGCTTTCTGCTGCTTCGGCAAATACTGGGATCTCGTTACCTTCTGCTAACGTTACGTATGCCTTTTTTACGTCTGGGCGTGTACCCATGACTGGGCGGCCACGTTGGTTCTTGATACGAATACTACGCGCGTTCTTGCCATTTTGTACGAGTGTACGCACATTTGTGACGACGACATCGTATTCTTTTTCGACAGCCTGCTTGATGGTTATCTTGTTGGCTGACATAGGTACGTCAAATAGATAGACATTTAGCTTCTGACTTTGGTTGTATGCTTTCTCGCTGATGCGAGGTATTAATAGGACAGACATTACTTATCTCCTCCTAGCCACGTAGTGACGGCTTCTAGGCCGGGCTTGTCTATGACAATGCAGTCTGCATTAACTATGTCGTAAACGTTTAAATAGTTAGCCGATACAACCTTAGCATTTGGTAGGTTGTTCGTTGCTCGGGCGGCTTCCTCTGATACTTGCTGCAGGGCGACAAGAGTGTTCCTTGTGGCACCGAATTTAGCAAGTAGTTTTGCTGCTTCGGCAGTCTTGCCCTTGGTGTCGAATGATTCTATGACGATCATCTTGTCAGCAGCCATGGTTAGAGCCTGACGAATAGCAGTCTTTTTCGCCTTTTTATTAAGGCCAATTGTAAAGTTTTCTTCGCCTGTTGGGCCAAAGACAACACCACCGGTTCGCCAAATAGGGTTACGAATAGAGCCAAAACGTGCGCGGCCAGTACCCTTTTGCTTCCATGGTTTACGGCCACCACCACGGACAAGCCCACGTGTCTTGGTAACAGCTAGGTTGTTGCGTCCATTGGCTAGGTAGGCTTCGTATGCACTGCGCACGAGCTCCTGAGACTTGATCTCTACACCAAAGACTGACTTATCTAGCTTGGCGGTAGTCGTGCTCTTGCTGCCGGATTTTGTAAATGTAGGTACAGCCATTACTTACTCCCTCTGACACTTGCCTTTAGATAGACAATGCCTTTTTTTGGCCCAGGTACTGCACCTTTGATGCCGATTAGGTTAAGCTCTGTATCTACAAGAGCTACGCTGAGCTTCTCTGTAGTTACTTGGACATTACCGTATTGACCGGACATCTTTTTGCCCTTCATGACCTTTTGTGGATACATAGAGCCGATTGAGCCATTTTTACGAGTGTTGCCCTTAGCACCGTGCGACTTACGTTGACGGCTAAAGTTGTGGCGCTTAATACCACCTGCAAAGCCCTTACCTTTACTGGTGCCCGTTGCATCAACGACGTCGCCAACCTCGAAGTTGGTTAGCGATACTTCGCTGCCTGGCTTGAGGTCTGCTGGTAATTCGTTTACACGAAACTCTTTGACGTAGCGTGGTGCTTCGTCGATGCCTGCCTTTTTAAAGTGACCTGCTTGCGCCTTGCCTGTGTTCTTGGCAGAACCAAAACCAAGCTGTAGCGCTTGGTAACCGTCTGTTTCGACAGTCTTTACTTGGACGACCTTGTTGGGGCTAGCGGAAAGCAGCGTAACAGGAACCATGACACCATCATCATTAATGATGGAAGTCATGCCTACCTTCTGAGTAATCATAGCTTTCATAACTCTCATACCTACACGCCCTGGTATTACCCTGGGGTAGAGGAATGTTTCTCCTTGTTTTATTTATAATCTGCCGTTTCTCACCTGGGCACAAAAAAACCTCGGTGTCTTGATGGTTTCTATCTGCTACGGCAAGTGGCAAATAGACCTTTCAGCTCACCAAGTCTTTGAGACCTGATTGATAACTCAGGAGATAATACCAAATCGCCACCCCTGAGTCAACACTTTAGAAAAGCGTAGCAGAAACTACTGATCTTTAATAAGCTCTGCTAAAGCGAAACAACCAATCCAAGCGGTAGAAAGTAACTAACAAACATACTTACGACCAGGACTGCATATTCGATCTTTTTATCTATAGCGAAATGGTCATGCGACACAAATATAAGCCCAATAATAAACCCAATTGGTAGAGGTAAGCCTATAGTAGAGGATTCTTTTTCGATAAAAAGCCACAGACTACCTAGCAGGAAGTAAAGGACTAGTTTCATGACATAGGTGCTGTCTGATTCTGTTTTCTTTTGTTTTTTAGCCATAAGTACCTTTAATTATAGGTTATCTTTGTATGTTTTGTAAGGTCAACCCCCTAAGACTGATGTGTGTTGAGACCTATAAGAGATTTTGCTACTTGGTCCTGGGGTTTATTGATTGGCTCTTTTGAAGAGTCCATTTCTGTGAATATATCTCCTTCTGTAGACCAAATACGAGAACTAACTACATGAACTCCCTCGTCTCCTTCTAGCTGACCTCTGAGCTGTTCCGAAGCACCAAAGACGGCCATCTTCCCAGATTTAGCAACCATATCCAAACTTGAGTAGTCTGGACTGCCGTAGCTATCAAATTGTTCAATATTATGTGCGAGATTTTCTGACATTTATTTACCTTTTTTAGATGTTTCCATAATAGCAACATATATCACATAAGCGCAAGCAGCTTTCTTAATAATCTTAACAAAAACGAGCGACAGTAATTCGCTCGTTTTGCATGATGGTCTTTTACCTATTTTGCTACATTTTGATTTCGGCGTCACACCCAGCAGGCAAACTAAGGTTCATAAGACTATCGATGGTCTTGGCAGATGGTTCTGCGATATCTATAAGACGCTTGTGGACACGCATCTCGAACTGTTCGCGACCTTTTTTAAAGACGTGGGGGCTCTTGACTACCGTATAGGTGCTGCGGCGTGTTGGCAACGGGACCGGGCCGATTACTTTTGCGCCGGTGCGAAGTGCAGTATCTACAATCTGCTTAGCAGACTGGTCGATTACTTTGTGGTCATAAGCCTTTAGTCGTATACGTATACGCTGTGCTGGCTGGGCGTTGTTGGCGGTATCTGCCATAACAATATCCTTTTCTGTAGAACTTAGTTCTACCGATTGATGCGATGTAACATCCCTATAGGTGTGGCCGAAGGCATCGACACCCAAAGTGACTTTTAGTCATCACAATTTATATGTATATATATTAAAGCACACCACAGACATAAAATCAAAAGACCCCGATTGAGGGGTCTTTTGTAAGTCTGGACTGACTAGAGTTACTTAGAAATCTTAGTAACAACACCAGCACCAACAGTGCGTCCACCTTCGCGGATGGCAAAGTTTAGACCTTCGTCCATAGCGATTGCGCTACCAAGTGTCACCTTAAAAGTAAGGGTGTCACCAGGCATGACCATTTCTTTGTCAGCTGGGAGCTCTACCTCACCAGTAACGTCAGTAGTTCTGAAGTAGAACTGTGGCTTGTAGCCCTTGAAGAATGGTGTATGGCGGCCGCCCTCTTCCTTTGTAAGGATGTAGACCTCGGCCTCGAAATCTGTGTGTGGAGTTACGCTGCCTGGTACTGCAAGGACTTGACCACGCTCGATGTCGTCGCGCTCGATACCGCGTAGTAGGATACCAGCGTTGTCGCCAGCCTTACCTTCGTCGAGGTTCTTCTTGAATGCTTCGATGCCAGTAACAACAGTTTTCTGCGTATCGCGGATACCAACTATTTCTACTTCGTCGTTAAGCTTTAGAATACCTGTCTCGATACGGCCTGTTGCAACAGTACCACGTCCCTTGATAGAGAAGACGTCTTCTACTGGCATTAGGAAAGGCTTGTCTAGGTCGCGCTTTGGCTCTGGGATGAAATCGTCTAGGGCTTTTACAAGCTCCATAACAGCATCCATGCTAGCTTCGTCGCCTTCAACTGCCTTGGTGGCAGAGCCACGGACAATTGGACAGTCGCGGTTGAATTCGTACTTCTCTAGAAGCTCACGAATCTCTTCTTCTACGAGGTCTACTAGCTCTGCGTCTGCAAGGTCCATCTTGTTTAGGAAAACAAGAATACTTGGGACACCAACCTGCTTGGCAAGTAGGACGTGCTCGCGGGTCTGCGGCATTGGGCCATCAGCACCTGACACAACAAGTATTGCGCCGTCAATCTGGGCGGCACCTGTGATCATGTTCTTGACGTAGTCGGCGTGACCAGGCATGTCAACGTGTGCATAGTGACGAGCCTCTGATTCGTACTCTACGTGAGATGTAGAGATAGTGATACCACGCTGCTTCTCTTCTGGAGCGTTGTCGATAGAGTCATAAGCATGCTCTACGTTTACATCACTTGGTAGTCTCTTTGCGAGAGTCATAGTGATTGCTGCTGTAAGTGTTGTCTTACCATGGTCAACGTGACCCATAGTACCGACATTGACGTGAGGTTTTGACCTGTCAAAATCTGCCATTTATTTCCTTTTCTAGCTGCCGTTTGGCTGCTGAATAAAATTAGTTATTGTCACTGCGATCCTTATTGCTCCTGCTGTTTGGCACAACAGTATACAAAGCCCTCACGCGAGTTGCATAGAATTATATACAAGTATCACCGCTGTTTCAACACTATTCCACTCTATGTTCGGCCTGTAGTGCATCCGTACGATCAGTAGGTATCAATCCAGTGATTCTCTTTGGAGTTCCAGCATGCTCTCAGGATATGCTTCGTTAGGATTATTCAATAGAAAGGAAACTTGGATATCGGCTAGTCTGAGAACTGTCGCAGGTGCACCTCTTTTTATGCGGATTACGCTTGCTTCCGGAAAGCCTACCTCGGCTGCTGATAGGTTTACTGCAGGTAGAGTGTTCAGATACATGTTTGTACCCATCCGCATCCTGAGGCTACTATCTACTTCTGGGTTAACGCTAGGGTGCACTAAAAGACAAGTTTCCATCCTATCGCTAGCGTCGAGGTTCAGGTGAATATTATATACTTCGTATTCTGACATAGAAGTATTAAACACTCTTTATTGCACAAAACGCAAGGATTAGCGTAAAAGACCCTGTAGGGCTGGCCTTTGCTTTTCAAAGCGTACTGGGAGTTCCGCTTTACCAGAATTCAACGCCTTGGACTCTTGTTCTGACGACCTTTGTTTCATAGTCACTGTGCAGCTGCCTGTTGCTGGAGATGAGTGTTATTCTATAGGCTTCATGTAGATGATCTTTATATAGAAGGACATTGTCA
This sequence comes from uncultured Candidatus Saccharibacteria bacterium, assembly GCA_964534605.1. Classification (GTDB taxonomy): domain Bacteria; phylum Patescibacteriota; class Saccharimonadia; order Saccharimonadales; family VXPC01; genus CAZHOS01. The sequence continues at coordinate 35,634 of CAZHOS010000001.1, forward strand.
GTAGCTTCGTAAGCAGTCCTTGTCCGAATGGACTCTCCAACCTCTTCGTGCCATGTGTGGCCTGACGATGTGTGTTCTCGACCTTCGTAGCGCAGGCGCCAGCCATCTAGTGGCAGTAGCGCAGGCTGACATGGATGTCGCCTATTGTCGTGAGATTCGACCAGATGATAGTCTAGACCTAGACGTGCTAGTCTATCCGCTACTGATTGTGTATGCTCAGATCGAGCTAAAGTAGAGGTGTTAAGTATGATCCTTTCCATGGGTAGCGCTAAGCCGCCAATAGCCTGGCTATACTTCAGCATACCTCTCTGCCTATCCCTCTCCTCAGCAAGCCTTGTGTCTGATTCGTAGATGGAAAACGCTCCATCAGCTACAGCATCGTGACTAATACCAAAGTTGAGAGTCAGATATCCCAGCATGTTCGTGTAGCTGATCGTTTGGATTTCTTCTGAGCTCTTCATCCAATCTAATACATCTACCATTTGCATAGTTGCTAGCCAGTAAATGTCGCCGAATTGCATTTTTTTATCTTTGTCTAGAACCTGTAGTCTATCTGGAAATGCTTCAGAATTAATAGTCATATATAACCTCGTTCAAATTATTGTTCAAAGATTAATAGCAACTATATCCACATATAAAACAAGCATACCATTAACGATACTCTTGTTTTGCTGTAATTTAGTTATTCTTAGTCGTCGGTTTTGGCATTTTTGGCGATGATCGCTGTGGCTACGTTGCCAGGTACTTCCTGGTAGTTGTCTAGTTCCATACTGCTGGCTGCGCGACCTTGGGTCATGCTGCGTAGGTCGGTTGTGTAGCCGAACATTTCTGCTAGTGGAATGAAGGCCATAACAACCTTGGCACCAAAGCGGTCTTCCATAGACTCGACACGTCCACGGCGAGAGTTTACATCGCCGATGACGTCGCCCATGAACTCTTCTGGGGTGACGATCTCTACCTTCATGATAGGCTCCAGCAGGGTCGGGTCAGCTAGCTTAGCTGCGGCCCTAAATGCCATGCTGCCGGCAATCTTAAAGGCCATCTCGTTAGAGTCAACGTCGTGCGACGAACCATCATAGATAGTTGCTTTAATGTCCTCGATTGGATAGCCAGCAACGACACCGTTGGCCATAGACTCGGCAATACCCGCCTTAACAGCGTTGATGTATTCTGCAGGTACAGCGCCGCCTTTGATGGCGTTAACAAATTCGAAACCTTCACCGGCTTCGACTGTCTCTAGACGTACCCAGACGTCACCGTATTGACCACGACCACCAGATTGCTTGACGAATTTACCCTGGGCTTCGACACCAGTCTTTTTGATAGTCTCGCGGTAGGCAACTTGTGGCTGGCCAACATTAGCTACAACGCTAAACTCGCGCTTCATGCGGTCAACAAGAATCTCTAGATGAAGCTCGCCCATACCACTGATGATAGTCTGGTTTGTTTCATCATCTACGCGTACACGGAAGGTAGGGTCTTCTTCTGCTAAGCGCTGCAGAGCAGTACCCATCTTTTCTTGGTCGGCTTTAGTAGCTGGCTCGATAGCAATACTTACTGGTGGATCTGCGAACTCTATAGACTCTAGGATAATCGGCGAGTTTTGCTCTGAAAGCGTGTTACCAGTAGTAGTAGCCTTGAGCCCTACCACCGCGGCGATGTCACCAGCTGCGACCTCGTCAATTTCCTCGCGCTTATCGGCAAACATACGTACGATACGACCAACTCGCTCTTTCTCGCCTGTACTGGCATTTAGAACGTAACTACCGCTCTTGAGCGTACCGGAATATACACGGACAAAGCAGAGTTTACCTACGAAAGGGTCGGTAGCGATCTTGAAGGCTAGGCCTGCAAATGGTTCGCTAGCGTCTGGTTTGCGCTCTAGCTCGTCACCGCTCTTGGGATGTGTACCCCAGTTGCTGCCAGCGTCTATTGGGCTTGGCAAGAAGTCTGTCATAAGGTCTAGGATCTTCTCTACAATTACACCGCGTCCGTCGCCACCAGTAGCAACGTAGAAGTTACCACTGAGGGTGGCTGTACGGATAGCTAGCTTGATGTCTTCTTCGCTAAGCCCCTCTTCGCCAACCTCTAGATATTTCTCTAGCATAGCTTCGTCTTCGGCGACGGCGTTTTCTATTAGTAGGCTGCGGTAACGGTCTACCTTTTCCTTCATGTCGGCTGGGATGTCGATCTCTTTGAGCTCTTTATCAGTAAAGTCTTTGTACTCGTAGGCTTTCATGCTGATAAGGTCGACTAGGCCATTGATGCTTTGCTCGAACCCAATCGGCAAGTGGACTGGGAAGATAGCTTTGCTAAGGCGTTCGTGCATGCTCTCGAGGCTCTTGTAAAAGTCACCACCAGTTTGGTTGATCTTGTTAATAAAGCAGACACGCGGTACAGAGTACTTGTTAGCCTGACGCCAAACCGTCTCTGTCTGGGCCTCTACACCCATCTTGCCGTCAAACACAACGATGGCGCCGTCTAGAACACGTAGTGAGCGCTCGACCTCGACCGTAAAGTCAATGTGACCGGGTGTATCGATAATGTTGATCTTGTGATCTTTCCAGAAACAGGTCGTTGCTGCCGACGTGATCGTAATACCACGCTCGCGCTCTTGCTCCATCCAGTCCATAGTTGCCTCGCCGTCGTGAACCGCTCCGATCTTGTGCTTCATACCGGTACGGTAAAGGATGCCCTCTGTAGTTGTTGTTTTACCTGCGTCGATGTGGGCGATAATACCTACGTTACGGACGTCTTTTAGATCTGTTGCTTTGTCAGCCATTTTTCGTGTAATCCCTTACTATTCAAATTATTATAGCCGAACTGAGCAATACCTCGGTGGCGTTTTCCAAACTATTCTACACTAGTTTTACAGGTTAAACTACTCTTTATCGGTTGGCTTAATACCGATTCGATCGCCAACACTTCCATTATGTAGCATAGACTGAACTTCGGATTCGCTACCAAATGCGAATGATTCGACTGCTCCGCTTGGTAATTCGCAGAAGCTCACAGATAAAGACTTGTTATCTTCTTGGCCTTTTCTATTGCA
>CAZHOS010000001.1:38785-105768 GCA_964534605.1 uncultured Candidatus Saccharibacteria bacterium
CTGAGCAAATATCCAAAGAGTGTCGAGAAGGATCAGTGCAGACAGCTCTGCTGCACCTGCAAGATCCTGGCCAAGTCTATTTAGCGGGCGAAGTGAGCAAAGGCTCTGTTACTCTCGGCCATCTTATGCGTATCCTCGCGCTTCTTAACAGCAGCACCAGTACCAGCAAAAGCCTCTTGGATCTCTAGACTCAAGCGCTTGGCCATTGGCATCCCTTTGCGACTACGAGCAGCAGCTACAAACCACATAAGTGTAAGGTGAGTCTGTCGGTTGCCCTTTACCTCGAATGGTATTTGGTAGTTTGCACCACCAACACGGCGAGAACGAGTCTCCACGCTTGGCTTGACGTTGTCGAGGGCTTTTATCAGTACCTCAAGAGCATCTTTTTCCTTAAGTTTTTGGGCAGCCATTTCCATAGCTTCGTATACAATGCGCTCGGCTGTTTGCTTTTTGCCGTCTAGCATAATCTTGTTAATAAGGCGCGAGACTAGTACGGACTCGTATTTACGGTCTGGTTTGATATCGCGGATTAGTGATTTGGTCTTTTTTCGTGGCATGTTGTTCCTTTTCTAATAGCACATCAGCTTTAGAGAGTGGTCACTCCGTCTAATCGCGTGGCAATTTCCCCAGAGTACCATTATGTACGCCTAAGTAAATTGTCCTTGTATTATATGTAGTGACCCTTGGCTAAAAGTCGTTGTTTATCTATTGTTAATTATATGTGGATCATAGATCCATTTAGCTGAGTGTTGGTTTTTCTAGTTTCTAGAAGACAATTCTGGAGAGCTTTAGACTCCCACTGAAGTATCTAGATTAGATCCTAGCTAAAAGACTGCTTATCACAGCCCAATAGTCAAGAACTAAGCTTTTTTCGCGCCGTATTTGCTGCGTGAGCTCTTGCGGTCTTCTACGCCCTGGAGGTCTAGGCGACCACGAACGATATGGTAGCGTACACCTGGTAGGTCTGGAACACGTCCGCCGCGGATCATAACAACAGCGTGCTCTTGCAGGTTGTGACCTTCGCCTGGAATATACGCCCATACTTCGTGACCATTAGTTAGGCGTACACGAGCCACTTTACGTAGGGCCGAGTTAGGCTTCTTTGGAGTCTTGGTTGTTACCTTGACGCAGACGCCTCGCTTGAACGGGGCAGGCTTCTCGTAGATACGTGTCTTAAGGGTGTTGTTGACCTGCTGTAGTGCAGGAGACTTACTCTTGGACTTTGTGCTCTTGCGAGGTTTACGGATTAGTTGATTTATTGTTGGCATGTATTCCTTGTTACTTGCGGAACGGTTCGTTTGGCGTCTACCAAGTGTTTTGACTGCGGGATTTGCTTCGACGTACTTAGGAGTACGTCTCCGCAACTGTCCTGCTCAAGAACACTTGATATGCATCCAAACACTCCCATTCCTTATCTTCTTCAGAAAGCTCTTCGAATTACAGCTTACCAAGTGAAGGTTTGATATTTGAATCTTACAAATTTTAACAGATGTCGAGTGGTCCGTCAACGGTGGTGGCGGGGTCGCTGGTTCTAGGCTGCTTCTGCAGCAAACTCTTCTTCTAGAGCTTCTTCTGGCTCTGGGTCCGGGATTGCCCCTGTACCTACTGGGATCTTGCGACCCAGAATGACGTTTTCTTTTAGACCCTTGAGGTGGTCGACCTTGCCGCTGGTTGCCGCAGCAATTAGCACACGTGTCGTGTCCTGGAAACTGGCTGCAGACAAGAAGCTGTCAGACCAAGTACTCACCTTGGTTATGCCAAGTAGTAGCTGAGTGAACTCGCAAGGTGTCTTGCCTTGTTCGACCAGCTGCCTGTTGACCTCCGTCGCTGCAACCTTGCTAACTACGTCGCCGTTAACAAAGTCCGTATCACCGACGTCTTCGATCTGAACTCGGCTAAACATCTGGCGGATTATCAGCTCGAAATGCTTGTCAGAAACGTGCTTACCCTGCATAGCAAAGATACGGCTTACTTCGTTAAGGATGTAGCGCTGGGCAGCCTCGACACCATTAAGCGCCATTACTTCGCGCAGGTCGAGTGAACCACCTGTTAGACGATCGCCCTTCTTGACCTTGTCGCCGTCAGCCACGAGCAGCTGCTTGAATCCTGGGATTTCGTAACGAGCGCTCTCTTCTGACTCTGGCGTGATATGAATAGCCGTCTTGCTAACCTCTGCAACGCCGGATTCTGGAGCGATCAGTGGGTCCTCACCGCCTTTATTGTCAGCGATGACGTCGCCCTTAACGACAGTTGTACCAGTGGCCACCTGTGCCTTGCGGCCTTCTAGTGGCAATTCGATGACGTTTGCGTCCCCACCGGTTACCTGAACGATGTAGAAGTTCCCGTCTTCCCAGATACGGACGTTACCATCGATCTTTGATAGGAAGGCGATACCTTTTGGACTGCGTGCTTCGAACAACTCTTCTACACGGTTTAGACCGCTCGATGTCTCGTCGCTAACGCTAGCCTGACCACCGGTGTGCTTACTGTCTAGTGACAGCTGAGTACCAGGCTCACCAATACTCTGAGCTGCGATTACACCAACTGGGTGCTTCTCGGCTACAAGCTGGCCGCTAGCTGGGTCGATACCATAGCTACGCTTTGGTATACCGTCTAAGTTAGGCGCTGATAGTAAGCTTAGGATCTTGACTACTTCGATAGACTCGTCGGCCTCGATTTGCTCGGCTATTTCGCGGGTTATTAGATCGCCACGCTTGAGTAGTTTACCGACCTTTTCGGCTGTGTAGCGTCCTTCTAGACGACTTGCGTAGGTGATACCTACATACTGTGCATCCTTGCGGTACAGCGGGAAGCCTTGGTCTAACTCGTCGTCCTCGACAGTAAACACATCCTGAGACACGTCCACAAGCCTTCTAGTCAGATAACCAGAGTCAGCTGTACGCAGAGCGATGTCCACGAGCGTCTTACGTGCACCACGAGTGGAGACGAAATACTCTAGGGTTGGCAGACCATTTAGGAAGTTACTGTTAACTGGTAGCTCGATTGCGTTACCAGAAGTGTCAGCCAAAACACCGACAGATGCTGTAACTTGCTTGACCTGACCGACGTTACCACGCGCACCAGATGTGACAGCGACAGACATAGCTGTATCAGTGTCCTTGAACTGAGCAGACACGAGCTCTTGAATCTTGCTGTTAACCTCAAACCATGTCTCGACGGTTAGACGGTAGCGTTCGTCGTCGGTGATGAAGCCTTGCTCGTACTGATCAGAGATCTTGGCAGACTTTGATTCCCCTCCTTCTAGAAGCGTATCGACGCCTTCGATCTTAGGGAAGTCACCCATACCCATACTTAGGCCAGACTGTGTTGCGTACTCGAACGATAGGTCTTTTAGGTCGTCGGCGATACGAGCAGTCTCGTCGGCGCCGTACTTTTCGTAGACAAGTGACATGACTTTTTGGATCTGCTTCTTGGTCATAGCGTCGTTTTGGTACGGGAAGTCATCTGGGAACAGCTCGTTAAAGAGCATGCGTCCGATGGTTGTCTCGCGTAGCTCGCCGCGGAAACGTGCCTTAATCGGTGTTTGCAATTTGATAGCGTCCGACTCGTAAGCAAACATGGCTTCGTTAAGGCTACCGAAAGCTTTAAGCACCTTGTCGGCCTCTAACTTGCTGTAAGTCATGTAGTAGGCACCGAGAACGATGTCTTGCTCGAGGTGGAGTATCGGCGTACCGTCTGCAGGTAGCAGTAGGTTACGGCTTGCGACCATCAGTTCGCGGGCTTCTTTTTGTGCCTTTTCTGACAGTGGAAGGTGAACAGCCATTTGGTCACCATCGAAGTCGGCGTTAAAGCCTTTACATACGAGTGGGTGCAACTGGATGGCTTTACCCTCGATAAGACGTGGTTTGAAGGCCTGCACTGAAAGCCTGTGAAGACTCGGTGCACGGTTTAGTAGGACGTACTTGCCCTCGATACTCTCGTCTAGTGCGTCCCAGACCTCTACCTCACCAGCTTCGATCATACGGGTTGCGCTGCGGATGTTGTGGGCTTGTTCTTTTTCGATCAAGCGGCCAATAACAAATGGCTTAAACAGCTCTAGAGCCATCATCTTTGGCAGGCCACATTCGTCCATACGAAGTGTTGGGCCAGATACAATTACCGAACGACCAGAGTAGTCAACACGCTTACCAAGTAGGTTCTGACGGAAACGCCCTTGCTTACCCTTGAGCATGTCGGCCAAGCTCTTTAGCTTACGTCGTTGTCCGTTGCTGCTAACAGCACGGCCACTACGCGAGGCATTGTTGTCGATCAGAGCATCTACGGCTTCTTGAAGCATGCGCTTCTCGTTGCGACGGATAACTTCTGGGGCCTTGAGGTCGTTGAGCTTCTTGAGGCGGTTGTTACGGTTGATGACGCGGCGGTAAAGGTCGTTAAGGTCGCTGGTTGCAAAGCGTCCACCAGTTAGCTGTACCATCGGACGTAGGTCGGGTGGGATCACTGGCAAGATTGTTAAACACATGTCTTGTGGCTTGATGCCGGCTTTCTTCATGCCTTCTAGTGTACGTAGGCGCTTGAGGATCTTCTTTTTACGCTGACCCTTTGTTGTTTCGGCCTCTTTTTCGAGGTCCTTGATCAACTGGTCAGGATCGATGCTCTCGAGCATAACTTTGATAGCGTCGCCACCCATGTCGACCTTGACAAGGTCTTGGTATTCGTCTGGTAAGTCTCGATATTCTGTCTCGCTGATGAGGGCGTGAAGACTAAGGCTCTTAAGCTGTATCTTTTTGGTGTCGTACTCTTCGGCTAGCTCGTCTAGCTCCTTCGTCTGTGACTCGGCGATCTCGGTTGCGTTAGCACCTTCTTCTTGGGCTAGCTTCTCGTGACGGACCTTGACGGCTGCCTGAGCAGCTTCGTGCTCGGCATCGTTGTCGGTCAGCATCTTATCGCGAGCTTCTTCGTCGACTTCCAGTATTAGGTAGCTTGCAAAGTAAACTACTCGCTCCAAGCTCTTGACAGTCATGTTGGTAATCTGACCGATAGTGCTTGGCACCCCACGTAGGAACCAGATGTGTGTTACTGGTGCCGCAAGTGTGATGTGGGCCATGCGTTCGCGGCGAACGATTGACTTGGTGACTATCTCGCCGTTCTTGTCGACAGCTGCTTCGCGGGAGCGAATACCCTTGAACTTAGCGTCGTGTGGGTTGAGGTCTTTGGTTGGGCCAAAGATACGCTCGCAGAAAAGACCGTCTTTTTCTGGCTTCTGGGTGCGGTAGTTGATTGTTTCTGGTTTTAGGACTTCTCCGTGTGACCATTCGGCTATGTCGGCATTGCTAGCAATGCTTAGTTTGACTGCGTCGAAGTCTGAAAAGTTTGTTCCGCCTTGTACGTTCTTCATGTTTAAGCCTCCCCTTCTTTCTCTACGGTGTCGTCAGCGTCTTCTGAGTTGTCCGCAATTAATTCTTCTTTCTCTACTGCATCGTCTGAGGTATCTTCTGCGAACTCGCTAGCAACGTCGTCTTCTGTTGGTGGTTGTCCGTTGTCGTCAGCAGGTACCTGAACAGCTGGGTCTACAGTCGTCTTGCTTTTGACGGTTTCTTCGAGTAGTACTTCAGCGTCTACGGTTGTGTTCGTCTCGGCGTCAATCAAGTCTACCTTAAGTGCAAGGCCTTGGAGTTCTTTCACTAGAACGTTAAAGCTCTCTGGTACCTTCGGACTAATGATGTCAGTCTGCTTAATGATCGACTCGTAGGCCTTAGCGCGTCCAAAGACGTCGTCGGACTTGAGCGTCAACATCTCTTGTAGTGTACTGGCAGCGCCGTAGGCTTCGAGTGCCCAGACTTCCATCTCTCCGAACCTTTGACCACCATTTTGCGCCTTACCACCAAGTGGTTGCTGGGTGACCATTGTGTATGGTCCTGTAGAACGGGCGTGGATCTTGTCGTTAGCCATGTGGTTAAGCTTGAAGACGTACATAAGCCCTAGTGTGGTGCGCTCCTTGAACGGTTCGCCTGTACGTCCGTCGAATAGCTGTTGCTTACCGTCATCTGGCAGACCTGCTTCCTTAAGTAGCTCGGCTACCTTGTCGTTAGCAACACCGTCGAATGGCGCTGATGTAACCTTGAGGCCCAGTGCTTCTGCAGCCATACCAAGGTGAGCCTCGAAGAGCTGACCAATGTTCATACGCGATGGAACACCTAGCGGGTTAAGTAGCATGTCGACAGGACGGCCGTCTTCTGTATATGGCATGTCTTCTGCTGGTAACACACGGGCGATAACACCCTTGTTACCATGACGACCGGCTAGCTTGTCTCCAACCTGAATTTTACGTGTCTGGGCAACAAATACTTGGATCTGCTTGAGAACACCGGCCTTCAATGTGTGGCCGTTCTCTTTACTAAAGACGCGTACACCAACAACCTTACCGTGCTTGGCGTTAGGCATACGGCGAGAGGTGTCACGAACGTCCTTGGCTTTTTCGCCAAAGATGGCGCGCAGCAGTCGCTCTTCGCTAGACAACTCTTGTTCACCCTTCGGGGTGATCTTACCAACCAAGATGTCACCAGGGTTCACCTCGGCACCGATCCTAACAACACCTTCGTCGTCTAGGTGGCGCAGGGCTTCCTCTGATACGTTAGGTATGTCGCGGGTGATTAGCTCGGGACCAAGCTTGGTCTCGCGGACTTCGATCATGTAGTCGGTGATGTTGATGCTTGTAAAGGTATCTTCTTTAACGAGTCGGTCGCTAACAATGATGGCATCTTCGAAGTTGTAACCGCTCCAAGGCATAAGTGCCACAAGAACGTCTTTACCGAGTGCTAGTTCGCCGTCGTCAATTGACGTACCCTCTAGAATTACGTCGCCGGCCTTGAGTTTTTGACCGCTAGAAACCATGACACGCTGTGTCATTGCAGTACCGTTGTTACTTAGCTGGAATAGTGACGGCTTGTAGTGGGCGGTACGGCCTTTGTACTTGACGACTACTTCCTCGGCAGTTGCTTTGGTGACTTCACCATCTGCGTCTGCGTATACAATGCGTCCAGAGTTACGAGCGATGACTTCCTCTAGTCCGGTGCCGACAACTGGTGCCTCTGGCTTGATTAGAGGGATGGCCTGCTTGGCCTGGTTAGAGCCTACAAGGCTACGAAGAACGTAGTCTTTTTCGATGAACGGGATAAGCCCGGCGCTCGAGCCAATAATCTGCTTCTTGCTGGAGTCCATGTGGGTGATTTCTTCGGCATCGTACTCACCAGCTACACCAGCTTTACGACCACGGATACGTGCATCAACAAGGAAACCGTCGTCATCAGTTTGCGTACCTGCACCTGCAATGGTAGCTGCTTGTTCTTCGTCAGAGTCTAGGTATACAGCCTTCTTGTTAAGGCGTGGCTTAACAGGCCAGGTAGCCTGATCCTTTGCCTTTTCTAGCTTCTTGGCGTCTGCTGCAGTAATAGTCTTGCCAGCCTTGACCACTACTTTACCGTCAACCTCTAGATCGACTGTAGCTATCTCGCCAATTGCATCTTTAGCGGTGACGTTGCTCTTGACTGGATAGTAAGGAGTCTCTAGGAAGCCGTACTCGTTAACACGGGCATGCATAGCCATGTTTAACACCAACCCGATGTTTGGACCCTCTGGGGTCTCGACAGGACAGATACGTCCGTAGTGGGTTGTGTGGGCGTCACGTACTTCGAAGCCTGCGCGTTCGCGGCTAAGTCCACCTGGGCCCATAGAGCTAAGGCGTCGTTTGTGGGCAAGCTCGGATAGTGGGTTTACTTGGTCCATAAACTGACTAAGCTGCGAGCTAGCAAAGAACTCGCGAACCGCAGCTACAACTGGGCGGGCGTTGATAAGCTGGCCGGGTGTGACGGTCTCGATCTCACTCATGGACATGCGGTCTTTTGTGTTGCGCTCCATACGTAGCAAACCAACACGGAACTGGCGCTGTACAAGCTCGCCTACTAGCTTGACACGGCGGTTACTGAGGCTGTCGATGTCATCGGCGGCTTCTTGGGTGTTATTAAGACGGATAACCTCGGCAACGATGGCAACCAAGTCCTCGATACGGAGGACACGGTTCTCGGCAGTGTTAGGTACATCTAGGTCGAGACGCTTGTTGACCTTGTAGCGTCCCACACGTGAGAAGTCGAACTTCTTGTAGCTAAAGAACATGCTTTCTAGCAGTGTGCGTGCGTTATCGATAGTGGCTAAGTCGCCAGGGCGTAGTCGGCGGTAGACTTCGATAAGGGCTTCGTTAGCACCACGAGCAGTGTCTTTCTCTAGGGTGGCGTCAATATAGTTATGTTCGCCTTGGTCTACGTGCTTGAAGGCGTCTTTCATGGCAGCGTCTGTCATGCCTAGGGAGCGGAGAAAGGTAGTGATGGCTACTTTTCGGCGTCTATCGATCTTGACGAAGATTGCACCGTTATTGGCGGTCTCGATCTCTAGCCACGCACCTCGTCCAGGTATAACCTTGGCGCCGTAGTTATTCTTGCGACCTGCATTAGCGCTGGTGAAGTAAACGCCAGGGCTACGTACAAGCTGGCTAACAACGACACGCTCGGCGCCGTTAACGACAAATGTACCGCGCGATGTCATCCATGGGTAATCGCCCATGTAGATCTCTTGGTCTTTGACCTCGCCTGTAACTTTGTTGGTAAGCTCTACAACTGCCTTAAGCGATACTTCGTAGCTGGTGTTGTTCTCTCTGGCGTCATGCTCTGTGAGCTTTGGCTCTTCGAAGAAATAGCTCTTGAAGCGAAGGCTTAGCTTCTCGCCAGTGTAATCGTCGATTTCTCCTAGTTCTGCAAACAGCTCGCCTAGACCCTCCTCGATAAACCACTGGAACGATACGTTCTGGTGGGCTATCAGGTTTTCTAGATCTATGTCTGTGTTGTCTGAGAACGACTTTCTTTTAATATTAGCTTTGGCTTTTACGACTTTTGTGTCGGGCATAAACAAAGGACTCCCTACCTGATAAAGGCTTAAAAATGATGAATGTGAGCGACGAAGGCGGCTCGCTTTTTTATAAATGTTGTTGTTTTTGACGCCGAAGTTCACCTGGTAGGTTTGCTTCCAACTGTTTTAGGCACAGAGGGAAACAGCCCATGCAATACTACTTCTTAAACACTAGTCTGAGCGTAGACTACAAACTTGTCAAGAATATATGTTGTGTTATTTACAAACTAGCACTATACCTTTTTTTGTGTGAGAATGCATTATCGAAGCAAGAAAGGCTCTATTTATATGAACAAGAACCTATCAATCATCATCTTACTGGCGTCTGCAGTTATAGCCGGGATTGTATTCTCAGCAAATAGAGGCACTCTTAGCGACTCTGACCTACTGCAGGCAGCAGTCGAGAATAAGTTCTCTCTAACTACTCAGACCATCGAGTACGAAGGCGGCCTAGAAGTCGATGTCGACTACAGCGATGTGTCAAATGTCCTGGCCATCGGTACGCTATCGACAAGTGACGGCCAAGCTTATGCAGAATATATAGATGCTAGCGATAACAGAATTTACGTGCGTCTATTGCCGGCTGCCGTAGGAGCCGACCTGACACAAGAGGTCGGGATAGACTTTACCGACTTGCCAGCAGACGTCATAGATAGATGGGTATACATAAATGATAGCGATCTAGAGCAAGAGTCAGGCAGTCTGCTGTTCGACACATTCTTTGACTCATCTGTCCCAATAGAGTCTATCGAAGAGTTAAGCGCTACGACACGCGGGGTGTTCCTAGCACTGGGTGCTAGTTTACAGGGTATATCTACCGTTCACGGCGAAGTACCAGAAGGTAACTTCACAGATGACCAGGCAGATGAACTACTAGATGCATACAACGACCTAGGCCTCTATACGGTACTTAGTGAAGGCGAGCAGCTAGAGCAAGACGGTCGCAATCTGCGTCGCCTAGAACTAGAGCTCAACACCCAAGCTGCGTCCGAGCTTAACGCGCTTGTCGAGGGATTCACCGGCCAAGAGTCTAGCTTTGCAAACTTCCTAGGGGCTAACTCTGACTTTACGATCACCATAGACGAAGATACACAAAGGTTCTTTGAATACTTTGGTGCAGATGGGGTAACCCAGTTGCGTACCGACACGGCCCACGGCTTTGACTACTCAGAAGAGCTGCCTACTGACGCAACCGATATACGGGAGCTTTAGGGGTTTATCAAAGAAGACACCTGCATGTAATTTTAGTAGCGGCCTATATTGTCAATAAAGGTAAAGGCCGCTTGTCTGGCTGCTATCCCCGAAAAAGACTGGGTTAGCGCTTTGATATGACTTGGTCGACGATCCCGTAGTCTTTGGCTTCTTTGGCGTTCATGAAGTTGTCGCGGTCCCAGTCTTTTTGAATCTGGGCGACGGTCTTGCCGGTATGGTTTGCCATAATCTGCGCGAGCGCATGACGGTTCTTGACCATTTCTTCTAAACTGATCTCCATATCGGTAATTTTACCTTCGGTGCCTGCGCTAGGTTGGTGGATCATCACCTTGGCGCTAGGCAAAATGTGACGCTTGCCCTTGGCCCCTGCTGCTAGCAATACCGATCCCATGCTCATTGCCATGCCCATGCCAAATGTCTGTACGTCGGGCTTGATAAACTGCATAGTGTCATAAATAGCCATACCGGCGTGCACAGAGCCTCCTGGGCTGTTGATATAAAAGTATATATCTTTGTCGGGGTCTGCTTGCTCTAGAAAGAGCATCTGAGCGACTATAGAGTTCGCGCTGTGCATATTAACATCTGTACCCAAGAATATAATGCGGTCTTTAAGTAGGCGCGAATAAATGTCGTAAGCACGCTCGAAGTTACCTTCTTTTTCTACCACTGTCGGTATAAGTATAGAGTTGTTTGGGGGTGTATGGTTGCTGTCTTTCATACCAAGATATTAGCACAAAAATTAGCACTCGACAATATAGAGTGCCAACCTTTGTTAATTGGATGTATTTATCTTAGCTAGTTGCTGAATCTACGAGTTTGCGGAGAGATTTGTCTGTCAGGAGCCTAGCAGTTATGTCCTGTTTACCACGCGGAGTCTTAAGCTGCTCCTGCATCTTTGGGTCATTTGCGAATTGTTGGCGGTACTGGCTGGTTGCTGCCTCTATCTCTGCGTCTGAGGCCTTGATCCCCTCTGCACGAGCAAACTCTGATAGTACGATGCCACCTTTTAGTCTATCGACTGCGCCGGGGCGTAGGTCTTTGACATGGTCGTCGGTGGTTTTGCCCTCGGCCTTAAGCCAATCTTCGTAAGTCTGGCCTCTCTGGGCAAGATTACGCTGGTGGTCGTGTTGCATGCGGTGGATCTGCTGGTTGATGAGCCCTTCTGGTAGCTCAATTTCGGATCCGTTAACGAGCTCTTCCATGATCGAGCTTTCGAGTTCCATACGAGCACGCTGCTCCTTCTCGCGGGTGATATTTTTGACTACATCGGCCTCTAGCTCTTTGACTGTCTTGTACGGGCCGACTTTAGCTGCAAATGCATCGTCTACATCTGGGATGACAACTTCTTGGACTTTGTTAACCGTGACAGTAAAGGTAACTTTCTTGTTGGCCATAGCCGCAACGCCGTAGTCTTTGGGGAATGTCAGAGTAAACTCTTTGTTATCGCCCGCACTCATGCCGATCATTTCGTCCTCGAAGCCCGGTATAAATGTGTTCGTACCGATAGCGAGGGGGTAATCCTTGCCAGCAGCGCCCTGTATCGCTTCGCCTTTGGCATCTTTGCCGTCAAAATCTATCCAAACTTGGTCACCATCCTTGGCGGCACGCTTGACGTCTGACTTCTCGGACAAATCCATTTGTATGCGCTTGTAGACGGTATCTATGTCTTTTTTGTCTACTTTAACGGCTGTATTCTTGCGCTTTACTTTGGTGTAGTCTGCTAGCTTTACCTCACCCAGATGATCGATAGTGACGTCCATCTCGACGGCACTAAATGGCACAAACTTAGTTACTGCTACATTCGGTGCAATAGAAGGGCTAAGCTTGTGCTCGTTGACAGCTTTTTCGACAAGCGGAGGTACGGCGGCGTTCAAAAACGTATCGTTTAGCTTGGCTTGATCGGCATGTTTCTCTACTTCTGTAGCTGGTACGTTGCCTTCGCGGAATCCAGGTATCTTAAGGTCTTTACCGACTTCCTTAAGGGCGGCCTGTTTGTAGTCCGACAGATCTTTATCGTCGGCAACGATGGTTAGCTTGGTTTGCGTACTGGATAGTTTTTCGATGGATGTATTCATAGACCAAGACTTTACCACGGCTGGCTAAGTTTATCCATAGAAGATACTAGACGCGCTACGAGGAAACTGCGTCTAGGATGGCGTCTGGCGCTACCCTCTGTTTCTGCTGAGTATCAAGGTTTAGAAGCTCATAACTATCCTCGCGTAGCTCGTCCTCCCCGACAAACAGCACATGCCGTGCGCCTGCCTTTGCGGCAGCATCTATCTGCTTAGATATCTTACGTCCACTGGTATCTACAGCGACCTTTAGGCCATATATGCGTAGCTGCATGAATAGCTGCTGGGCTTGCTCGTAGACATCGCCCGCCAACACAACGTATATATCCGTGGGGTTAGGAAGGTCAGACAGCAGATCATGAGTGCGCAGGAAGTCAACAATAGTCACGTCGCCCTTACCGAATCCTGCCGTCGGTACAGGATCAGCACCAAGTGCTCCAACGAGACCATCGTAGCGACCGCCACCAAATAGCGAGCGATTATTGTCTGGGCTCGTATCAAATACCTCAAACACAATCCCGGTGTAGTAAGCAAATCCTCTGACTATTGACGCGTCGAATCTAACGTTTTCTAGGCCGCTAGACTCAACCATCTGACTAAACTCCAAAAGATCACGGTATCCTTTTGTCTGCAAGACATCTGCGTAAGCCTTTAAGTCGCTCGTATCCAGGAGTTGTATTAACTTTTGGTCTAGCCCGTTCTTTATGTTTTCTGTGCTTAGTATGTCTTTTAGCGCCTTAGCTGCGTCATCGGCAGATTTATACTTTTTGTATCTGTCTATGTACCCAAAAATATCATTAACTAGCGTCTCGTCTACACCCAAGTAGTCCAGGAGGTCTTCCATAAATGCCCGGCTGCCATAGCGCACTTCATACATATCTCTCGAAGCACCAAAACCCTCCATTATCTGCGAGGCAATCATCACCAGCTCGTGCTCAGCCTCCATACCCTCTACGCCAAATATGTCGACATTCAGCTGCCAGTGCTCTCGCAAGCGGCCCTTCTGAGGGCGCTCGTAACGCCATAGATTCGGTATGCTAAATAGACGTAGTGGGTAGGCTAATTCTTGGCGCTTGGCGGCAACCATGCGGCTCACGCTCGGGGTCATCTCGGGCCGTACGGCTACTTCCCTGCCTCCTCTGTCTGTAAAGCTGTAGACTTGCTCGTTAACTATCTCGCTAGATTCTTGGTTCTTTAAGCGGTAAAGATCTAGCGACTCAATCATCGGTGCATCGTATTCTTGGTAGCCAAAGCTTGCGCAAGCGCTGCGCCAAACTCCAAAGATATAATCCTGCAGTCGCTTGTCCTCGGGATAGAAATCCCGAGTTCCTTTGTATGGTTGTATGCTTACTTTACCCATTTTGTAATCCCTTTTCTTTTAGTTTATCAGCTTTGGCCTTTTTATATTGTTCGTAAAACATTTTTTGCTCCGTATTCATTATCTATAAAAATCAAAAACGCCGAAGGGCCGGCGTTTTTAAAGGATAGTCACATCACAAAACTAACGCAGGCGGGCCTCCGGCGATATATGTAGATGCAAATTTGAATAATTCATAGGGTTAAGTATATCACGCTGTTTAGTTTCTTGCGGCATTGATACCGGCTATATAGCCTGTTGTCCAGCATAGCTGGAGCGAGTAGCCACCGGATGGTCTGTTGATATTAAGAAGGTCGCCTGTAACGTAAAGGTTGGTGATTTCCTTAGACCTCATAGTTTTCGTGTCCAGATTCTCTAGGGCTAAGCCACCGTCTGCAACTACGGCTTTGTCAAACCCCATCAGGCTATCGACCTGAGCAGTTGCGCCACACAACACATCGACAATTTTGCTACGCAATACCTTACTGAGCTCGCTGCAGTTCTTAGCCTCGATCTCTTGTTTGCCAATAATCTGCGTAATGATTGGGCTTAGACCGCCAGGCAAGAGCTCTTTGAGAACATTTTTGAGCATTTTTGCACGGTTAGATTCTAGCGCTTGGACTACTTTTTTGTCGACATCCTCCCTGTCTAGCTCAGGATAAAAATTAATTGCAACATGGACATCGCTAGACTCCAGTAGCTCCGCCACCCGGTAAGCATTATTGAGCACCAGTGGACCAGATACGCCGTAATGAGTAAAGAGCAGCCTCCCACGCTGTTTGAACTTCTTTTTGTTGCCTGCGCATAAAGACAGCTCCACCTCCGCAGATTTGCCCGCCACCGACGCAGGCCAGCTGTCTTTTAGCTTTAGTGGGGTAATACTGGGACTTGGCTCATCTACTGTATGCCCAAGCTCACGCAACCACTTAAATCCGTCACCCGTAGATCCGGTGTCCGGGCGGGATGTGCCACCGGTTGCCAGTATGTAGCTGTGGCCATGCACATCACCTTTCGATGTGCAGATACTGCTAATCGAACCCTGCTCTGTTTGAATGGACTCGACACGCACATCTGTAAGCACCTCTACTTTGCTGTGTGTCATGTCTTGTTCGAGCACCCTCAGAACATCCAAAGCTTTATTAGTAGTCGGAAATGCACGTTTACGATCCTCGATCTTTGTAGCTAGGCCACGAGAATTAAAATAATCTGCCGACTCTTGCATGCCAAACTGAGTGAATGCCGAGTAAAGGAACTTCTCTGACTTGCCGTAATTTTTGAGTAGCGTGCGCATGTCTTCCTCGGCATTGTAGACATTGCAACGGCCGCCGCCTGTTATGCGTAGCTTTTCGCCGAGGCGCTTGTTTTTTTCTAATAACAACACACTCGCCCCGCGGCTCGCAGCTGTAGCTGCGGCCATCATGCCACTCGCGCCACCACCCACACCACAACTACATCATACTTATTCACCGCTATAGTCTACATCAATCAAATAGTACAATGTAGGAATATAGCGGAGCTATAATTTTTACTAAAAATCATACTTTGAGTGGCATACTGCGTGCCTCGGTATATCCTCACACTCTAAGCTAAAAGTTAATAGATATGAAGTTAAGGTGATTAACAGTAGGCTTGGTAAAAAATAGAGTCCTATCTTCCAAAATTTGTCTACCTTAAAACGCCCTAGATAAATTATTTTTGTAATAAGCAGACCAAGAAAGAATGGAATAAAATAAACCAGTGCAACTATAAAGTATTCAACCGTAAATATGTATGGGTCGCGTAGATACGTACTTACATCAGTCTCTATAATCGATGCACACTGCCTATCGAACTCAAAGCAGTAAGGTTCTGGAAGCAGCAACCAAAATGTTCCAGTAGCAAAGAATAGACAAAATATAAAAGCAATAACGTATTGCTTGAAAGTAAAGGTTTTGAATATCCCCATTAGCTGCTAAGTATAGCATCTGGACATACTTAACCGATAAAACCAAAATAAAGAGTCCCAAATGGGACTCTTTATTTTGGTGCCGTGGAAAGGACTTGCCCACGTCCCGCGGGCCCGAAACTTCGTCTTTGCAAACAAGTTTGCAAGAGAAGGTTTCCTTGCGATATGCCACTGGCATATCTCACCTTCACGCATTATGGCTCGGTTCAACCCCTTTCCTAGTCAAAATAAAAAGCCCCATATGGGGCTATTTATTTTGGTGCCGTGGAAAGGACTTGAACCTTCACGCATTGCTGCACTAGTTCCTAAGACTAGCGTGTCTACCAATTCCACCACCACGGCATGTTAGTGTTGGACCGCACTATTCTACTACCGTTTAACTTGTCTCGCAACTATACTATGTAGGCAATGTATGCCACAGCCGATGTTAGCACCACACCCCAGGCAGTATCGAGTGCCACCATCTGCCAGGGCCAACCTTTAATGACGGCTTTATTTGTAAATTCATACGTTCCATAGGCGAATAGACCTAACAGTGCCCCGCGCCTAGCGACCTCCGACGCTTGGCCTTCGACGTCTAACCCTAGTTGGGACAAATATACGACCAAGGTAACGTAGCCAACGTAGAATATCAGTGCGGCCAGACCGTCTGGCTTTTTAGCAACAAGCTGAGGGGCATACTTGACCAAAGTTGGCTTGATAACAAACGCTATTACCGGCAGGTCGATCGCTGCCATCGCTACCCCTCCAATAATTACACTAATTATATAATCCATATGCTTTCTATCATACCATCATTCTTGTATAATTCGATGTAATGAAATTGCTTAAAAGTACAATTCCTGAAGTTAAAGTACATAAAACTAGCGATCTATGTGAGCTAGATGGGTTCGCATCTTTGCACGCTTATGGACATATCGGTCTTTCAGGTTTTATTGAAGCTACAGACATACCCCCGCTCAATTATTTCCAGGGCCTATACTGGCAAGACGTCTCCGGAATATTTACCGGAATATCTAGCGCAAGAGCTAGATCTATAAGCGTTCAGGAATCGAGAAACGCATCTAATGCACAGCTCCACGCTCTTGCGGCTAAGGTTCACGGCTTCGTTAGATCCATGCTTGAAGCTGCAGATTCGCCTTCTGCGAACTACATGGTAAATCGACCCTTACCTATACCCAACAAACTAGAGGCAGGCGGCTATGTCGAGCCTCATGCTGATGGAATAAGCTGTCATGTATATGTTGCTAGTCTTGCTCTTCATGGAATTGGATTACCTGCAATCAGGCTTGGTGTTGATCAAAATGCCGAAAACTGGGATGAATACGAAAACGAGATGACATACCAGCAGGATCCTGGAGATCTGATGATCTATGCTTGCGACATCAGAGACGCTTCAAATGTACAAGCAACTCTAAACCACCATGAGGTAAAATTGCCCGACAATAGCCTCGGTAGGCATACACTGGTAGTTGCTGGCGCTTGTACTAGCTAGCCTTGAGGATGCTAATTGTCGCACGGGCGTAGGATCTTTGAGTGACAAGCCTGAGGCCATCTAGTTCTTCTGTGCGGTAATCCTTGGGGTGGCTAATCACCATCAGTCCACCAGGTGCAAGCATGCTGGCTAGTGCCCGCAGATGTAGGGGGTTCAGGTCCTGGTACGGCGGATCTGCAAAGATGAGATCAAAAGTGTAATCTACGTTCTTGGCCCAAGTAACAACGTTGGCTCGTGTGGCGCGGACGCTCTGTTTCAGACCTAGGTCCTCTATATTCTCGGTGATTGTTTTGTAGGCTTTTTTGTCCATATCGACGGCATAGACGCTGGCGGCCCCACGACTAACTGCCTCAAAACCCAACGCTCCACTCCCGGCATAGGCATCCAGCACACTCAGGCCTTCTATGGGGCCCAGCATATTAAATAGGGCCCCCCTGGCACGCTCGCTCATTGGGTGCGTCCTATTGCCTGATGGGGCTTTAAAGATTCGGCCTTTGTGCTTTCCTGCAATCACTCTCATAGCTCTATTGTACCCCCTGCAGCGACACCGCACCATGTTTCTGTTCTTCTGCAGAACAAATAGTCTTAACGTTGTAAGATTTCCTGCTGCTAGTTAAGAGAGCTTACTTTTTGGGTTTTAATAACACTCTTTTGTAACTCGGGGTAGTCTTTTAGCTTTAATTTGCTACCAATAAACGCATCGGCCATCGCCCGAGCGACTGCAACCTGCTTTGCATCGGATATATTAGCCACGCGCAGATCCAGCGATCCGCTCTGACGCGTACCATAGATCGCACCAGGTCCACGCAGCTCTAAATCGAGCTCACTCAGCTTGAAGCCATCTTCCACTTGCTCTATATACCTCAGTCGTTTAGCCGGGGCTTGGTTATCTGCAAGCATCAACAAGCACGTACCCGCTGTGGTTCCACGTCCGACCCGGCCGCGCAACTGATGCAGTTGCGCTAACCCGAACCTATGCGGCGAGAGTATAGCTATTGTATGGGAGTTAACGACATTCACACCGACCTCGATCACCGTTGTCGAGACCAATACATGGATCTTGCCGGACAGAAAGTCAGCCATAACTAACTCCTTCTGCTCGGCCTTAAGCTTACCGTGCATTAGGCCTATAGAAGCGTCGGGATACTTGCGCTGCAAGTCACTATATATCTGCTCAGCGGGGTCCCCTACTTCTTCGCTATCAATACTGGGGCACACAATATAGACCTGATTACTTTCGTCGGCATTGCTTATAAGACTTTTAAGTTTATTAGCTCTATGGGAAAGGCTGACAAGTTCTGTGCGGATAGATTTTTTGCCAGGTGGCTTCTCGCTAAGGATAGATATGTCTAGTTCGCCGTAGAGGATAAGCCCTAGTGTGCGGGGTATGGGTGTTGCAGTCATAGTAAGTATATGGGGCATTAGCTTGGCTTTGCCTTGCAAGCTCTTGCGCTGCTCGACTCCAAAGCGGTGTTGCTCGTCGATTATAGCTAGTTGAACATTCTTGTAATCGACCCCTTTCTGGAAGACAGCGTGCGTGCCTATTATTATCCGTGCATCGCCGCTAGCGACCCGCTGTAGTACGGCTTTTTTGTCAGGGGCTTTTTGTGATCCCGTCAGTACCGTTATTTGACTCGCTAAGCTGGTGCCGCCGAGTAGCTCCTGGAATGACTCGTAATGCTGCTTAGCTAACAAGTCTGTCGGTGCCATAACTACTACCTGTCCGCCGTGACTAGCGACGTTCGCTGCCACCATCGCGGCGATAACTGTCTTGCCGGATCCTACATCTCCCTCTACCAGCCTGTTAAGAGGCCTGTCAGCTTCTTGCATATCCTTAAGTATTTGCCAGGCTATCGCCCGCTGTTGATCCGTAAGTGTGTAGGGCAGATCTTTAGATATAGACACCAGCAGGTCTTCGTTAACGGTGATTTTAGGCGAGCGCAGGACAGAATATTTCTGGCGCAATAACTGGCTAGACAGACTAAGTTCGAACAGCTCACGCACACCCAGCTCGAACCGGGCCTCCTGAACATCTTCAGTTCTGGCTGGGAAGTGTAGCTTGTTAAGCGTCGTGCTAAGGCTAGGCAAGCCTACATCCGCCAATAACTGTGCTGGTAGCCTCTCTGGTATGTCGTCTATGCATGACTTTACACCGCTAATGGCTTTTCTGATCCGTAGGCTGCTAAGCCCCTTAGTTTCTGGATAAACTGGCAGTACCCGTGCTGTATTAATCTGAAAGTCACTAACTAGCTCGATAGTTGGGTTAATAAGCGACAAATGCTTGCCACTAAAGTCGTATTGCCCTGACAAATAGTACTCGGCGCCCTTTTTGATGCTCTGGGCTCGGTAAGGTTGGTTAAACCAGACGATGCCAATAGCCCCGCTATCGTCGGTCGCTTTACCTTGGGTGATGTGCATGCCGCGGGCTTTGCCGTAGCGTGGTGCGCTGGTAGATATCTTGGCCTTCAGCGTTACAGGACCTGGTTCAACGTCGGCTATCTGCTGCACTTTAGAATAGTCCTCGTACCGACGAGGGTAATGATCCAGTAAGTCCCCGATCGTCTCTATGCCTAAACGATTAAACAGTAAGCTCACCTTAGGCCCAATGCCGGCCACCATGTCTATTTTGTCTGACAAGCGCATAGCTATAGTCTACATGAGTGGTTTACACTCTGCGCCCCTAGCCTGTATCATCTGTTTATGGTTAATCCAAAACTTCTGCACCCCCTCCAGAGCGAGGCCTGGCAACCTATCTACCCAAACACACACCGCCTGATCGCGGCCGGCACACCGACGAATATTCGTCTCGTCTCGCCCGCATACTCCAAAATGCCCTACGCTATTATCACCCGTCCCGGTAATAGGAGCTGGGACACAGATGGCTGGCTGCAAGACATAACCCTCGCAGTAAGCGAGCTAGGTGTCAGCCACCTTGTTATCGAGCCAGATGGGCGTTATTTGCCTGCAGGACGCACACTAGAAGGGTTCATAGTCTCTAGCGCGCCAGGCTTAACAAGTCGCTACAGCGCCGTTCTAGATCTAAGCCCAAGCGAAGAAGAGCTCCTAGCTAGCTGTAGTAAATCGCATCGACAAAATATCCGCAAAGCAATCAAAAATGGATTACAGTTCGAAATCTTTACAGAAGGGACGGCTGGAATAGAACGTTTTGTGGCTATTGTCGAGTCTATGTCCACTAGCAAGAGCTTCGTGCAGTACTCTAGTGCTCATATAGAGAATGTATGGCAAGCAATGTCCGATGCTAGTAGCGCCTATATCGTTATTGGTACATACGAAGGGCAAGACGTCGGAGGCTACATGGTGGTCCATAACGGCCAAGAGGCCTATCAACTCTATGGAGGTCGCACCCAGGCTGGACGCGACAACCGCCTGGCGCAAGCAATAGGTTTCGAGGCTCTACTGCAAGCAAAACGTCTGGGGATTAGACACTACGACATGTGGGGTATAGGTAGATTCGACAGCGGGGGCCCGGATAAAGACGACGAGAAGTACGGAATAGGCAAGTTCAAGCTAGCATACGGGTCGATACCATACGACCATGGCCCCAATCTAGAGCATATCTTTGACCAAAAAGCATACGACCGCGCTAAACTAACTGCAAAATTATCGCAAAAGAAACTAACAATCAAGAAGAAGTTATCACGCTAATGCTTGGCAGCTATTTTTCAGATTAAGACCAGCTTTGTTATTGTGGTTATTTTGATATAATAAGCTCTATATTTGGAGATCAAATGAAGAAGACCAAGAAGAAAATTTCTCACACAGCGAAGAAAGTACGTAAGCCTGTAAAAAAGGCTCGTAAGGTTGCGTCCAATGCTAAGGTCAAGCGCAAAGTAAAAAAACAAGCGCGCACCCAAAAACAGGCCGAGTATCTGAGCACCCTACCGAAAGGTAGGTTTAAGCGAATGCTATGGCGCCTGCACCCCAAACGCGTAGCTCGTTACTGGTTTAGTCGCCGTGGTTTGATTATGGGCCTTAGGCTGGCTGGTGTAGGACTTTTTGTTGGATTAGCCTTCTTGTTCGGACTATTTGCCTTTTACCGCAAGGATCTACCTACAGATATTGCTCAGTTGCAAGCCTGTGTTCAAGGCCAAACAACAGAATACTATGACAGTACTGGCGAGACTCTGCTGTGGGCCAGTCAAGGCGACGTTGATTGTACGCCAGTAGACCTTGCTCAGATTAACGATACGCTCGTACAAGCGGTTCTAGCCGTCGAGGATCAAAAATTTTTTGAACACAGTGGTTTTGACTGGCGTGGTGTTCTGCGAGCGGGGATTAACAACGTTACTGGAGGCCGCCAACAAGGTGGATCGACTATTACTCAGCAATACGTAAAAAACGCGATCTTGCAAAATAACGAAAAACTTTACTCTAGAAAGATTAAAGAATTAATACTCTCTGTCGAGTTGTCGAGATCCTTCTCTAAAGAAGAAGTCCTAAACGCCTACTTAAATGTAGCCTCATTCGGCTCGGTCTACGACGGAATAGAGGCTGCCAGCCGAGGTTATTTCGAGAAGCCTGCAGCCGACCTAACACTAGACGAGTCAGCCTTACTAGCAGCAGCCATCCCTGCCCCAACCTTTTACTGGAATAGCCCAGAAGACCACGTAGTGCGCCAACAATTTGTATTGCGGTCTATGCTTGATCAAGGCCGTATAACGCAAGCAGAATTTGACGCAGCTATGGATGTAGACACATTGGCCAAGGTCGTAGATAGTCGCAACCAGTACGAAGGAATCATCGCCCCGCACTTTGTACTAGAAGCAGAGCAGCGTCTAGTAGATGAGTTTGGCGAGGGCATCCACCGGCTCGGGCTCCAAGTCATAACGACCATAGATCTAGAAGCCCAAGAACTAGCCGAGCAATCTATCGAGGACGCTATCCCAAGTATCGAGGCCCGTGGCTTTGACAACGGCGCAGCTGTGGCTGTCGACACCGAAACAGGCAAAGTGATCGCACTCGTAGGATCGCGCGACTTTGACTTCCCTGGCTATGGCCAAAGCAATGTCGTTGCCCAGCAGCGAGACCCAGGCTCGGCATTCAAGATATTCGACTATGCGTCTGTTATCGAGAACACTACCGATTACGGTGCTGGTAGTATCTTCTATGACTACAAGACAGAGTTGGCGCGTGATTGGGAGCCAAAGAACTATAATGGCCTCCACAACGGTCCTGTCACTGCCCGGTTCTCTCTTGGTCAATCCTTTAACATCCCAGCCATTAAGGCTATGTACATAGCAGGTATAGAGGAAACCCACTTGTTAGCCCGCGAAGCTGGCCTACGCACACCGGTAGTTTGTGGACAAAGCGGAGTCTGTGGTCTTGCTACCGCCTTTGGATCAGGAGCCGAGCTTCGTCTAGACGAACTTACAAACTCCTACGCAACGTTTAGCCGCGAAGGTACATATCAACCCCTTACCTACATAGACCAGGTTATTGATGCGGACGGCGAAGTAATCAAAAAATGGGAGGCAGCACCCGAAGACGTTATTGACCCTCAGACTGCCTACATCCTGACCAACATACTAACTGATGACTCTGTCCGCTTTGCACGCAACACGTTCACCGTGCCGGGTGTAACTACAGCTGTAAAGACAGGTACAGATGACGGGTTCAAAAACAACACTGTATTAGGCTATAGCAAGTCTGTCGCCTTTGGAGCCTGGTTTGGTCACCACGACATTACTAGAAGCTTTAGTGAGTCCAATACTACACCTGTGCGTGCGGCTATATTCCGCTCGTTCATGAGCGCTTACCACAAGGACCTGCCAGAATCTGCCAAGAACAATTGGCAAGAGCCTGAGGGTATCAAGAGAGTCCAGATAGATCCTATCACCGGGTTCCAAGTAGCCTCTGGTGGGCGTGTAGACATTTACCCATCATGGTATGTCCCCAAGACCCAAGACACCCAGGAAGAAGTCGAGATCGACTCAGTCAGTGGAGGCCTAGCAACCGAATGTACGCCAGAGCGTGCCATCCAGATTGTTACCGGCGGCAACATCAATGCCGAACTGCCAGAGGATGACCCTTACTTTAACGAATGGAACGGCCCAGTCTTAGCAGCCCTCGGTAACGTGGCTGGCGGAGCTGTACCAACAGAAGATGACGACCTCCACGACTGCGGTGATAACCGACCGAGCGTAAGCTTTGTCAGCGTACCGGCTCTCTGTGATCAGACCTGTGCTATTACAGTTGACCTACAAAGAGGTACGCATGCTCTAGAGACAGTCAACTTTAGTGTCGACGGGCAAATACTACCCGGCGGATCTATTAGTACCGGAGATGGTGGTGGTCAGATAGTATTTAACTTCGAGCCAGACTTTAGCGGATCAAAGGCCCTAAATGTGGAGGTGGTTGACTCTGCCCTCTATGACGCAAGCATAAACAGGACTATTGTGTTCGAGCAGACCGTACCAGTAGCGCTCGAGGACATAACAGTCGGTAGTGGATTTATAAATGTTAGCTGGAATCGTCCAGAGAACGGCCTCGAGCTCGACTTTGGCGGGGCATGCGACGGAGAAGCTAACGCAGTCCTACCAGGCGGCAGTGCAAGTACGATCATCGATACAGAGGATTTTCCGACTGGCAGCTGCAATGCAACACTGATCAATAACGGCGCTGGTGTTAACACTATCAGTTTCGACCTATAAGAGTAGTTAGTAGTGATAAGAAGACTATCCGGCGGCTTTGCAATAGGGCTCGTTATGGGGCTGGCTATATTTGCCTTCCTTAACCCCTATTCGTTCCCGGACTGGTGGACACTACGGTCGTACACGCCGTCTGCAGAAATAGAGGCGTTAGCCAAAAACAGCTTCTTTACGAGCGAAGCCGAGCGCCTATTCTATGTGCACGATCCAAAGCTGCAATCATCCGAGGAATTTATGTCTAACTGCCCTGTCGAGGAGACTGTCGTGTTAGGTTGCTACGACGGTAGAGGCATCTATATATTCGAGGTAGAAGAAGAGCAGCTAGATGGCATAGAGGAAGTAACGGCAGCTCATGAAATGCTGCATGCAGCCTACGCCAGATTAAGCAACAGCGACCAACAAGAGGTTGTCGAGTGGTTAAATATCACATTCGACCAGGTATCTGACCAGCGCATCAGAGACGTTGTGGCGACCTACGAGTCACAGGGACAAGACGTTATCGATAACGAACTCCACTCTATCCTTGCAACAGAGCTAGAAGAGTTGCCAGAATTCCTAGAAGACTACTATTCGCAGTATTTTACAGATAGATCGCAGGTCGTTGCCCTCAGCCAGCAATATGAGGCAGTGTTTACGGCCCTTAAAGATCAGGTAGACAACCTAGATATGCAGTTATCAGATCTATCGGCCAGCATCCGCCTACTGGAAGCTTCACTAGAGACACAGGGCGATACTATCAATACCGAGCGTGAGCGTATCAGTACGCTGCTAGACAACGATGATATCCCAGCCTACAACCAGGCGATTCCAGGCTTTAACCAATCTATCGACGCCTACAACCAGGACTTCGCACAACTAGAAGTCTTGATCGCAGAGTTTAACGACCTCGTCAAACAGCGCAACAGTATTGCAACCGAGCAAAATAATCTTGTCGAGAGCATTGATAGTAACTTTAGCCAGCAAGAAGGCTCTGGTGGCTAAATCTACCGCCAGCTACCTATGCAGCTCGTGTGGGGCCAAGAGCAATCAATGGAGCGGTAAATGCTTCGAGTGTGGAGATTGGGGCAGCCTAGAGGCTGACCAAGCAGCAACGCTGAATGTTAGTGCCGGTTCCGGTAAACAAGTAAGCGGTAAAAAGATCCAAGCCTCCCCTATTAGCAAAAAGACAAAGGGTATCGATAGCCACCGCTTAAGCACTGGCACCAAAGAAGTTGACCAAGTACTAGGGGGAGGCGTTGTGCAGGGCTCTGTTGTACTGCTAGCAGGACAGCCAGGAGCAGGTAAAAGCACTTTGCTGCTGCAAGTAGCTGCATATCTGGGCAAAAGCAGCAAAACAATCTATATTAGCGGCGAGGAGTCAGAGCGCCAGGTAAGCTCCCGCGCCAATCGTCTCAAGCTAGGTGCCACAGACCTGCAGTTGGCTAGCAACAATTCAGCCGACGACATCGCCGCTACTATCGCCAGCGGTGATTATGACGCCGTTATTGTTGACTCTATAC
This sequence comes from uncultured Candidatus Saccharibacteria bacterium, assembly GCA_964534605.1. Taxonomy (GTDB): domain Bacteria; phylum Patescibacteriota; class Saccharimonadia; order Saccharimonadales; family VXPC01; genus CAZHOS01. Next base: position 63,950 of record CAZHOS010000001.1, read on the forward strand.
AAACCATCAATACTAGCAGCTCTAGCGGTGTACAGGGTGGTGTATCGCAGATAGTCAACTCCACCCATATGCTAATCAATGCTGCCAAGCAAAGTGACACGGCTCTAATCCTCGTTGGTCACGTCACCAAAGAAGGCAACATCGCCGGCCCCAAGCTGCTCGAGCACCTTGTCGATGTTGTGCTACAGCTAGAGGGTGATAAGTTTGTAGGGTTCAAGCTGCTGCGAGGGCGCAAGAACCGCTACGGCTCTGTCGACGAAGTAGCCGTTATGGAAATGGGAGAGCTAGGCATGCATCCTGTCGATAACCCTTCGGCCGCTTTGCTAGAGGAGCGTCAACTAACAGACGGCTCGGTAATATTTGCGGCCATGGAGGGTACCAAGCCACTACTTGTAGAGATCCAGGCGCTCACTAACAAATCAGCCTTCGGTTACCCCAAACGCACAGCTGTGGGCTTTAGCCAAAATCGACTCAACTTGATAATCGCAATACTCGAGAAACGCACCAAACTATCGCTAAGTGACATAGACATCTATATATCAGTTAGCGGCGGCCTAACTATTACAGAGCCTGCAGCAGACCTAGCCGTAGCCATGGCCATCGCTAGCAGCGCCAAAGGGCTGGCGCTACCCAAAGACGCCGCCGTCTACGGCGAAGTTGGCCTGGGCGGCGAGATCCGCCGAGTAATTTTTGCCGACAAGCGGGCGAAAGAAGCTAAGAAGGTCGGCTTCAAGACCGTGATTGGCCCAGCTAGTACCAAAAAACTAGATTTAAAGTCACTCCTTAATACTTACCTAAAGTAGGTTCATGCCTCCTTTTTATGCGGTCAATGGCACAGCCTTTATATAACCCTTCCAATACTTTTTCTCAAAAAGTATCACAAGAACACCCCAGCGGTAATCAGAAGACAGACTAGCAAAAACCTTTACCTACAATCAGCAGCCTGCGGGACTCCCTCTGGTCGGTCTGAGTTAGCTAAAAGCCAACAACCAGACTGATCCTCGCCTGAATGACTGCAGGCAAGAGTTTTAGGCTAATCTGTTCTGATTAATGCTGGGAATAGAGGTAAAGCCAGCTCGCTGGCTTTAGAGTTAGTGATTGCGGCTACGCCGCTCTGCTCGTTACACACCTTTAGTCTGCTGATACATTTTTGACATTATTTGTCTTTTCTGGTAAAATAATTTTATCAACTTTAGGTTGAGTACATCACATTTTTGCTGATTTTAAGGCAGGATTAGAGCTCATTTTAAGTGGACTGTAATCCTGTCTTAAAAAGACAGTGGGCAAATCGCCCTTCTGATGTAAATCAGAGTTAGGGCAAGGAGCCCATTATGAAGACTGAGATATATGTATCTCGGAAATTGTCCGGTGACTTGAAGTCTAGGACCGGCCGAGAATTAGCGGCGCATATTGAGTTCATGCACTCCGTGTGTGCTGCACTCCCAAGTCTGCTTGAAAAAGCTGGCGTACCGTATGACACGGACGATGGCTACTCGGTAGAGTGGCCAGCATGGCCAGTGGTTCGTGTTGGTCCGATTATCGCTGGGATTCACGTTGAAGACGGTGAACCCGTCATTGACGTGCAGCACAAAGATCTGGCCTTGCCTTTCAGCGATGAACAGCTCGCAGTCCATACGCTCGGAAGGTTAGAGCTAGGCAGTGCTCAGTTGAGCACTCTAGAGCTAGGAGTCAACGCTATGGTTGGTCGAGCCTCCTCTCTGCAATAGCGAACGTGATGTAGGGGCCCCTTCGGGGGTCTCTTTGTCTTTTGGGCTACCAAAAAACTAGCGACTTCGCTACCGGCCTTCTTAACGCCGATAATTTATCTCATGATGCCTAAGCTCTACTAGCCTACTAAATGGACTGAACTACTCGACAATAGATTCCACTGTGGGGGTTTTGTCTTTTAGGCTCAGATCTACGACGCTGCCCTCTTCTATTTCACCTGATAGTAAGCTCTCAGCAATGCGATCCTCTAGCTCTTCTTGGATGAGGCGGCGGAGTGGGCGGACGCCGTTCTTGGCGTCGTAACCGGTACTCACGAGCCATTTTTTAAGCTGCGTACTGGTCTTCATGCCCAGCTTGCGGTTAAGCAGTCTGCGCGCCAGATCGTCTAGTTGAATGTTAACAATCTTGCCGACATCTTTGCGCGACAGCGCACGGAAGACAATCGTTTTGTCCAACCTGTTTAACAGCTCTGGCTTCATGAAGGATTTTAGCTCGTCGCGAACTTTGCGCTCGTTCTCGCGGTGTAATTTGTCAACTTGCTTTTGATCTGTGTCGCTCTTGGCAGAAAAGCCCAAGGAGACTTCTTTTTGTAGCTCTTTAGCGCCTAGGTTACTAGTTAGGATAACTATCGTATTGCTAAAGTTAACAGTGCGACCCTTGGCGTCAGTTAGCACTCCGTCCTCTAACAGCTGCAGCAGCATATTAAATACATCTGGGTGAGCCTTCTCGACCTCGTCAAACAGTACCAGGCTGTAGGGTTGGCGCCGGATCTTTTCGGTCAACTGGCCACTCTCGTCGTAGCCTACGTAGCCGGCTGGGGCGCCCAGCAGACGCGAAACAGTGTGCCTCTCGCCAAACTCTGACATATCTATCTTTATTAAAGCGTCGTCGTTGCCGTAAAACTCTTTGGCTAGCGAGCGGGCAAGCTCTGTCTTACCAACGCCTGTTGGCCCCAAAAAGAGGAAGCTGCCTATCGGGCGCTTGGCATCGGATATGCCGCTGCGGCTACGTCTAATAGCACGCGACACAGCCTCGACAGCTTCTTGTTGCCCAATAATATGCTTGCCCAGACGCTTTTCGAGGCTTAGCAGAGCCTTGGCCTCGGACTTGACGACCTGCATAACTGGCACGCCTGTCCAAATAGATATAACCTTGGCAACCTCCTCGGAATCTAGCTTTAGCTTTTGTTTGACACCGCCTTGTTTGCGGAGGTCTGCCTGAGTACTTTCTAACTGGGCGATCTTCTGTTTGTAGGCAGCAGCTTTCTCGTAGTCTTCGTCCTCGACAGCGTCGTCCATACGCACTTTTAGCATCTGAATATCCTTTAGCACAGCTCGCGCCTTGGGGTCTACTTTACCCTTGCTAACTCGCAGATGGGCACAAGCTTCGTCTAGTAGGTCTATGGCCTTGTCAGGCATAAATCGGTCATTAATGTAGCGATCGGCTAGATTTACGGTGTCCTGTAATACTTCGTCATCAATACTTAGGCCATGGAAATCCTCGTATTTGTGCTTTAGTCCGCGCAGTACTGCTAGCGTCTCTTGCTTGGTTGTCTCTGGCACTATTATCGGCTGGAAACGGCGCTCGAGTGCCGCGTCTTTCTCGATATGTTTGCCGTACTCGTCGGTGGTGGTGGCGCCGATAACCTGGATCTTACCACGCGCCAATGCAGGCTTGAGGATATTACCAGCATCTATTGCTCCCTCAGCAGCACCAGCGCCCACTATCAGGTGTAGCTCGTCTATAAATACTATGGTGTCTTTGCTATCACTAAGCTCGCTCATGACTTTCTTGAGGCGATCCTCGAACTCACCACGGTATTTGGTGCCAGCAATCATGCCAGGTAGGTCTAACATAACAATCCGCTTCTCCAGCAAGCTGTCAGGCACATCGTCGTTGACAATACGCTGGGCAAGTCCCTCGACTATAGCTGTTTTACCTACACCAGGTTCACCGATGAGGACTGGGTTGTTCTTGCTACGGCGATTAAGGATGGTCACCATGCGCTTGACCTGTACGTCACGCCCAACAACTGGGTCTAGCTTACCCTGCTTGGCCATATCGGTCAGATCGGTGCCAAAGTAATCTAGGGCAGACTTGCCTTTCTTGGACGTCTTGGACTTCCCAATACGGGCAGACGAACCGTCGAGACCTTGTTTGCCGAGCAAGCTCTCCATAGCGAGATGCAGCTTGTGCAGGTCGACATTCATGTCGCGTAACAACACCGTTGCTCGGGCGTTCTTTTGGGCCAGGATACTATAGAGAATGTGCTCGGTGCCACACATGTCTTGGTTAAATTCCTGGGCAACGTCCCAGCTCATACGCAAGGTCAGCTTGGCTGTTTCGGACAGACCTTTACTCTGGGCATTGAGCACCATTGTCTTAGGGGCTAAATTAAGGGCTAGCCGGGCGCGGTCATAACTAATCCCAGCATCGCTAAGCATCTTGGCACCAAGGGAAGGCTGCTGGCGTAGTACACCCAATAAAATATGCTCGGTACCTACGTATGCTGCGCCTAGCTCTGCAGATATAACGTCTGCATGCTTGAGACTCTTGAGCGCATTGTCGCTAAAGTTGGTTAAGAATTCTTCGAATCCGGAGTTATCTGATGCCATATGTACTGATATACCCTATATTAAGTACCTTAATATTACCTGAATCTGGCACTCTATGCAAGCGAGTGCCAAACAGCGAAGTTTTTAAGTTAAAAGTAGTGAAGTAGCACTTTTATTTTTTTACAAAATAATGTTCGCTAGACTAGTCTTGCGGTGGATTGTTCTTCAGTGTCTCTAAAAGGCTGTTTTCAAGGTCTTCTTTTTTCTTGAGCTTTACAGGCTGCACCTTTTTGTATGGTTTGCTGGGGCGTCTTTTACGATCGTTAAAATTACGGCGGGATCGTCCGTTGTTATTCCTTTGCTGGTTCATCGGCGGCCTCCTTGGCTTCCTTTGGTGCATCTGCGGCTTCTTCTAGAGTATCTAATAGGCTGCTCTCGAGTTCTTCTTTCTTTTTGAGCTTGGTTGGCTTGGCTTTGGGTACTTCGGCCTCGTCTACGATGTCTATCTCGTAGCCTGTTAGACGGCCAGCAAGACGAACATTCTGTCCGGCTCTACCGATAGCGATACTTAGCTGGTCATTGGCAACTACTACGCGGGCACGCTTTTCTTTCTCGTCTAGGGTTACGCTAAGAATCTCTGTTGGGCTAAGAGCGTTGGTGATGTACTCTTTGGTATCTTCTGCCCAAACAATGATGTCGATCTTTTCTTGTTCGCCGATCTCGGAGTTTACGGACTGGACACGGACACCGTGACCACCAACAAATGTGCCAACGGGGTCTACGTTAGGAACGTTGCTAGCAACAGCTAGCTTGGTGCGCACACCGGGTTCGCGGGCCATCTCTTTAATCTCCACTGCGCCGCTCTCCATCTCTGGAACTTCTGATGCAAATAGTAGACTCATAAACTCTGTGCTACCTCGACTAAGGATAAGCTGTGGACCACGGAAGCCTTTCTCGACATCCTTAAGCAGGACCTTAAGGCGCTGGCCAGGATGGTAGCGCTCGCCTTGGATCTGTTCGCTGGCGGGCATAATGCCTTGTGCACGACCTAGCTCGAACCGGACGATACGAGCCTCGACGCGGGTCACGATGGCGTTAACAATACTGCCTATCTTGCCCTCGTACTCTTCCATAACGATCTCTCGCTCGGCCTCGCGTAGACGCTGCAGTATTACTTGCTTAGCTGTCTGGGCCGCGACACGACCAAAAGTTTCGGCCTTGTGATGCGCCTCTAGAACATCGCCGACTACGGCGTCTTTTTTGCGCTTCTGGGCTTGCTCGACGGTTAGCTGACTGGCCTCTTCTTCGACTTCTTCGACGACTTCGTGCATAACGTAGACATCTACTTCGCCGGTGTTTATGTTAATTGTACTGCGGACATTCTGGTCGCGCTCGCCGTAGTCGCGGCGCCAGGCAGCGGCCAAAGCCTGCTCAACTGCCTCTTGAACGATCTCTTCTGGGAGGTTTTTTTCCTCGGCTAGCGTCTTGAGCGCTAGAACCATCTGTTTTACATCTAAGTTCATGTATTACTCCTGTTGTCTTAGGTCACCTATAAAAAATTCCGACCTGCAGGCCGGATGTGATGGATACATAATAGCACTAAACTATATGACTATCAAGTCTTCAGAGCAAGGCCATCACGCAAAAGTAATGCGTTTTGGTTAGAGTCGCGCCCCAAGAAATCACGCACAAGTACATCTGGATCGTACTCGTCGCCACGTGCCAAAACCTTGTCTCTGTACTGGGCACCGATGCTTGGGTCAAGCACTTCAGGTGCATTGGCGAATCTAGTATACATATCTGCTTCTATTGATTCTGCCCACTTGTAAGAGTAGTAGCCAGCTGCATACCCCCCAGCAAATATGTGACCAAATACATGTATTAACTGTGAGTCGGAAGGTTCTTTGGCCGGGCTAATGTCTGTACTTACTTTTTGATAAAAGTCTGTGACTGTGATGTCTGTAGTGTGGAGCTCTCGATGTAGTCGTAGGTCTGCCTCACTTAGAATAGATTGCCTTATAGTGCCGCTACATACTCTAAAATTACGCGCCTGCTTTAGCTTAGCAATAAGGTCTTTAGGTATTGGGTCGCCTGTGGCATGATGCTTGCCCATCATCGCTAGGACTTCGTCCTCCCAAACAAAATTCTCCATAATCTGTGATGGAGCCTCTACAAAGTCCCACTTGGTGGCCATCATGCTTTGCTCTTTTAGCTCTGTAGAGCTGAATGCTAGATGCATAAAATGACCAAACTCGTGCCAGATCGTCTCAACGTCGCGCATATTAAGTAGCGCCGGGCTAGACTTCGTAGGCTTGGGCATATTGCCGCAGACTAATCCCTGGTGGGGCTGGTCATAATTCCCACCTGCACGGTTAGCAACATAGAGCTGATTCATCCAGGCGCCTGGCTTTTTGCCCGGGCGTGCAAACCAGTCACACCATACGACAGCAATATGTCGCTCTTTAACGTCAAAGATGTCGTAAACTTTGACATCATGATGCCATTTTTGCTGAACTTTATTCTCTTTAAAGCTGACCCCGTATAGCTTGCTAAGCGCCTCAAACATGCCTGAGAGCACCTGGTTGATAGGTAGGTAGGGCTTTACATCGTCTTCTTCTACATCAAAAAGGCTTTTTTTGAACAAGTTTGCATAGTAAGCACCACTTGAGAAGACCTCGTAGCTAGGTACCGTCGCCTGATCATCCTGCTCATACTCCTGGATGAACCGTTCAAGGTCTGCGTATTCTTTGGCAGCCCCCTCCTGATAAAGCTTGCGCATATCCTGTATGAATTGCAAGGCAATATCACCAGTTTTGGCCATTTTATTGGCAGTATTTAGATCGGCATAGTCCTTGAACCCAAGCTTTATAGCTAGCTGATGGCGTAGTTTGAGGATCTCTGATGCTATAGGCTCATTCACGCCATCGTTCCGCTCATTTACCATTTTTGAGTATGCGTCACGTGTTGTTTTTATATTAGCCTTAGACAGTACTTCAATCGATAAAGGCTGATTAAAGACAAGTGCATAACCCTTACGTCCGTCATCTTTTGCCTGTTTAGCAGCATCCTTGATGATGTCTTTTGTAAGTCCGTCTAGGTCTTCAACGTTCTCAAGATACAGCCTTGCATCATCGTTCTTTTTGGTAACATTCTGTGAGTAAATTGTACTGAGTTCCGACAAACGTTGATTAATCTTTTTTATCTCATCTCGATCTACCTGAGGCAAAAGTATGCCACCTCGTTCGTAACTTTCTAATAAATCTTTTAGGTACCTTTTTTGGGCTGCAGTGTGATTTTCTTTATTTTGGGTGGCAACAGCCTGCAACATGTCGTAGATTCTCTTATCCGCACTCAGTTCGGTGTAAAATTCGGATATTAACTTAGTACACTCGAGGTCTACACTACTCCATGGCTCGCCCAACACACTCTCTAGGTGCGAAACTACACCGTACACGTACCCTGCTTCGTCCGACATGTCACTATGAGCTTGCACTGTATTTGCGTAATCTCTGTCTTGCTTAGCAATACTTAATATCGCTTCTAGGCGCTCCTTGGCCTCTGCGATATGTGCTTTTAGGGCTGGTACGGCGTCTTCTGGCTTATACTCGTCGAAGCAAAACTGGTTAATCGGTCGCTGAAAACTATTCATAAATATCAAACCAGTATACAGGATAGATACACGCAATAACATTTTTTGATTGTGGACAAATTCTAGACACCAGACAGGACTTAATCCGTGCCTAAAAACAGGTAACCAATAATCATATAGCCCTACGCTACAAAGGTGGAAACCCACCGATTTCTCGGTGGGTTCTTCTCACATTTCCCTGGGTGCTCAAAGTCTTTGGTACAAATTTCCTTCAGAAACATGAAACTCATAAAGGCTGTCGACGTCTGAAGACTTCACTAAAAACCTAGAGACTACCCCTTCAATAGTGAACTCTGCACTAGAACTCTTTGCACTTGCAGTTGTCTGGGCATACAGCAATATTGCTGGTTGTACGTAGGACTTGTAGTACCAAGTCTGTAAACCCCAGAAAAAGATAGAAAGACTTACAGCTCCTGTAATCCCAAAGCCGAAGAAGTTGTAGCTTAGTTCTTGGCTCTTGATAACAAGCTCCAAGAGCACCATTAACAAAAACGCAGGAATGGAAGCAGTCGCAAAGAACATTGCAACCCAAAAGAAAGAGTGAGTCTTGTTCTTGCTCAGATAGCTTGCTCGAGCCTGTTGTGGTGTGAGGTGCTTCGTGTTATTCATTGCTTGGACCTCCTGGGTCGTAGACGTATAGAACTAACGAATCAATATATATTATAGAAGATTTTTACACAAATTACAACTAGATTTCTAGGATTTGTATTTGGGCCTTGCTGTCGACGCTGGCGGCCATGAGGCGATAGTCGCCAGCCCATTTTTGCTCGGACACCCAAATTTCTGCTGCGTAGGCCATTTGCTTGAGCTTGCGTGGGCCAATGCAGTCAAACCCATCTCCAAAGTTGCGTGATCCTCGATATTTTACTTCTGTCATGTAAGCACAGCCGTCCTTTGTGCTGACTATATCTATTTCGCACCGTCTGGTGCGCCAGTTTTTAGCGATAACTTTATGCCCTCTTGACTGTAGTTCGCGGACGACTAAGCCTTCTGCCTCTTGACCTACCGACGTAGTGCTCATACCTTTAGCCTCTTTGCGCCGTCTGCTACCGGCTTGTAGCTATACCTATGGATATTCTTAAGCGGACCATACAACCGCAAAGCTTCCCGGTGTGCGGCTGTACCGTAGCCTTTGTGCGACCCCAGCTGATAGTCAGGATAGTCAGTGTCTAAGCCATGCATATACCTATCGCGCGTCACCTTAGCAACGATGCTCGCAGCCATGACTCCTTGATACCTGGCATCTGCCTTGACTACTGCCACTGCACGCGGGTCATCAATATACAGCAGTGAGCCGTCGATAATAATACTGTCCACATCCTGGCTATTCACCTCATCTAAGGCAGTCTGCATTGTGTGTTTCTGGGCCCATGTAAGACCATGCTCATCAATTTGCTGGGCAGACGCCGTCCCCACGCCGACTTCTGCAAAGTCCATAATCTGATCGTATAGTTCGTCTCGCTTAGCCGGTGTGAGCTGTTTAGAATCGTTGAGCGCTGGTATAGGACGCTTGAGGATAACTGCGGCAGAAATCAGAGGACCTGCCCAGGCACCCCGCCCTGCCTCATCAATACCTACGATTCTTTTCATGCTTCAAGTATATAGAAAACACCCCGACATTGCGGGGTGTTTTCTATATACTGGCTACTACTTGTCTTCTTTTTTGGCTTCTGGTTTTGGTACTTCGGCGGGTTTTTCTTCAGCTTTAGGTGTCTCTTTTGCTGGAGCTTCTGACTTCTCCTCTGTAGGTTTGTCGGATTCTTCTTTTGGAGCTTCTGGCTCTTCTGCAGGAGCTTCCTCGACAGTGTTTACTTCGTCGCGGTCAAAGTCGACGGCGGCTAGACGAGTTGCCTTACCAGTAAGCTCACGGATGTAGCTAAGGTAGTTACGGCGGACATTGCTACGCTTAACGATCTCTACCTTGACAATGCTCGGACTGTGCATCATGTAGCCGCGCTCGACAGCTACACCGCTGGCGATCTTGCGCACAGTAATGCGGTAAGTAAGGGAGTTCTTGCGATCTACGCGGATAACAAGGCCTTCAAAGACTTGGACACGCTCTTTGTTGCCCTCTTTGATCTTTTGGTGCACACGAACTGTGTCACCACTCTGTACACGCACCACTGAGTGCTTAGCGTACTTGGCCTCGACTTGCTTAATTAGATCTAAACTCATAACCAAAAAACTTTAACAGATACGGACCGAAGTTGCAATACTTTTAGGGCAAGAGGGCTTCGAACTAGTGTTAGGGTCTGTGTATATATTCTGAATGCAGAGACAGGCTGCTTAAAATATCGTCTACCCTTCCGCTGTCGTCAAGAACTGCCTGCAGGACCGGGCGGGCACCTGCAGATTCGCTGCTGTGCACCCTATCGAGGCCCTCTTCGTATAATTCTGCGAGCCGATCGTTATCTAAACCAGGCTCGCCAATAGTTATACGAGCAAGAGGTACCGAGCAATGATGACCCTTTTTGCCCTTGAATACTTTAGATTCACATATGCCATCTACGACCCTGTGTCTTGTTGCATCTGGATACGTATCTGCATATATCGTCGATACATCGTTTTGGTCCTTCCGAGAAAAGCCCATCACATAGCAAGCGAGCACGCCTGGACCATGTCCTCTTGTGTAGCTTGGCGACAGGCCATCAGGGAGATCTATGACGTGTCCACTACGCCAAAAGCTATTTAGGAAAAGTTTGCTGAAGTTATGGCTATTTTGATTGGCACTCCGGATCACCTGTAGTGCTTCTTGCCATCTGCCTAATTCGAAATCAGAACGTTGAATAATATCCATACAAATCATTGTAGCTCTTGTGTAAAACATAAGAAAGCATGAGCATGCCCTCCCAGCTATTGTCATCTGCTAGCGAACTACTCTATATATCTCTTCGATAGTCGTCTCGCCAGCTAGGGCGCGCAAGATGCCGTCTTGCAGCATAGTCGTCATACTAGACTTAACTACTTCGTCTATGCGGTCCGACGATACTTTTTTGCCTTTTTGTTGCAGCAGTTCTTTGAGCTCGCTGGTCATGACCATTAGCTCTCGTATGGCTACTTGACCACTAAAGCCAAAGGGATTCTCCTCCGACGCCCCCGGACTGTAGAGGGTGATATTACTGAGGTCTGGCCGCTGGACATACTCTGGCAGCGAATCTACGACGTCGATTATCTGTTGCCGTAGCATATTGTCAGGCTGATAAGGCTGTTTGGTAGAGTCATCTAGCTTGCGGATAAGGCGTTGAGCTTGCACGAGCCTAATTGCACTTATAAACAACGGGTTCTCGTCCGTCGCGTCTAGTATGCGCGTCATAGCCGCACTGGCCGAGCTGGCATGATAAGTACTAAGAACCAGATGGCCAGTCAGCGCTGCCTGCAGTGCGGTGCGAGCTGTCTCGGTGTCGCGGATCTCGCCGATCATTATGGTGTCTGGGTCCAGTCGTAGTACCGCACGAAGGTTCTCGTCAAAAGACGAGCCTTCCTGAGTATTAACCGGTATCTGCGTGATGCCTTCTACCTGGTACTCTACTGGATCCTCGAGCGTAATAATCTTGTTGGTTGGGCTGCGCAGCTCGTTAATAATGCTGTACAGTGTGGTGCTTTTGCCAGACCCTGTTGGCCCAACTATTAGTACCAAGCCAGATGGATGCTGGACGATATCGCCTATGATCCCCTGCTGATAATCGCTAAGACCTAGTTTGTCCAGGTGTAGCATGTCCGGGTCAAAGTTAAATAGCCTCAGCACTGCATCCATACCGTGTACGGTAGGTACGGTCTCGACGCGTAAGTTTACCTCTATTTCTGAGCTGTCTTCTAGCTGGAAGGACCTGTTGATCTGTCCCGTTTGGGGGTCGGCCGAGCTAGTCGACACATTGGCTGCACTAGCCAGTGCGCCTGTTAGCATGCGGTAGCGCTCTTTGCTAAGCCGGGCGATTGGGTGCAGTACACCATGCACGCGCAGGCGGATGCCGACGTCGTCATCTGCGTTTTCTAGATGTATATCACTGGCTTTTAGGCGGAAGGCCTGTTTGACAATATATGCCAGCATATCGTCGGCCTTCACCTTGTCCAGAGTCTCGCTGATATGCTCTATCCCATGCTCGCTGGAAGCGTCATTAAGCTCGATATCGGAATACACAACCTTTTCTGGTGGGTCGTATAGCAGCATGTACTCTTTGTAAGACACGTCGGATATCAGGACAAACTGCACACGTCGGTCGTTAAACTTTGTCCGCAGACTGTCCCGAATCTTGGGCGAGGTATTGGTTGTGATGCCAAATGTAATACCGTCTTCGCTAGATACGATTGGGATGACCCGCTGATCATACATCTCTTGCTTACCTAGCAGGTCTGGATAAAGCGGTTTTTGCTGTAAGGTGCGGGTGTCTAGGTAGCGCAAACCGAGTAGCTGCGAGCGCTGCAACGTATTCGCCTCCTCTATTGCCCTTTGGTCTTGTGCCACCTGCCCACCTATTTTTTTATATATTCTTGTGTAATAGTATAGCCTAAATATGTCAAAAATTACATTGGTTCTGGACAATCTACGTAGCTGCCAAAACGTTGGCTCTATTCTGCGCACATGCGATGGGCTGGGTGTAAGCAGCGTGGTATGTATTGGCACCAGCCCTTACCCTAGAGTAAAAGACGACGAGCGTCTGCCGCACATGGCAGACCGCCAGACTAAGCAAATCGCCAAATCATCTTTGGGTGCAGAAACGACCGTTAAGGTTCTTTACTACCCAAGCATAGATGATTATCTAGCTGCCTACCATAACGTAAACCGAGTAGCCCTAGAGCAGACCGATAGCAGCGTGGGGTTAAGCAGCTACAAGCTAACCGCAGATATACATTTAGTCGTAGGCAACGAAGTAAATGGCGTAAGCAAAAAGCTATTAGATGAATCCGCTCATTACGTAGAGATATCCATGCAGGGCAAAAAAGAATCACTCAACGTTGCTGTCGCTACAGGTATCGCTTTACATCAATTGTTGCTTTAATTTTTTATTTATAATAGCAGACATTAATCAAAGGCTTCCGAAGTACCCTCCTTCAATACTTTTTCTCAAAAAGTATTCCAAAAACACCCCAGCGGTAATCAAAAAACAAACTAGCAAAAACCCTACAGAAACAATCAGCAGCCTGCGGGACTCCCTCTGGTCGGTCTGAGAGGCAGCTAGAGCATGCCTCAACCAGACTAATCCTCACCTGTCTGACTGTTCTGCAGGTTTTTAGACTAATCTGTTTTGATTAATGCTGGGAGGGGCAGAAAAGCCAGCAAGCTGGCTTTAAACTTAGTGATGGCGGCTTGGCCACTCCTATTGCTTCTTTCGTCTTTATTCTTACCTCTTTCTCTGGCGCAACGAGCTTGCCTTAGATGTATATTTGTTGTATAATAATTATTGATCGCAAAAATTTTGTGATTGAACTACCGAAGGGACATCATGAGCTTCACGATTGAAATTCTTGAGCAAAGCTATCTGATCGACGACGATGGGAATGTTAGTCAAACGCTTGAGGGGGACGATCTAGTCCGTAATCTTGCCAATGGCAGAGGGCATGATTACCTCCATAAAGAGAAGCAGTGCACTGGGCGGGCGCTGAACCAAAGATCAAACATCGTTGGAGGCAGCAAAACACTCAGAAATGGCCAAGTAGAGGTCTACTCGATCGTCCATATTAGGGACAAGGTTATCTCGATGTCTGTGACCATACCGGCAGAGAGCACCCTTTCAGATATCGAGAGCATGCTTTTGCTGATTAAGCAGAGAAGCAGGGCAGCCATCGAAATGTGGTAGATTGCAATGAAGGCCCGGCGCGAAAGCGCCGGGTCAATAATTTATAAGCTGGATTCAGCTATGCCATTAGACTTCGGGATTTTAGAGCGAACACAAATCATATTATGGTTAGACCGCTTGGCTTTGAGCTAGAATCGAATTTTGGTGCGGAAGCTTGGCGGTGGCTGTGCAAGTGGCACTGCCCCGACAAGAACCGTAAACCGAAATATCGTATTCTAGCCAAAGACAGAAAACCGGCCAGTGCAACTAGCTATGCTAGTTGGCAGGGCCGGCTTTCTGGGCCAAGTGGTTTAGCTGCGCTTTTTGGCTTTGCGCACATTACCCTTATTACGTGAAGCAATCACTTCGTTACCACCAAGTACGTACCACATTGCACCAACTGCACCACCACCGATTATCCACCAGTACCATGGAGCTGTATCGTCATCGACCTCTGCGTCTTCTATCTCTGTTTGGATAGAATCTATAACGGATAGTTCGTCGGAGTTGTCATCGGGCTGACTATCTGTATCGTCTCCGCCTACTAGCTCGGAGCTATCTACAAACTCTGGGGCCGTTACTGGACGTACATCGGCTAGATCTTCGTCGATAGGAGCAAATGCTTCCCAGCGAGCAAGAGCATCTGCCGATAAGTCACCTGTCCCCGCAATTGCGTCGCTAAGAACACTAGTTGGGATTATAACTTCGTCACCTATGTCTAGCATAAATGCACCTAGCTCCTGAACTGCGCAGGTTTCGGCAGCAATGGTAGTAGCTGTGTCTAGCTGCACACCTTGTTCCTCAGCGACAAGCTGTAAGCTTCGGCGAACAAGTATGGTTAGGTTATCGCCAGCTTGAGCTTCGTAGACAAAGTCTTCGCTAGATACACCTGACACCTCCGTCGTTACTTCTGCTTCTTCGGCCTCCTGTGCGGCAACGTTGCCAGAATTAACTAAGCCAAAGGCAAAGATTGCAGTTAATAATATCCCGACCCTGAATATGTAGTTGTAACGAGCTGTTGCGCTCATAGATAACCCTCCAGTTTTTTTCTCAACTGTTACTTTACTGTAATCGTGCCCTATCCTCAAGTTTATGTTATTTAAGCATAAGCGTTTTGACCACTGTTTATGTATGTTGCTGCTGCGTTGTGCAATTATCAACTTAGGTTGCTTAAGGCTTTAGGCCACTTATGTTTTTTGGTACAATCTAAGTAATCATGAGCACAAACAAAACGCCTGCTGGGCACACCAAACATCGCTTTGGACACCTAATGATCACATTCGGTATGTTTATGTGGATAGCGCTATCCGTCGCAGTTAACTGGGCGCCAGGATCTGCACAAGCAGTCTCGATAGGGTCTGTACTAAGTCTGAGCAACTCCCAGCGAACAGCAAACGGCGTTGCAGCCCTAACAGCCAACAGTACGTTGAACGCTGCGGCACAAGCAAAAGCCCAACATATGCTGAATAACGATTACTGGGCACACAATGCACCGGATGGGACAACATGGTTTAGCTTTATTGTTGCCCAAGGCTACAGCTACCAGACAGCAGGCGAGAATCTAGCGCTAACATCGTCCCCCGGCGGCTCCGCATCCGACGTTGTTACCGGATGGATGAATAGTCCTGGCCATAGAGCAAATTTGTTAAATAGCGCCTTCACAGAGGTTGGACACGGCGTAGTGTTTGCTCCAACAGGTGTGGGCGAGCACGAGTTCGCAAGCTACTTGGTAGTTGCTATGTATGCCCTGCCTAACACCCCAACACCACCTCCGCCGCCACCAGAACCAGATCCGCCTGCACCCGATACCAATCCCGAACCAGAACCGGAGCCGGAGACAGAGCCTACCACCGCTCCTGCACCACCAACCTCTACCCCCATAGTCGAAGAACCCGAGGAACCAGAAGCAGAAGCAGAAGAGCCAGAGCAAATTGCCCAGAGCGAACCCATCCCAGAGAATCAGTCAGTCCCAGCAGATGATGAGATACCTACCACGCCAGTTGTACCTGTCGCCAGCGTCAACCCAACCACAGACAGACTGATAGCACCAGAGTTGGCGATACTGCTTGCCACTGTTGCTGCGGGTATCATTGTTGCGGGTATTTACTTGGAGGTTCGGTGGGTTAAGAAGCATGGACACATACAACACATTCACTTCCCCCACCTCTAAAACTCCCTGGCCCAGAGTCAGCACCTGCCAAAGAGTCAAACTCTTTGTACCGTGCTGACTCCGTCTTGGCACATCTTGGATATTTTTACTGTGGGGATTAAGGGAGGAGTAGCATGTCTACACCAACCCTTAATTGTCCTCGTAAAAATTCCAAGCTGCACTCAAGCCAGGCAGTTTTAGCGCCTCAGTACCGTCGATTGAATAGAGGAGATGTATGCCCTGAAGTTTGCTTCAGGCTCAAAGCCAAGCACACTACAGGCAACGACTCGATAAAGCTGGTTGGATATTTTTATCTTTATGGCACGTAGGACGCTTGGTGGTGAGTCGTACCACCTTCACTCTTCCGGTCAAGCCAGAGGCTTGACTCTTACGGAGTGCCATATGCACACCTTCCTTGCAGAACCGCCGGATAAAATTCAATTCTAACGCCTTGTCTGAAGTGTTTAGATAACCGACAGAATCTTCCACACTAGCACTCTTTGGCTGTTGCTCGAGCTGGTACTTAGAGGGTAGTTTTGGTCTTTGCTACCCCTGATACGTCTTCATAAAAGTAAAGACCGCCGATTTCTCGGCGGTCTCATCACATGATCCCATTAGCCTGTCAAAGCTTAGTTGCGAAAAGGCCGCTCCTCAGAGAGCATTCGACTCTTCCATCCTCAGAAACAATCTTCTGCTGAGACATTATGGCTCTTTGCCAATGCCCCTTACCTGGCAGTGTGTACTCGGTCATTGCGTATTCATAGGCCAGACCGCAGTATTTCTCTTCTAGCCGTTTAAAGCTAGAGTAGAACAACCATATAGCCATGGAAAAGAGCAGTACCAACGTCCCCTTGAGGCTCAGGTCAAAGCTTGCCAGACCTAACTCAAAGGCAAATAGGACCTTTGATGAGGGCAAGAATAGGACGCTAGAGGCTAAGCAGGTAGCCCCAAAAATACCCAGGACAGTGAGATAGTTTGCCTTCTGCCGGTAGTCCCTGAGGCAGATCAATTCTGGTGTGATGTTCTTCGTGTTTTCCATGGTGACCTCCTTGGGGTCTCGACAATAAGAAACGAACGAATAATATATTATATCATTTTTCTGCAATAAAGATATACTTTCAGCTATTTTTAGTGTATAAAATAGGCATGAGAGAGATAAAAGCACTCTATCGGAATACGCGCCTAGATAACTATTTGGACACTAAAAACGCCATACGCTTAGGGCAACGATTCTTAGAGCTAACTAGACACGAGCCAGACATAATCTGTCTATAAGAAGTCGTAAGAGCAGATGGAGAGATAGACCCCATTACAAAGATATCTGGCGACCTAGGCTACGATACATGCTACCAACTACAAACAGAAATGAGACAACGACCAGATGCACACCTAGGAATGCTAATGTTATCTAGGATCCCCTTTATAGATATGAATGTCTATAAGCTAGCTCATGCTGATGCTGATGAGGTAGGTGTATCTACGTACTTACAGGAAATGCACCTCGCAATAGATGGAGATAAGCTGACGGTTTCAAACAACCACTGGTGTCATATGTGGCCAGGGACAAAAGCTACCAGAACTGAGAACAAAACAAACTTTCGTAGACACCTTCTCAAAGGGCACACACCAGTTAGCTATGTTTTAGGAGGTGATCTAAATACGTGGCAAGGAGAACAGATAATTAGAAACCTGGGCAAAGTATACGACATGATAACAGGCAGCTTCATAAATCCAACCTACCGCTATAACGGAAAGCTACTGGCACCATTTCTGAATGTTGACTATGTTGGAGTGCCAAAAGCTGCGGACATAAGCATCACTGATTTTGTGCAGCTAGACAGAACCCCGTCAGACCACTGCCCTCTTCTAGCAACCATCGGCCTCTAAGCGATTGGGCCTAGTTCGACTTAATGCACTCTTTACAGCAGTTTAAAAATATATGAATATCAATTCAGCTTGATAGATTCTTTACCCAGCAGCTCTGCCAAAGAGGCAATAAGATCTTGTTTGGGCTCAACCTTTTGTGGCAGGCGTAGGATTTGTTTGTCGGTATTGCCGCCCAGCACTAGGACTACCTCTGTGCCCCCGTGCGCTTCGTCTAGGATATTCTTGATACTAGCGAGTTTGGTAGAGTCGCTGGTATCCTGCATACGTATGTAGAGCCTCTCTGGCTTGGGCTCTTGGGGCTTTGGTTGCGGCTGAGCTGCAGGGGCTTTGCTATAGCGTGATCTACCGCCAGCCTTGCCCGGCTGTATGGTCTGCCTAGCACCGGACGGGGCAAAACTAGCTAGATCGTCGTCCTCGATTATCTTGACCTTATTAACAATAATCTTTGGCTCGTCCATAAGCGTACCTAGCTGATCGCGGGCATTTACTTTGCCTTCTACTAGGACCACCTTGTCCTGCTCCCAACAGTCGCTAGATTGCTTCATTGCACTTGGAAAGACTACGAGCTCGATGTCCTTGTCGACATCCTCGATACGCACAAATGCCATAGGATCACCCTTTTTCGTTATAATTTGGCGCACTTCTTGTACAACTCCGCCAATAATTACGCTGGACTCGTCGTGGGCTGGCTCTATCGATTTAATAGGCACGGCCTTCTCTTCTAGGTAGTCCTTGTAGTCGCCTAGTGGATGGTCGGATAAGTAAAGCCCTAGTAGCTCTCTCTCCCATAGTAGCCTCTCTTTCTTACTGGGCTCCTCCCCTTTTGTTAACGTTACCTGTAGCTTAACGGCGCTATCCTCTGTAGCGTTACCAAAGAGGTCTGTCTGCCCGCTGGCAGCTTCTTTAGCGATCTTTTGACCAACATGCAGAATATCGTCTAGCGAGTTAAGCAGTGTACCGCGGGTATCAAAAGCGTCAAAAGCTCCGGCGCGGATCAGACTCTCCCATGCCTTGCGGTTAACGACACGGGCATTTACTCTCTCGACGAAGTCGTTGATGTCTTTAAACTCACCACCCTCGTCGCGGGCACGGATAATCTCGGCAACAGGACCATGACCAACATTCTTGACGGCATCCATGCCGAACCTAATCTGCTCTTTCTTTTTGACAACGGCAAATTCGTGGAAAGACTCGTTAACATCTGGCGGCAACACCTTGATGTCACGCTGGTTGCACTCGGCAATCTCGATGGCTAGGCGATCGGTATTGCCTTGGTCACTGGTCATCAGGGCCGCCATAAAGGCAGCTGGGTAATGCGCTTTTAGATAGGCGGTTTGGTAGGCAATAAGTCCGTAGCAAACGGAGTGAGACTTGTTGAATGCGTAGTCGGCAAATCCCAGTAGATCTTGCCAGAACTTTTCCATGATTTCTTTGGGCACACCGGAATGCTCGACACCGCCCTCTATAAAGCGCTTTTCCATCTTTAACATCACTTCGCGAATCTTTTTACCAATAGCTTTACGTAGGGTGTCAGCCTCGCCACCGCTAAAGCCGCATACCTCTGTGCTAATAAGCATCACTTGCTCTTGGTAAACCAGTGTACCGTAGGTAGAGCTAAGGGCGCTTTCGAAGGCTGGATGCGGTACCTCTACTTTTGCTTTGCCGTTTTTGCGGTCAATAAATAGATCTACAAGACCAGCCGTTAGCGGACCTGGGCGATACAGAGCAGTCATGGCAGCTATGTCATCGAACTCAGTCGGTTTGAGCTTGCGTAGGTATTGCTTCATGCCGCCAGATTCTAGCTGGAAGATACCAGTTGTATCGCCGCGCTGCAGTAGTTCGTAAGTTTTCTTGTCATCCAAAGGCAAGGTATCGATATCTACCTCTTCGCCATAAACCTTCTTGATAATACGCATAGTATTTTTGATAATCGTTAAGTTGGATAGGCCTAGAAAGTCCATCTTTAGCAGGCCTAGTTCCTCCACCGGATTCATCGAATACTGAGTAGCAACAACGCCCTTTTGAGCCATTTCAAGCGGCGTATACTTAACAATGTCATCAGGTGCTATCACTACACCAGCAGCATGAACACCGTGGCTACGTATGGTGCCCTCTAAACGCACCGCCATATCAAAGACACGTTTAGAATTAGCGTTGTTCTCGTATTCTTCGCGAAGCTCGTTGTTGTCCTCTAGGCTGACTTTAAGCGGGATGTGTCGCCCCTGTACAGGCGGTGGTATCATCTTGGCTAAACGATCTGCCTCGGCGTAGGGCACCTCTAGCACGCGTGATACATCGCGTACGGCATTGCGGGCAGCCATTTTGCCGAAGGTCACAATGTTGGCTACGCGGTCAGCGCCGTATTTGTCGGTAACATATTGGATGACCTCATCGCGGCGGGTATCCTGAATATCCACGTCTATATCTGGCATGCTGATACGGTCTGGGTTCAGGAACCTTTCGAAGAGTAGATCGTACTTCATCGGATCTACTTCTGTAATGCGCAGAGAGTACGACACGATCGATCCGGCAGCCGATCCACGCCCTGGACCATAAACAATGCCCTGCTCTTTACCCCAAACGATAAAGTCCCAGACTATTAGGAAGTAGCCGTTAAAGCCCATCGAGTCTAGTACGCCTAGCTCGTACTCACACCTCTCTAGCAGATCCTTATCCACCAGCTTTTTGGCAGCGGCTACGTCGAGTTTCGTAGAGTCTTCTAGTGATATGTCTGTGTAGCGCCAGGCGAGACCTTGGTAAACTAACTCGTGCAAATAGGACTTTTCGTTGTAGCCTTTAGGGACCGGGAACTTCGGGATGAGTATCTTGCCCAGCTCTATGTCTACGTTGCATTTATCGGCGATTGCTCTGGTATTGGTGATTACCTCTGGTCTATCTTTCCAGCGCTCTATAACATCAAGAGGGTCAGATACATACAAATGCCAGCCCTTAAGGCTCATGCGCTTTTCTTCGCTAAGGAATGATCCTGTCTGTACACACAGCAAGATCTCGTGAGCTTCTTCGTCCTCTTCGTTTAAGTAGTGCGCATCGGCTGTGACTACCATTGGGATATCGAGTTTATCGGCGATTTTTATGAGCTTATCGTTAAGGGCTTTCTGCCTGGGTTGGACATGACCGTGGTCTTGCAGTTCTATGTAGTAACGATCGCCAAACACTTTCTTGTACCAAGCAGCGACTTCCTCCGCCTTCTTGTCTTGCTCTTGCATTAACCATTCGCTAACCTCGCCACCCATACAGGCAGACAGAGCAATAATCCCCTCGTTGTACTTCTCGAGCAGGTCATGGTCTACCCTAGGTTTGTGGTAAAAACCGTCTAGGATAGCTGTAGTGCTAAGACGCATAAGGTTTTGGTAGCCTTTATTGTTCATGGCTAGCAGGATCAGGTGGAAGCGTCCGCGGTCTTTCTGAGGGTCCTTGTCTGTATGCTTGCGGCTAGCGACATATGTTTCCATGCCAATAATCGGCTTGATACCCTTATCTTTGGCGTCCTTATAGAACTCTATAGCGCCGCTGAGCGTACCGTGGTCGGTAATAGCCATGGCATCCATGCCTAGTGTTTTGGCACGGTCAACCATTTCTGGAATCTTTTGCAGGCCATCCAGCAAACTATAGTGCGTGTGGTTGTGCAGGTGCACAAAATCAGAAGCTTTAAGCTTTTTAGCGCCCATTAATACGTTTTTTCCCTCAAATTACTATGCTTAATTATACGCTAGAAAGTAATGCTTCTGGTTGTAAAAACTACCCACCAGGGTGGTTTTTCTGTATACCTCAAACTCAAACAAAACTTATTATCTTCAGTGGGGCTAGGATTAGTCTGTTTTCTGAGGACTAGTCTGGTAGATAGCTTTTAGCTATCTCAGACCGAACAACCACAGTGTTGGCTCCCTGACTTTAGGCTCAGAGTAGAAATAGCTAGGCAAGATGAGTGCTTGTCTGGCTTGTGTCTGAGTCCATGACATCAGACCAAGACAGCAAGTACTCACTGTTATCAGCTTATTTCTGGTCTGAGATCAAAGAGAGGGTGTTAATGCTGTGGTACTAGGAGTCCCTCAGGCTGCTGATTGTAGGCGAGAGTTTTTGCTAGTCTGTCTTTTGGTTACCGCTGGGGTGTTTTTGAGATACTTTTTGGGAAAAAGTATTGGAGGAGGTTTATAAAGGCGAAGCCTTTGTTTCATGAAAATTACTTAAAGAAACACTACCTGTTGGCGTCTATGGTGTTTTGGATTGTCTCTACTATACCCCCAAATATAGGCAGCTCACCAAATAATGATAATACCCATAGAACTGCACCTAGAACGAAAGTTGCTCCTAGGGCAGATCCTAAACCAAAGAAGATTCCGCGCACAAAATTAACGCGGTATATGCGGTGGTGCGAGCTGTAGCCGCTCTCTATAATGGTCGTTATAGCTTTGGCGGCGTCTTCTTGCTGTTTTTTACGGATTTGGCGCGTGCTTTTTTTGTCTTCTTGCTTCCAGAAAGTCAGGCCCATACTAACCCTTTTTACCAAATTGCTCTGCCGTTGCCTTGATAATCTTGGCGATGGCAGCGGTAGTAGTAAAGTTCTTGGCAAATTTACCCGCATTGGCAGCGTTATGGGCAATATGTTCTGCTTGCTCGGCAGCTGCTTTGACGCGCTTTAGTATCTGCCAAATAGTTATAGCAATAATGATGTCGAGTATGAGCAGCGTCGCCACTATAACTAGTAAGACTGTAACTAAAAGTGAATCATCCATAAGAGTTATTATATAGCACCTGTCGTCTAGTCGCCAGTAAAGGCCTTGATTAATTTTCTTTGTTTTCGCTTTTTATAAAAGGGTATTCTGTCGACATTACGCTCAAGTAAAGCGTAGCGAGCCATGAGTTTTTTGCGCGGAATATCTGTCGGGCTAAAACGCTCTAAGGGTGAGTAGCTGCCGATTGTACCTATGCCTTCTCCGTACACACCTATATCTACTAGAGCGCCGTTAGTTGATTGATATTGGTCACTCGTTATATCAACAACTAAAGGTTTGCCGTCTTGCCTAGCATCCTGCACCTCTACCCAAACATGTTCTTCGTCTAAGTTATCTAGGCCTATGATTCCTTCTGTAAAATACGCATTGAAGCCATGGCTGCTCAACACCCTAGATAAGAAAACACTCGATACACCACACTGGCCCCTAGAAGGAGCGTCGTTAGGCTGCAGCTCGATGCCTTGGTAGGCAGTTTCACTGTTCCAAGCTAGCTCTAATACCTGTCGCACTGCGTAAGAGAGGGCATATAAGTTAGGTTCTACTCCTGGTAAAGACTCTTTATACGACATAATCTAACAATACAATCTTGTCTGCCATTTTGTAAATAGATAGAAAAACAAAAAGAGCCCAAAAGGACTCTTTTCTATCCGAAATATCTAACAAAAGTTATCCAAGACGGGTCTACTTTTTGGACTTCTGAGTTCGTTCCTAGCTGTTCTCTTATGAGAGTTCTTTTTGGATGAGCTGATTAACGACTTTAGGGTTAGCTTTGCCCCGTGAAGCCTTCATGATCTGTCCTACTAAGAAACCGGCGGCTTTGGGGTCTGCCTTGGCATCCTCGACTGCTTTGGGGTTATCGCTCATAACTTTTTGCACTAGTATAACCAGGTCGGCTTCATCTGACATTTGTAGCAGGTCTGCTTCTTCGGCTAGCTTTAGCGGGTCGGCATTGTTTTTGATGACTGGCTTTAGAATCTCTTTAGCGTTCGTGGAGCTTAATTGGTTGCCGTCCACCATTGCAGCTAGCTTGGTGAGGCCTGTTTCTGCAGCCTCTACATCTGTCCAATCTACTTCTTGCTCCCCTACCATGCGTAGTATCTCGCCAGTACACCAGTTGGCAATTGTCTTGGCAGTTGCTGCGTCGTGTTCGTCTACTATTCTGGCCATCATACGTGCGGCAAGTGGGTTGTCTATCAGAGTCTCTAGCCCAGAGCCTTTCAGGTCTATCTTGGACAATATGGTGCGCAGATGCGCTGGCGTATGTGGGGCTAACTTGGCGATATCATTAACTTGTTGACGGCTAATGCTAAGCGGCGGAATATCCGGATCGGGCATGTAGCGGTAGTCATGCGCATCTTCTTTACTGCGCTGCGAAAAGGTCTGGCCCTTGGCGTCATCCCAGCCACGGGTCTCTTGAGCTATTGTGTTGCCGGCCTCCAGCTCTTCTATCTGCCTAGAAATCTCGAATTCGACGGCGCGCTCGACGTTCTTGAAGCTATTGAGATTCTTGGTCTCTGTGCGCGTACCAAGCTTTGAAGAATCCTTGCTAACGCTGACATTGACGTCAAAGCGTATATTCCCATGGAAAAGATCACAGTCGCTGACACCGGCATAGAGCATGGCCAGATAAAGCTCGCGGCAGTAGGCTTTGGCTTCGATAGCGCTGTGCATGTCCGGCATACTAACAATCTCTAGCAGCGGGGTACCAGCGCGGTTGAGGTCTACAAGGCTATAGTCTGCCCCGTCCGGATGGCTGAGCTTACCTGCGTCTGCTTCTAGGTGTGCCCGTTCGATATTAATTCTAAGCGGTCCATCATCAGTTGGTATGTTTAACCAACCTTCGCCTACTATTGGTTGGTCGAACTGCGATATCTGATACCCTAGCGGTAAATCTGGGTAAAAGTAGTGCTTACGATCAAATCGAGTGATTTCTGCAATCTCGGCATTAATAGCCAGGCCAGCCAAGATTGCTTTATGCACAGCCTGCTCGTTTAGGACCGGCAATGTGCCCGGTAAGCCTACGCATAGTGGACCTATGAGAGTATTGGCTGCAGCATCTTTGGCATCGTTACCGATCGCTGTGAACAGCTTAGAGACGGTATTAAACTGTACGTGGCATTCAATCCCAATGGTGGGCGTGTAGCCGTCGACTTGGTATTTGGAGAGGCTAGACACTACAAGGCTCCTAAGTCTTTTAGGGCACGGTGGAAGGCACTGAGGGCTGCTTTGGCCTGCCTTTTGCTAACCTTTACGTCAGATTCATGGGCGATCTTGTTGCGCAGCTTATGGGCCATCCAAACATGGTCTCGCTTGCTAAACACTTTTTTGGCGCTCACCATGCGCTCGCCCATAGTCGCCCCTTTGAACTTTGATTCTTTAAGGGCTTTGTCTACTAGTTTGTCAGCCTCTAGCACAGCTAAGCTAAGGGTATCGTCAGAATTTAGATAGGTTTGGACTTTGCGCCATCGCTCGCGGTAGACCTCTACCTTTAATTTACTGCTCTTGCGGCTAAATAGCGACACAAAGCTCAGTACAGCTATACCAAAAACTGCCACAGCGATAAGTAAGGTTATTGACATAAATCCTCCTCTATTTGAGCGGCGGCCGACAGAACCAGGCCGTCCTTACGCTGCTCGCTAATAATCTGTAGGCCTACTGGCATCGTTTTAGATTTAAGTGGAATACTAATTGCCGGCATGCCTGTTAAGTTAGCACCAACTGTCATGATGTCTGTCTGATACATTTTGACCGGATCGTCTACCCTGCCGCCTATGTCAAAAGCACTAGTTGGACTTGTTGGCCCGATCAAAATATCGACACCCTCTAGTGCTGTTTCGTACTCACGGATCAAGCGAGTACGTAGGCGCTGGGCTTTTTTGTAGTATGCATCGAAGTAACCAGAGCTCAACACGTATGTACCAATCATCAACCGTCGCTGGTTCTCGGGCATAAAACCTTTGCTGCGTGTGCCAAGATACGCTTGCTCTAAACTCCCGGCGGTTTCGTCAAGATTGCCGTAGCGGATTCCATCGTAACGGCTAAGGTTACTGCTAACTTCTGCCGGCACCAGCACGTAGTAGCACGGTAGCGACAAAGCACTACTAGGGATAGAAATCTCTGTAATCGTGTGGCCCGCGGCCTTTAGGACCTTAATAGATGCGTCGAAAGCGTCCGCGACGTCTTTGTCTAGCCCCTGTGTGTATTCCTTTATAACGCCGATTTTGAGGTTTTTAGCATCAGTAATCTGGCAAATTATCTGGGAAGAATCCAGCGTTGTACCGTCGAGTGGGTCTCTCCCCCTTAGAATCTCCATTAGATAGCTGGCATCAGTTGCGCTGCTACTGATTGGACCTATACAGTCGGTGCTGCTAGCCATGGCTACTACACCGTAACGAGATACTAATCCATATGTAGGCTTGTAGCCTACGACACCGCAAAAGCTGGCCGGCTGACGAATAGACCCGCCTGTGTCCGAGCCTAGAGCAAAGGGTACGATACCAGCCGCCACTGCAGCCGCAGAGCCACCGCTACTCCCGCCGGGCACCTTGGTAGTGTTGTGAGGGTTCTTGGTAGGTCCATAAAAGCTGTTCTCGGTACTGCCGCCGTGAGCAAAGGCGTCCAAATTAACCTTGCCTATAAGGATGGCATCTTCATCAAGAACCTTCTGTAGACTTGTGGCCGTAATTGGCGAGGAGAAGTTGCTGAGGATATCGGCTGCAGCTGTTGTCTTGCCATATGCATAGAGGAAGTTGTCCTTAGCCGCAAAAGGTACACCAGCCAACTTACCTAACTTGTCACCTTTAGCAACACGAGCATCAATGTTTTTGGCCTGTTCTAACGCCTGCTCTTTGAATATTTCTAGAAAAATATTGAGCTCTATTGACTTTGCAGCCTTGTCTAACGCGTCTTGCACCAGAGCCACACTGCTAGTGTGACCTCCACGAACGTCGTCTGCTAGTTGCTTGATAGACTTCATTACCCCAAGACCCTCTTTACCTTGTACTGGTTGTTCTGGGAATCTTTGGCTAGCGCTACAAGATCTGCAGCTTCGGCAGCTTGCTGTGTAACTTCGTCTGGGCGCGCAACGTTAGTCAGGCCTGTTACTTGCTCTGTTGGTTCGTACTCGTCGACATCCGCTGCCTGCAGCTGGTCTATTAGCCCCATAATGGACTCCATCTCGCTGCGGAACGCATCGATCTGGTCATTGGTCAGTTGCAGTTTAGCAAGCGATGCTAGCTTTTTTACTTCTTCTGCTGTTATTTTTGTCATACTTATGTGTAATTATACACGTAACTGAGACTCTGCTAGTCAATTTTTGATCTTAATTGATCTATTTGGTCGCGAAGGTCGGCAGCTTTCTCGAACTCTAGGTTGGCAGCATGTAAGTGCATTTGGCTCTCTAGCTGCTTAATAAGCTTGGGTATCTCGTCTTCTGGAATGCTTTTAATGTCTTTTTGGAAAGCCTTGCGGGCTTTGTCGTCTTTGCTCTCGCCCTTTGGCATGGCACTCTCGATTGCGCGCTTAATGCTCTCTGGCGTTATACCGTTATCTTTGTTGTGTTGCTCCTGGATAGTGCGGCGGCGCTCGGTTTCGCCTATTGCGCGCTCCATGCTGCCGGTTATCTTGTCCGCATACATCAGCACACGGCCTTCCTGGTGACGGGCTGCACGGCCAATAGTTTGCACTAGCGCCTGTTCGCTACGCAGGAAACCCTCTTTGTCGGCGTCCAGGATAGCAACCAGACTTACCTCCGGCAGATCGAGACCCTCGCGGAGCAAGTTAATGCCAATAAGTACGTCGTACACACCTAGTCGCAGATCACGTAGGATATCACTACGCTCTAGCGTGTCGACATCGCTGTGCAGATATTGGACTTTTATATCTAGCTCTTGCAGGTATTCGCTAAGATCCTCTGACATACGCTTGGTAAGTGTCGTAACCAATACGCGCTGGCCATTATCTATAGTGGTGCGGATCTCGGCAATCAGATCGTCTATCTGGCCGTCTATTGGACGAACCTCGATCTTGGGATCCAGCAGTCCAGTTGGGCGGATAATCTGCTGGGCCGGTTCGGGACTGCGCTGGAGCTCGTAGTCAGCTGGCGTAGCCGAGACGTATACAACCTGGTTTACGTGCTTTTGAAATTCGTCAAAATTAAGCGGACGGTTATCCAAGGCGCTTGGCAAGCGGAAGCCATGGTCGACAAGCACCTGTTTACGTGCTCTGTCGCCGTTATACATACCGCGCAGCTGCGGTATGGTCATGTGGCTCTCGTCGATAAACATTAAGAAGTCGTCTGGGAAGTAATCTATCAGCGTGGCAGGCTGCTCGCCCTCCTCGCGGTTGGTAAGGTAGCGCGAGTAATTCTCGATGCCCTTCACGAAGCCTGTCTCTTGCAGCATTTCTAGGTCGAAGTTTGTGCGCTGCGTAAGGCGCTGCGACTCCAGGATCATATTCTGGGCTTCGAACCACTGAGATCTGTGGGCTAGCTCGTTTTCTATCATGGGGATAGCCGCCTTGAGCTTGTCGTAAGGCGTTACGTAGTGTGATCCTGGAAAAATAGTTAGATCATCTAGCTTGGCCTCGATCTCGCCGGTAAGTGGATTGATGCGCACAATACGCTCGATCTCGTAGCCGAAGAACTCTATACGGTAGGCGACCTCCTCACTGGCCGGGTAAACATCGACGACGTCGCCCTTTACGCGGAAGACTCCACGGGCAAAGTCAATGTCGTTACGTTGATACTGAATATCTGTTAGGTGGCGGATAAATTTGTCGCGTATTTTGCGCTCGCCTACCTTTAGCTTAATGCTAAGCCCTTCGTAGTCCTCGACCGAACCTATACCGTAAATACAACTTACGCTGGCAACTATCAGCACGTCTTTGCGGGATAACAATGCGTCGGTGGCAGCGTGGCGTAGGCGCTGGATCTCTTCGTTAATGTCGCTGTCTTTTTCGATATATGTATCCGACCTGGCGACATAGGCCTCTGGTTGGTAATAGTCAAAGTAGCTAACAAAGTAGTGCACAGCGTTGTTTGGGAAGAAAGCTTTAAACTCGTTATACAGTTGGGCCGCCAATGTCTTGTTATGTACCAGCACCAGCGTGGGTTTCTGCACCTGTTGCACGACGTTGGCGATCGAAAATGTCTTACCTGTGCCAGTTGCACCTAACAGTACCTGCTCTTTTAGGCCGTTATTGATACCATGCACCATCTGCTTAATGGCCGATGGCTGATCACCTGCAGGCTTATAGCCACTTGTTAACTCGAACTTCATAAGACTATTCTAACAGCCTTTGTATGCTCGGAGGTGTTAACCAGATCTCTTGGTAGTTTGTTGGGCGCCGCAGACGAGGCTCTGGAAGGCTTCGTCGTGCTTGCGTAGTTCTTCGTCGCTGACATCCTTGTACTCTTCATCGCAGAGTGCGATAACTTTACGGACCAGCTCTACTGGGTCGTTGTCGAATACGACGCGCGTGCCGCTAGGCTCGTCCAGCTTTTCTAGGAGTTCTGGCACTAAGTCGGCTGTACCGCCAGAGCCCAGGAGGATACCGCAAGGTTTGCGGGCCTCTAGCGCCGTCGTGAACTCGTGCAAGCTACCGAAGCGTCCGCCGATAGTAATAACCGCGTCACTGCTTTGCACCAGGTACACATCGCGGCCAACGTAAGCCATGCCGGTGTAGTTAATATAATCAAACACGTCAGTCGGCAAGCGGTACTTGCGCACATGTTCGCGCAAGCTAGATGCAGGGCTAAAGCCAATACTCTGCCCACCAGCATCTACTGCACCTCGTGCACCAAAGAACGGTAGGCCGACGGTTGCGCCGGTAGTAGTTACATGCCCTGCCTTAGCGATCTCCTGCCCGATTATATAGGCTTCTGAGCAAGATCGATCAACGCTCGCGCCGCTAGCTGCACCGCTAATACAAATACTATATTTCATTAAATCAACTCCATCGTAAACAACATTTCTTCTGCAAGCATCCTCCTACTTTCGTCCACAACAGTTCCGTCGGGAAGTTGTTTTGACAAAAATGCTCGTGACTCCTGGCCACTATCGTGGCTAACGATAAATAGGAAATGAGGGTAATCAAAGCCTTCAGGAGGTTGATCTAGGTCATCTCCTGTAGTGCTAAAGACTCTTACGTTAGTTCCGTTGGCTCCAGCGCTAATCAAGTCGACCTCTACATAACCTTCTAGCTCTTCTATCGTAGGTCGAAGCCCTTCATCCTTACCGGGCTCATGCATAATAAACTCAAAGAACCCCCCTATACCCCCAGGACCTTCAACCACCTGAGCTGCAACACCTTCTTCATACACCAAAGGCGTGTCATCACCACATAGACTGGATGCCAGAGTTCCCGTACTTTCTGTGTGGCATAAAGTCCACCCATCTGGGATTCTTACACTATAAAAATCATTCTCATGCAAAAGCCACGTATCAGTTATTCTTGCTAATGCAGCCTCTCCCTCCTGGTTTGATGAACTTTCGCCTACTTGACTAGATGCTGCTGTAGGATTTTGCTCTGTCTGACTATCGTCTGATCGATTTATTGCCAAAAAACCTAAAATAGAAATGATAGCAATCAGGCCAACTACAAATACCAGTTCAACCGTACTGAAGCCTTTTTTGTTTATTGATACCATTTACTGTGTTTTCCTTTAATCCTTAGTCAGTTTTTCTGGAGCTATGAGGTCGTTATCTAATTGCTTGAGGATCTGGTCCTCTAGAATATCTTGGCCCATGTAGCGCATAAAGACTTCGTTCCAGAGTGCCTCGCGGAAATGGTAGATCTCGCGCTTGGAATACGGCGTTTTATTCGTAAAGCTAGCAGCAACGTCCATCATATTAAGTACAACTGGGCGCTTGCCATGCATTACTCCGACATAATCCATGTCTTCCCAAAATTTTAGCTCTGGAGCTATTTGGTAAAGCACGCTTTCGGCGTGGCGCCAATGCAGGTCCTCTGGTTGGACGTGTGGCTGGAAGACTTCAGGATGATACTCATTCTCTAGCTTGCCGAAATAGCGCTGTATAACTCGCCAGTGGACTTTATTGCCAGCCATAATTGCAGCGTCTGAGGGATCGGCAAGCAGTGTGTTTACAAATATCTCGCCAAAGTTTGGCTTGACCTGCTGCATTTTAAAGAATGTGCTGTAGAGGCGTACTTCGTTAAGGTAATGGAAGAGGAGTGATAGCGCCCACAGCGTAATGCCTGGCAGGTGGTCTTTCTTGACTGGCAGCATAATAATGCAGCCCATCTCTTTGCTATGGGTGATGTTGTGCTTCTTTTTCTTGACGAAACCTTCGGCCATGTCTGCCCAACGATCGGGCATAACAACAATTTCGATCTTACGCGTTTCGAAGTCCGAGGGCTTAAGAGTCTTGTACTTCTCATTAAAAGCGTCTAGCCAGTCGCCGCCTTCGGAAAAGCGTAATGCACCAAATAGCTCAAAGATGTTCTCTTTCTTAAGCATACTGTCAACACTGCGGTAACCAAGCAACTTCATCATGCTCGGTGGTGGAGTATCGCGCAGGAACTTCTTGGCAACGCTCTTCTTCATAACCCAACAGTCACGCGGTACGTCGACGGCCTCTTCTGCGGCCTTGATCTTTGGTATTAGCTGGCTTACGGTGTCCTTGTGTGTGCCGCCGATGGTCTTAAGCAATATATCGTTATGCTCGCTAATCTTGGCAATTAGAGCCTCGTAGAGCTCCTTGCCAGTCGTGTCGTCTGGATCGAGGCCCAGCTCTTCGAGCTTCATGCGCACTTTGCCCATTATCTCAGCTGTTAGTCGTACATCTACACTGGGGTTACCACTCGTTTTTTCTAGCTGCCTAAGGCTGATAGAAAATAGTGGTTCTTCTGCAGCCAGCAGATCTGATATAAGTTTACTCATTAAATAAAGTTTACCATAAGCGCTTAGAAATTTTGGCTTAAATATCGGATATTTCTATCGGCATGTCATGGAGCTCGGCATCTGCTTGCAGAATACCTGGCTTGGCGCCAATATGACCAACGACGCTCGTACTATTTGCACTAGCAAATGTTATGCACTCGGGGATAGATTTGCCTTGGGCGAACATAGCCGTAAATCCGCTACCAAAGGCATCGCCAGCGCCGGTTCTGTCCACTACTGGAACGTCTTCGTACATGCCTGCTACATATAGTTTTTGCCCGTCGCACACCGCCACACCGTTGGGGCCGTCACTAACTATAGCTACAACGTTGGCGTCCTTAGCGGCATTTATTGCTAGTTCTTCCTTAGTCTTGCCGTCGAACAACAAGGCCGTCTCTTCCTTATTAAGCGCTAGCAGGTCTACCTTGTCGATTAGCGGCCGCAGCTTTTTGGTGTCCTGCAAGTCTAGTGTGCCTGGGTTGAAGGCCATGCAGATCTCTTGCTGGGCAGCATGCTCGATGACCTTGCTGGTTAGATCGAACGTGCCGATGGATGACAGGTAAAGCCAGTCGCAGTCTAGGTGCGTGAAGAAATCTGGATGGCCCATATCTGCCTCTGTCTCGCCCTTTACTCGCAAGATCGTTCGCTCTCCGTTCGGTGCTAGCAGGATGACAGAGTAGCCAGTGCGCAGGCTCTTCATTACGGATGTATAAGTCGTGTCGATGTGCTCGCGCGCGAAAAGATCCATAACGGCCAAGCCGACTGGATCATCACCAACAGCACCTACAAAGCTGCTATGCAGCCCTTGCCGGGCAAAAGTTACAGAAGCGTTACTGGCGTTACCGCCCGTGCTGAAGGTTGCGCCCTCTAGATAAAGCTTGTCGCCTAGGTGCAGCTCTATAAAATGATCACCATGCTCGTTAACTGGGGTTAGGATGTCGCCCTCAAGAAACACGTCTTGTGTAGCGGCACCTACTGATAGGATATGTATGTCTTTGTTCATGCCTAAATAATAAAGCTTATGGCATGTCTGTACAAACTAAATCCACCAGTCAAATTTCACGATCGTGAAATTTGACTGGTATTGAATCCTTCTATCTCTTCGGCTCTGACGTATACAATGTCACCCTTCCCGCCGTAAGCATCAACCAGAGATCTAAATTGCTGCAGGCACTCGTACTTATGTGCCCACACACTTTTTTGCAGCTGGATCATGCCTAGTAGTTTTATTTGCCGTCGAACTGCATCACGCAGAGGTCTATTATCTTCCGGTATATCGAACATCATGATTCTCCATTTACCGTCCCATACGTCCGGCTTGGTGATGGCCTGCAGTTTAAGCTTGGCGAGTTTACGGAGTCCTTTTTTTGTTATTTCATACGACTCGTCATTTTTCTTACTTATATACCCAGACCTGTACGCACTGTCGAACTTACTATTAAGTTTAGATCTGCTGTAGCCAACACTTGCATTTGAGTTAAACAGCCCGTCTATTAAGCTGCGACGCTTCGACTTGTCATCACTTAATTTTGATCTGACATTATCTAGTAGCTGGAGTAAGACTAACTCTCCTGTTCGTGAACTCATGAGATTCATTTTACAGTCAAATTTCACGATCGTGAAATTTGACTGTAAATATTGGTTTTGAAGATTTTTTTGTTCTGTTTCTGATGCATATTATGTCTGAATAGTTGTATTTTTTGCAAAATTCTTGGCATAAGCTTTATCGTTTGTTACAGTGAGATTAATGTCACAAAAATATAAAAATAAAGAATACCCACCTTTCAAGGCAACTATTATTGGTGCACCCGGCCAAGAACCCTTTAAAGGAAGTGAGCTGTTAGCCGCGGCAATGACCGTAGAGGGTCTAGGCATTACTCTGAGTAAACGCATGGCTAAAGTAGCCAAAGACATCGGAGGGGTTTCTTTGAGTGACGAGAGAGCATTTTTTACGATAGGACTTGGCGAAGGTGTCTCTGTTGGGGTGTTTGACGATGACTACATGGGATTAGGATGGACCGAGGTGAGCACTATGCCAGCAAGATTAAATATTATGTGTGAGAGATCCTATGCACATCTTTG
Source organism: uncultured Candidatus Saccharibacteria bacterium (assembly GCA_964534605.1). Lineage (GTDB taxonomy): Bacteria > Patescibacteriota > Saccharimonadia > Saccharimonadales > VXPC01 > CAZHOS01. The sequence continues at coordinate 97,430 of CAZHOS010000001.1, forward strand.
CTGCGTGCCTACTGGCGACAACAACAGGATTACTCCTGGCAATAATGTCGGGACCCTAAAATTAATCACTAGCGCAGTCAGGCTGCTGAGGAATAACCCAGACTACGAAGACAGGATAGATCCTAAAGAACTACTCCCATCTGTTGCTGATCGTATAGGTTAAAATAAATATTAGACGTTTGCTTTGCCAGTTGAGTTGTAGCTCTTTAGCTTGTCCTCTACGACTGCCTGCACAGCATCCATAACTTCACCCATTAGTTTCATAACAGCAAATTGATCTGGGTTCTCTTTTAGTTGACGCTCGAGAGTAGTACGGAATGCCTTCCGCATATCGCTATTAATATTAATTTTTGTTACGCCTATCTGAATTGCGTCCTCAAAAAAGTGTCCGGGCGTACCAGATCCGCCGTGCAGACTAATGTTAACGTCCTTGGGCAATGCTCTGCGCACTTGTTCTAGCAACTTTAGGTCCAAGACCTTGGGTACTGGGTAGCTGCCGTGTAGGTTGCCGACTGCAGCCGCGAACGTATCAATGCCTGTGGCTTTCGTAAAGTCCTTGCTACCCTTTGGTGTGCTGAATGTCTTTTTTATTTCGTCGTAGTCAAAAGCTTCTTTGTGGACATTGCTGGATCCACCAAAATAGTGTGGCTCGCTCTCGACAAGCGCACCGGATATGACGGTAGCATAGTCTACCACCTCTTTAGTTGCAGCGACTATCTCTTTGTCGGTAATAGAGCCTGGATCGTCTTTGTGGGCCTGGGATATATCTATATGGATAAATTCATAGCCATGGTCGATAGCGGTCTTCGCAGCCTCGACAGTCGGACTGTGATCGAGATTGATATACACCTCGATCCCGTATTCTTTTTTGTAATTATCGACCATGTCACGGACATTCTCGAGGCCCAAGGCTTGAGCTTCGCCGTTGCTGATCTCTACCATGACAGGCGCTTGGAACTTCTGGGCTGCCTTACAAATTGCAATTAAGGTTTCCTGGTTGTCTATATTAAATGCCCCAACGGCGAACTTCTCGCCGCGTGCGCGCTCCATTAATTTACGGGCTGCTTGGCAGTTTTCTCGAATTTGCGTAAGTGTTAACGACATGCTCACATTATCTCATATAAACCCTGTAGGCAACAAACTTCTTACAGTTTTTACTATGCGCAGTGCATGGTATATTGATCGGTAATATGCCAGGTGTAACTAGCGGAGTAATCGATAAAATACCAGACAACTGGGATCTTGCGGCTTTTAGCGCGGAGGAGCCCTTTAGATACAGCGCTCTCTTTAGCGGGTTCAGTCTAGGCCTAGAGCTATCACATGAGTATACCTACAACACCCATCTAACAGTACCAACTTACTTGCAAACAGATAGCTTAAAAAATAGATCAAACGGCCTTCTAGGTAAAGGTAAGGGTTTCTTCCCTGTCATAACACAAGAGTTCGATCCGGCGGTATTTCCACCTACATACATGAGATTCATGATACTTAATCACTCCTACAACCCTTACGTGGGTATGCATGGGCAGATGCCGCCTACCGACAATGTTCTACCCGGTACAGGCACCAAAGGCTTTACTATTGTACCGTACACAGACATAGGGAAGTTCCAGGCTGAACTAGTCGATACCTACCGTCATGCGGCTAGAGGTATACTGGATGTTCTTCTGGAGTTCTACGCCGAGGGTAACTAAGCCTTATTGGCTTGGATTAGGACTTCGTGGATAGCTGCCTTGATATGGGTACTCGTTAATCCATAACACTTCATGAGCTCGTCAGGGGTTCCACTCTGGCCAAACTTATCTCGTACCCCAACACGCTTTAGTGGCACGGGGTGATGCTCGCTGACCAACTCGGCAATCGCTCCGCCCAGCCCTCCTGTTATCTGATGTTCCTCGGCCGTTACAACACAGCCTGTCTTCTGGATGCTCGTCAAGATAGTCGCTGCATCTAGCGGCTTGATAGTTGGGCAGTGGATAACCTCGACATCAACACCGTCTACAAATAGTTCGTGCGCTGCCTTAAGGGCGTGATAGGTCATGGTGCCAGTAGATACAATTGTGACGTCTGCGCCGCTAGCATAAACGTAAGCCTTGCCAATTTGAAAGGGTGTCTTGGTGGTTGTCACTGTCGGCACAGATTCGCGCGCCAAGCGGATATAGGCCGGGTTGACCTTGTCCTCGGCCAGCGCCAACGTTGCTTTGCGGGCTTCTTCGTAATCTGCCGGAGCAATAACCAGCATATGGGGGATAGCACGCATGATTGCAATGTCCTCGAGCATCTGGTGTGTAGCACCGTCTGGGCCAACGCTAATGCCAGCGTGTGCACCGACGACTCGGACCGGTACTTCGTTAAGGGCGGCTGTTGTCCTGATCTGCTCCCAGTTACGACCCGGATTAAAGGCGGCGTAACTAGCTGCAAAAGGTATCAGACCCTGGCTAGCCATACCCGAAGCAACTGTCACGAGGTTTTGCTCGGCTATACCGACCTCAAAGAACCTGTCTGGGAAGGCGTCCGCGAAGAAGTTCATATTGGTCGATTCTGTTAAATCAGCACAGAGCCCAACAACACAGTCGTCACGCTCGCCGGCCTCGCGCAGACCGATGCCAAAACCTTCGCGGATCTTTTTGTTCTCTACATCTTTATCTATATCTACTAAATAATAAGGCTTGGACATTACTGATGCTCCCCTGTTATCTTGCCGCCAAGTGTGCGCAGCTGATGCAAAGCCTCTTTGGCTTCTTTGTGATTAGGCGGTTTACCGTGCCAATGGAAGTCGTATTCCATAAAGTCTACACCCTTGCCTGCAACAGTATGGGCGATGATCATAACCGGTTTTTCTAGTATGGCTCTGCCTTGAGCACAAGCATCGATGACAGATTCGATATTATTGCCATCAATCTCGATCACATGCCAGCCGAAGGCCTCCCATTTAGCGCTAAGATCCTCTAGCGGCATGACATCCTCGGTGGCGCCGTCGATCTGGATGTTGTTGCGGTCGATTATGCCTATAACATTATTGAGGCGATAGCGGTTGGCGTACATTGCCGCTTCCCAAATATTTCCTTCGTTAAGCTCGCCGTCACCCATAACGACATAGATCCAACGATGTTTGATGCTCTGCATCTTCCAGGCATTTGCGATACCACATGCCTGGCTAAGTCCGCAGCCAAGCGGACCGCTGGTGCTCTCCATGCCGGGTAGCTTTGTGCGCTCTGGGTGTCCCTGCAGCCTTGTGCCGAACTTGCGTAGAGTCTTTAGCTCCTTCTTGCTAAAATAACCGGCTTCCGCCATGGTGGCGTAGCGTACTGGCACGGTATGGCCGGCACTGAGGATTAAAACGTCGCGCTTGTCCCAGTCTGGATCGTCTGGGTCGTGCTTCATGACATCGAAGTATAGCGCTGTAAATATATCGGCCAATCCCAGCGGGCCAGCACTGTGACCACTACCGGCCTCTTCCAGCATACTAACGATGTCTTTACGAATATTATTTGCTGTACGCTGCAACTGCGTTATGCTGCGCTTCTTTTGTGTATAGTTCTTAACTTTTCCCATCTTGCTTGTGATTATAGCAAAGAGCTGAGGTATTCATAAGCTTTTTGTGGATCATCTGCCCCGCGTATAGCACTACCTGCAAATATTACGTCTATCCCAGCCTCTGCTAGTTGACTCACGTTATCTGCGTTGGCCCCGCCGTCCCAGCCAATCTCGACATTAGGGTGTTGCTGGCGCAGCTGATTAGCCTTTGCTAGCTGAGTGAGGTCTGCCACGCCACCGTCATGGCCAAGGTGGCCCCCAAATACGAGTACATGCAGGGCCTTATCCAACAAGTACTCTACGTCTGGCACCTGGGTGTCTGGCAGCAATGCAATACCCGGTCTTATGCCTGCCGCGCCTATTGCAGACAGCATGGCACGTATATTTCCCTGCGCCTCGGCATGCAGAACAATGGTATTCGGGCGTAGGGCTATTAAGGAATCCAAATACTCAGCAGGATTACCGTACATGGCATGTATGTCTGCTTCCAACCCCTCTGGCCACCAGACTTGATCTGGGGCAATAGACGATACGCCGGCAAAATCTTCTTCCATAAGGTCTATATGCACACGGCTAGTGAATCCCTTTATGCTGTCCATGCCTTGATCGTAGCTCTCTCGGTTGCGTGCTAAAACTGTTGGTACGATAATACTCATGCAACAATAGTACCAAGAACGTTCGTCTTATAGTAGAATAAACACAAGCATGGACAGAAAAGAAATAAAACCAATAGAGCCAGACTCACCAGCAGCAGAAACTGGAGCCAAAGATGCTGCCCAGAAAACACCAAAAAAAGAAACCCCCAATACAAGCAACCACGCCTTTAAGAGCGACGACGAGCGTAGTGAATTTGTAAAGCAGCTAATCGCCAGCAAGCAGTACTTCGTGAACATCCGCCAAAAGAAGTACAAACGCAGCGCCCTTGCCTCCAAGAAGCCACATAAAAAGAAAGCAGTAAAGCCTAAAGAGAGCAATGATCCAAATGCTGCTTCAAGATCAAAAATCGACTCCAGTACTCAAACTACGGGCGATCTAGAAAAAGATGCTCAGCGACAAAAAATAATGCTTATCGCGGCTACAGTTATTTTTGCAGCAACTTATTTATTGATCGACGCCGGCGTACTGGATGTCGGCTTTGATGTGCCAATAGATATTATCCCCAATAGTGAGCCTGAAATTCCACTACTTGATGCAGAAGACGCACTAGAACCAGAGGCAATATAGTATGTTAAGACTCAAGAATAATAACCAAGCCTTTACTCTTATCGAAATGCTCATAGTTATAGCAATCATAGGCCTCCTATCGAGTATTGTGCTATCTACAGCACGAGGAGCGCAAAATAAGGCAGCAGCCTCACGCATACTATCTGCTTTTCAGATTGTAGAAAAAGGACTACTGGCCTATGCTATAGAAACAGGCCAGAATGAGTGGTGGCAAGATGAGTATTTTAGGTCTTTTGGCCACTCTACAAACGTTAATATCAAAATTGAAGAAATACTAGAGAACCTTCCTGAAGTTGAGGCCTTCATCCCAGAGCCACCCACAAAACCACTGGACAATAGGCCAATCTACTATGATGCAGACATTGCATCTGCGACTGGCGATTGCGGCAGTGTTGGGTTAGGCGTTAACTTAATCTACTACACATCCAAGATAGATCTTGTTCAAGAAGTTGATAAAACTCACGATAACGAAGACGGTCCGAACTGCGGCACTATACGTTATTGGCTGCAGTCTAATGGCACAGACTACGGCGTATTATTCAGAATTGCTAACGATACTGAAGAGCTCAGTCCGATATAGCATAGGCGGCTTTTTGACTATATGTAAAGATTGTATATAGTCTGCATGAAATTACGGGATATCTTAAGGTGAATTTATCGTTTAAATTACTGAAATAGATTGGCAATGGAATTATATCTAGTAAAAATGTAATCAATTACGATAATTCATCTAGCTGCCGTAGCCTCCGAAGTCTTCTTGGGGCACGCTCGAACGGTGTGTTAAGCCAAGTCTCTACGATGTCGTAGACTTTGACGGGATCGTCTTCTAGCTCGAAGGCCGGCAGCGCCAAAATGTTAGCATCGTCGTCGTTGCGGGCCAACCGGGCCTGTTCTTTGTCCTGCAACACTACCGCCCGCATACCTTTATATCTATTGGCGGCAATCGCCATACCCTGTCCACTACCGCAGATAAGGATGCCCCGGGACTCATCGCCGTGCTCTATCATGTCGTGCACAACCTTGCTGGCAAGCAATGGGAAGTCGTCGTCTGGTTTAAGTCGCTTGCTGCCCTTATCGTGGACTTCGTAGCCAAGGCCTTGTAAGTGTTTTTCTAGGATCTCTTTTAAGTGGAAGCCATTGTGATCGGCCCCGACAACGACAACTCCTGCTGATTTCTGGCTAGGCATACCTGGTAGCTCAGGCGCTTTCGTCTGTTCGGCCCTGTGGCGCAGGTTGGCCATGCAGCATTTTGCCCACATCTGCAACAAGCTCGACTAGTCGGTTGCTATAACCCCACTCGTTGTCGTACCAGACAACTACCTTTACTAGATCTCCGTCAACGACGTTAGTAAGTGGCAGATCTATAATACCGCTGTGGCTATTGCCAATAAAGTCGCTGCTAACTAGCTGTTCTTCTGTAACGGCGATTATGCCTTGATAATAGAGATCATCAGCCAGTTTTTTGAGCGTATTGTTGACCTCGTCGACCGTTGTAGACTTCTTGAGCAGCATAGTAACGTCACTCATGCTAACGACACTGGTCGGAACACGGACAGCCATACCGTCGAACTTATTCTGTAGATTTGGTACGGTTTTTGTGACAGCAATAGCTGCACCTGTGGTTGTGGGCAGAATGTTCTGAGCTGCAGCACGTGCTCGGCGATAGTCAGAATGCGGAGCGTCTTGCAGACGTTGGTCGGCAGTGTAGCTGTGCACAGTTGTCATCATAGCCTTAGATACACCGAATTCGCGGTCCATAATGTCCATAACAGCAGCGAGGCTGTTGGTTGTACAGCTAGCATTGCTGATGACATTAGCCTGGGCGCCCTCAAGGTCATGCTCGTTGGCACCAAGAACGATTGTTTGTGTATCGTCGTCTTTGGCGGGTGCACTGATAACAACTTTCTTGGCGCCAGCTTGCAAGTGAAGACTCGCCTTCTCGGTTGTGCGGAAGATTCCTGTACACTCGATCACAACGTCTACATTGTGCTCGCCCCATGGGAGGTTCTGGGGGTCGCGCTCGGACGTTACGGGTATCTCGGTATCACCAACCTTGATGCCGCTCTCGCTAGAGCTAACTGGGTGATGGTATTGTCCGTAATTAGTGTCGTATTTTAGAAGATGTGCCAGCATCTTGTTGTCTGTTAGATCGTTAATCGCAACGACCTCTATATCATCGCGGTCGAACGCCACGCGGAATGTATTGCGTCCGATTCGTCCAAAACCATTTATTGCCACCCTAGTCTTCATGTGTGTCTCCCTCACTTTTTATGTATACGTACACTTTCTTGCTTATGCATATATTATAGCCTCAAACAGCGCTTTTGCTCAAGGTAAAACCAACTACATGATAGTTATACTTTCAATAATCTGCTGCGATAGAATAGAATGTCTATTTAATAAGAGAGTACTCGCCCTCTACCGCCGACATACTGGAGACTAGCAGCGATGCACGCGCCAACAAGCTAGCAACAACCAGGAAGGACCCTACAGATAGCTAGATCACAACTTGCCTGAAGCCCAGGATGCTACGTAGCGCGCACTACGAGATTCGCTCATGCCAACAGCTACATCTAGAGCCTCTGCTAACGCAGCCTTCTTATCGAACCACTGCCAGCCCTCTATCTCGCTCGCCTCATGTTGATCATGTGATGGCCCATCTGGGTCTACTGTAAATACTTCGCAGTAGAAATAGTAGAGATCCCACTCGCCCTTGCCGCCGTTGACATCCTTTTTGATAAGCATTAGGTCTTTGGGTTTAATGAGTATGCCGCACTCTTCGTGCATCTCCTGCGCTGCAGCTTTGTAGGCTCTAGACTCTATTTTGTCTGCATCTTTATAATCAGCTATCCACTCACTAATGTCGTCATACACCTTGCCGCCAGGCAGTCGCAAGTCTGACTGCAACCCGAGCTCGTGGCGCTTTTCGCGGTTCAAAAGAATCTTGCCGTCCTTCGTCAGTAATACTCGAACACCGGCTGTACGCTTAGCCAGCTCAAAAACGCGGCCGTCCGAACGCTGCTGCTGACTAACCTGCCATATACTCCCCCGAAACTTCTCTTCCCAGTCTGTCATTAAATTACCACCAGGGTTTGGCTAAAGCACGCTCACGGCACTCTTCGATAACCTTCCAAGCTTGCTCTGGACCATCAAAACCAAGCACTTTGGTGCTGCCAGCTTTTTTGAGGTCTTTGTAGTGTGTAAAGTGATGTTCGATCTGCTTCTTCCAGCTGTCGCCCAGACCGTCCACGTGATCTATGCTGCCGTAGTGGCGATCATCACCCGGTACGACGATGACTTTGTGGTCCATCTCTCCGCCGTCGTCAAAGTTCATGATACCGATCACTTTAGCCTCAGCCACGACAAGTCCCATCGGTAGACCCTCGGCCGTAACAACAAGTGTGTCTAGTTCGTCCCCGTCCTCGTCCAGAGTTTGTGGCAAGAAACCGTAGTTGACAGGCTTGGCAAAGATGCCAGGCTCTACTCTATCTAATACGAAATATTCGTTATGCCTGTCCCACTCTGCCTTGAGCATACTACCCTTTGGTATCTCGATGACAGTCTTAACTGTTTTGTCA
>CAZHOS010000002.1:0-6550 GCA_964534605.1 uncultured Candidatus Saccharibacteria bacterium
ATGGATTTTAGCGCCCGAGCAGGCTACTGAGTGGAAGAGGCCATCTGCTGGGGGACTAGCTAGGTTACTGTTAAGGTAGCCTTTAGAGACTGCTAGTAGGTATGGGTAGCTGCGGCGTGATAGGTGGCACAGGTTACGTCCTAGAAACGTTTCGGTATCACCCTGATTGTCTGTATCTGGTTCGTACCATGTGCCTCCCTGGGTGTCGCCTTCGCCAGAGCTAAAGCTGTCGCCAAGCGCCAAATAGCCACGGGCGCTGCTGGTGTAGCCTTCTGCAGAAAAAATTATGCGTGTACGAGGGTTTATCGAGGGTTCGTCGACAACGTCTATCGTTAGCTCGGCGCCGTTAGGGCTAAACTGCGGACTAGAGGGCAATCGCTGGCCGTTAAGCGGGTCTGGGTATGCAGCCTCTAGGTCCTCGCTAATCGATATACTACTACAACCTTCGGTATTATTACCCCCCAATACATAGCCATCGAAGTCATAAGTAGTCTGACAACCAGCTAGGTGGTGGATCCGACTAGAGCCAATGCCATAAGTGATTGACGGTGTACGAGCCGAATAAGCATACTGACCATCATTGCTTATGGCTAAAGACCAGCCCCTAGAGCTGGAGCTAATCTCGTAAAAAGGCGTGATCTCCTGCTTCTCGAAATCTATCCGTACCAGCGCACCGTAGGCCATGGCCACAACTGCGTAGCGCCCGTTGGAAGAGAAGGCCCACGTGTTGTAGAAAGACATGGGTCTGCCATCGGTGAATTCAAGAGGCTCTGCTTGGACATTAAAACGCCACTCCTTTTGGAATATCCGGTTAGTCCTTGTGCCGAAAAATCTTAGCCCCAGTTCGCCAATTACCGGGTCTTGTTCGAACAAATTGTAATTTACGCTATAGCGAGAGCTAAAGCTTGGATCAGAAGATGACTGGCCTGTAGTCTTGAGCACCACCCTACTACTAGGCACCGGTATCACTGGCTCCTCTACACGTATTAGATCGTTAAGGTCGCCTCTTGGTGCCCAGTACTGGACCGAGGGGCTGTCTATTGATAGCAGTCCGTTGTCTGTGTCTACAAAACAAGATTCACGAACAACACTCCTATCAACTACCCAATTATTAATGTCCGCCATGCGCTCTTCGTTAGAGCTGTAAACATCATCGTAATTTCTAAGGCGTGCGTCATCTACTACCTGACAGCCTGATCGCCCAGGCGCATCCTCTCCTAGTAGGGTTGAGGAATGTACGCTTAGCCCAGAGGACCATATGTTAGGCGCATCTGTTGCTTGTGTTGAAGGCTGTATAGATGGGGGTAAAACCCAAGCTAAACCAGCAACAAATAAAAACAATATCGCCAGCCCATGTGGCTTTCTAGTCAAATTAGTAGATCTGTAGTACACCTTACCTCCCCCAAAGACATATGCGCGGAACTCTAAGTACACACATAGCTTTACACAATTTACGACTTACTTATCGTCTAAAACATTCTATACATACTTCGACAAAATGTTTTTTAGAAATCGTTTAATAATTAACTTTTACGGAGGTAGTAAACACTCTCTAGCAGCAAAAACGCCGCGGCATATGCCTGGCGTTTAATGCACGGAATTAGCGGGAGCTTTACTTCATTAGTTTACTAAAGGGGATGACATGCTGGGTGTCGCCGGCGTCTACGACTACGGCAAAGCTGGTGACTTCTTTTATTTTGCCTTTTATGTCGCCGTGAGTGATCTTTTGGCCTTTGCTGTAGACCTGGCGGCCGTGGTAGCCGGCAATAATATTCTCGACAGAAACACGAGAACCCAGGCCCACTCCTAGTACGAGTATAGCGACAGCGCCAGCAACAATGACGGTAATATTATTGGTTAGCAGATTGGTATCAAAACCTAGCTCTGCCAAGGCAATGACCGCCCCAAAGAGGATGATCACGCTGCTGGCAATATTGGCAATAACACCGGCAAAGTTGATCTGCATCTGTTGCAAACTAGTTGCCAAAATCCTGTTTACTAATTTGCCCAGCATGGCTACCGCCCCGAGCAGTATGGAGGCTGATATGACATTCGGTATATAGGCGAACACCGAGTTAATGCCTTCCTTAACCGAGCTAAGGCCGATGCTCTCGGCTGCGGATGACAGGAATAGCAAAAAGACTAGCCAGTAGAAGGTCTTACCGATGATGCTTGGTAGCGGTGCGCTCATGCCAGTCTTTTTTAGCTGGGCTTTGACTTTTGGCCCGGTAAGCGTCTCGCCGATCTTACCGACTGACGTCGCCTTGGTAACGACCGCGCGCACTATGCGGGCGATTATGTAGCCGATTAGTAGGATGACTATCAGGGTGATAAGCTTGGGCACCCACGTACTGACCAGCGCTCCAAGTTCGTTGATAGTGTCGTCGATTATTTGCGCTATGTCTGTTGATTGGTCCATTATTTCTCCTTGTTGTTAGTTACAATGCTATTGAAGCTGCCTAGGTATAAATCCAGGATATCTACGGCGACCTTTGCGATATTCACGTTCTTGTCGACCATATCCCGGTAGTTGCCTGGTGGTTCGATCTTCTTCGGGGTTACTGGTTTGGTGGTGGTCTTAGTTCGTTTTTTCATACTCGTCCCTTAATCTTTGCTTGATGCGCAGGATCCTCATCTTGCAAGCACCCTCTTTGACTCCTATTGTATTGGCGATGTCTGCAAACTTAAAATTGTCGACATACTTCATATATATAAGAGCGCGGTCTTCGTGACTGATCACCTTTAACAAATGCTCGGTATCTAGTTTTGTTTGTATCTGCTTACTAAGGCTTTCTTTAGCTAGCGAGGGGTCGATCTCTATCGAGTCGTCTAGAGGTATATGTTTGTACCTCTTGCGCATAGTACTAATACATTGATTGTAAACAATCCGGTATAGCCAAGATTTAAAACTAGCGTCCCTTCGAAAGCCGGGCAAGGCAAAATAAACTTTGGTCCAGACAAGCTGCGAAGCGTCTGAGGCCTCGTCGTAGTTACCAAGCAGCGAGTAGCAACGCTTGAAGACCAAGTCTCCAAACTCGTTAAAATAGTCCTCAAAAACAGAGCTATCGGTAGACTCCATGTCTTGCTGTAAAAGCTCTAGGCTCTCTTTGTCTGGTACCATCAGCTACGTACTCACTTTATTCCTTAATACTCTTTAGACGCGCCCACTGACTATAATGTAACAAATAAAATGTAGTAATAATTACTTTTGATCATTTGTTACTATCCTTATCCTGCTTACGTCTAAATATGTGAGGTCCAAAAGTGGTTATATTGAATGTGCATAACCACCTAGGGCCTCACCTTCCCTGATATGGCTTGGGTATAAATTATTAATAACAGAGACGGCGGTCATGAACAGAATCTTGCACAGAATAGGGTTGTTTTTTAACGAATCGGATACGCCAAAAAGTATCTGGTCTGGAGTAAACGAGTACCTCTATGCTGCCGACCTGGCCAACCTCGATACTGACGACGTAGGAGACGGTGCGGCAGACAAACTATCTATGCGAGCGACAAGTGGCTTCCAGCGCTCAACCGACATCCGCCGTGATCAGAGAATTGTCATAGCTGGCGACGATATCCGCATGGTCCATGCCAAAATGAGCAGTGCAGCAATAGAGCGCCTAGAGGAACTAGAGTTAGTGGAAATTGTTTTACAGGATAATAAGCAAAAAGGCATAACGATCAAGCAAAGTTCTGGCTACTTCATGGGTATCTACAGGGGCATCGTTGCTGCCAAGATTAATGATAGTGACTACCGCTTATACCTTCGGCTGTCGGACGACGCTCAAGATAGCCCAGTTACGCTGTATTTTAACCTTGCCAATATTGGTTACCTCAACACTCACCAAAGCATAGCTGAGTTTGCTAAGGGTAAGCGAACAAAAGGCGGTATTAACGTGTTTGGCCAGTCTGTACTATCGTTGCGACCCTAGCTATCCATCTGCTTGGCAAATGATAGGCCACTAAGCTTGCCATCCCGAATCCTCTTACTGGCGAAGGCTCCGACAAAGCTAACGATACTCAGGGCTGCCAAACCTATAAGGATAGAGCTGTCTAGCAAACTACCGGATGCGATTGCTTGCTCGATACGCGAACCAGCAAAGACGTAAGCGGTGGTACCTGGGGCAATGCCGAACGCCGTTATTGCCATGTATCTCCTGAGGTTTAGGGAGCTGAGCCCGCTGACTGCATTGGTGACATAGAACGGGAATATTGGGGCCAGGCGCGCACTGAGGAGAAAGAGCTCCTCTGATCCGTCTACTCCGTCTGTAAATTTATTCGTTGCCTCGGGGTACTTCATGCGAATGGCGTCAGAGAATTTGTGCTTTACTAGCCAAAATGGCAAAGTGCTGCCAATAGTCGCACCTGCCACAACCAGCGCAGAGCCCGCAAAGGTGCCAAATATAGCGCCTGCTGCTAGTGTTAATATCGAGGCGATGGGCAACGACAAAGCCGCCACAACTATATAAGCGGCCACAAATAGTGCAGACGCAAGGATTGGCATTAGTTCATTCTGCTGGCGAGCAGAGTCCGAAAAGGCTGCAATATCTTCTAGCCCAATAAACATATTGCCAATTGCTGTTACCGCCGCGAACACCGCAGCTACGGCGATGAGGTTTCGATACTTCTTTATAAAACTCATAGGGCATAACTTACGCTTCAAAACTGAAATTATCCTGATTTTCTACAAAAATGTCAAAAAAAGAAAAAGAGGCGGTGAGGAGATGCTACGCACCTCGACTCACCGCCCCCGTCTACTCGGCGTCAACCGAACTCTTACTGGCTAGCAGTCAGGCGTGACCTGCTGCTTGACCTGTTCGGCAAAGATGTGGCTCTTCCAGCTTTCACTGTTGTGCTCACCCTCCTCGCCGACGGGAACCATACAGCAGTTAACTGCACCGATACGCAGACCATGCTCGCGCAAGAACCACTCAACTACGTATTTCCGCAACGGAGTGGCAAATACAAACATCAGTTCCGACACCAGCTTTTCCCATTCTCTCTGACCGTTAGGGCCAGGACTTGGGGGAATAGCGATAGAACGTCGCATGACTCTAGCCTCTTCGATAACGGCCATGATATCTGGCATATCAATAGAGATACCGTGGATGACTGCAGCTAGTGCAGGTCCAGGTATTGACGAAGCATCTGCAGATTGGACTCTGTAGATCTCTACCCTGGACATGAACTGAGGCGCACTGTCCTTCATGCCGTCCCATCCAAAGCGGATGTTTGGGTAGCCGTGCGACCGGCGAAAGCTCTCACGCACGATGTCACCAAAGGGCGTTGCCAATACCCGAAGGAGGCTATGTCGAGTTTCTTCGTCGAGACGCGGATCAATCACACTGAGTTGAATCGACCCACATTCGCAGCTATCGCTCTCTGGGGCGACCTTGGCAATGAAGCCAATAGGATCACCCTGCAGATCTTCCCGCAAAGACTTAATCGCAGCTTCAAGCTGGATATCTGTCATCTGTACTGGATCACTGACTTCAGAAATATCCTTCATCAGCATCGCTGTTTTTGGCATTGTCATGGTAATGTACTTTCGTGTAGACGATACTGATCGGTTGACCAGCTTTTAGCCATCAATTAAAAAATTAATGACTAAAGACTGTTCAATCTAAAATCCGAGGCTACTGGCGTGGTCTTGCAGCGAAAAATCTGGGTCTATCTGAGCAGCTGCGTCAGCACCCATCCAGTCTTCTGCATTTTTGGAATGTAACTCATGACTTCGCTCTTCGAGCTTTTTCCAATCACGAGGTATTTCGGATATCGCAGCGGATAGCTTTGATAGTTGCCCGACAAGATCTTTATCAGAATCTAGCTTTAGATCCTCCTCGCCTCTTTCTCTGGCTCGAACAAGAGAGGACTGCCCAATAACGGCCGCTAGAGTATCTACTCGCTCTTCTATAAATACCTTATCGGCTTCGTCCTGTACTTTGTTACCAACCACAAGAAGCTTGAGGTTGTGCTGCTCTACTCTCTCAGCGAACTGATCATAGACGCTGAGCGATTTAAGGGTTGGCTCCACAACCAAAACCATTACGTCTACCTTTGCAAATAACGACGACGAGAATGCATCTGCACCGGCAGTCATGTCGACTATAACACTTTCGTCCTCTGCATCTAACATGTGACCCAAAACAAGCTCGACCGAGCCATTAAGGCCATGGTAGCAGCGAACGCCTACGTTACCTTCTGGTATTTCGCCCGCACCTGCTACTAGGACACCCTTTGTCTCTACAGCGTACCTATCCATAAACCAATCTTTAGTATCTAGGATTACAAAGTTCGATCCTTTTCCAGGAGGAGTTGTCTTTTGCATTTCTTTGGCAGTAAACCTAGGGTTGTCGCCCCGTAGATATTTTTTTATCTGGTCGAGCTCAAGCCCCAGGCTTCGCATTTCGCCGCTATAACCAAGTGCACTTGCCATATGCTGATTAATGTCAGCATCAAGAGCAAGCACTTTCTTATTATTGGAAGCCTCAAACTCAGCGAACATCGATGCCACGGTGGTTTTACCGCTGCCACCTTTACCTAC
>CAZHOS010000002.1:6650-27192 GCA_964534605.1 uncultured Candidatus Saccharibacteria bacterium
CAAACTCAGCGAACATCGATGCCACGGTGGTTTTACCGCTGCCACCTTTACCTACGAATGCTATTTTCATAGGTTACACAATAGATCATATCTATACTTATTGCAAATATTTTGCAATAATGTGTATTAATGCAAAAAACAGATGAAGAGATAACTCAGCTTATTCGCAGGAAAGGCCTGCGCTGCACGAAGACAAAACTGCGTGTTATTACTGTGCTGTCAGAGTCAAGCAGACCGCAAACAATTAAGCAGATAGCAGATTCTGCCGTGTGTAGTCACCTCGTAAGCATATACAGGTCGATAGACACACTGCTCAAGGCCGACATTATCAAGGTTGTGTCGGACAGCAAAGGTAAGCCACGCTACGAACTAAGTGATGTCCTAAACCCTCACCATCACCATATATTCTGCACCTCCTGTAGCAAGGTCGAAACCATAGATGATCACGCTATCGAGGAGTCTATCAAAGATATCGCTACCAAAGCCGGCTACAGCTTGCAGGGCCACCAGCTAGAGCTTAGCGGCCTATGCGGCTTGTGCGCCAGAGATAAGCTCTAATAAGCAAACACACCTACTAGGTGTAGGTGTGTTTCTCTGGGATTTTTAGGAACCCCTGTGCTTAAGCAGTAAGCTGACTTAGCTTTCTGTGCCAACCGGCATGGCGTCAGCGTGCACTGTTATAGAGCAGCTTGCGGCTTCACCGTCAGCATTTGTAACTTCTGCGTTGAATGTAAACGCTCCGTCATTCCACACTGTATAGCTCCAGTCACTCCCCTGCACTTCTTGCTGAAGAACTGGCGATAGATCATCTCCATCGTAGTCTGCGTACCAGTCATAGCTAGTAACATCAGAATCGCTGTTGATCATCAGCCCTACGTTTGTGAATAGAGGTACAGCCTGGCCGTCCTCGATCGAGAACTCGCTGTTATTGCGGTCGTACCCTACAAAATGACAAGCGATATCAGATAGATCTTGCTCTGCCGTTGATGGAGCAACTGTTACCTGTAGGACAGTCTCGGTTAGCTGCTCGTGGCGAGCAAAAACTTCTTGTGGGTCGGTTGGTGTACCGTTCTCGATGTTCTCGGCGCCTCGACTTGGGTCAGGTTGGCCGCCCTCGAATCCAGATAGGAGTGGAGAGTTTTCTTCTGTGCCGTTGTCGTAGTTGGCTGCGTCGACCGTAACAGTCTCTGCGCCCAGTACGATAGAGTCAATGAGGGAAAGCGCATCGTTAGTACCAACCGGCATCTGTAGGCCGGACAGTAGGTAGCCTGCTGGGGCAATTACTTGGAACTCGTATGTCCCGCCTGGGCCAATTGGCGCCTCTACAACGATGACCTCGGCAACTCCTGGCAGAGTGCGCACAAGCTCGGCAGCTTCGGTCGGGTTACCGATCTCGGCTAGTGGCTCGAAGGCTGCTGGAGTAAGCTGACCAGCAAAGTTTAGGCTAGCACGGTCGTCATGGATGACGTAGATACCTGGTGCTAGTGGCTGGGTGTCGCTGACGTTGTTGATGGTGACGTTAAAGACACTCTGCTCGACCTCTGCTTCATCAGCAGGAGATTCGGCTGCTGGAGCATCGTCCTCGATAACCGGTGTAGTTGTCGGTGTCTCATCGGCTGGTGCTTCTGGGAGGCTAGCTGTAAGCGACAGTCGCAAGACAGTCTCGGTTAGCTGCTCGTGGCGAGCAAAAACTTCTTGTGGGTCGGTTGGTGTACCGTTCTCGATGTTCTCGGCGCCTCGACTTGGGTCAGGTTGGCCGCCCTCGAATCCAGATAGGAGTGGAGAGTTTTCTTCTGTGCCGTTGTCGTAGTTGGCTGCGTCGACCGTAACAGTCTCTGCGCCCAGTACGATAGAGTCAATGAGGGAAAGCGCATCGTTAGTACCAACCGGCATCTGTAGGCCGGACAGTAGGTAGCCTGCTGGGGCAATTACTTGGAACTCGTATGTCCCGCCTGGGCCAATTGGCGCCTCTACAACGATGACCTCGGCAACTCCTGGCAGAGTGCGCACAAGCTCGGCAGCTTCGGTCGGGTTACCGATCTCGGCTAGTGGCTCGAAGGCTGCTGGAGTAAGCTGACCAGCAAAGTTTAGGCTAGCACGGTCGTCATGGATGACGTAGATACCTGGTGCTAGTGGCTGGGTGTCGCTGACGTTGTTGATGGTGACAGAGTAGGTGTAGAGATTATCGTTACTACTTACTGTCTGGATCTCGACTGTGTCAGATGTTGATATAAGGTCCACGGCTGCTTGGCTACCAAGTGGTGCTTCAAGACTCTGGGTGTCCGTGCTTTGTGCAGACAGCACAGCACCGCCAATAGAGGCTGATGCGATAAGCCCGAACATGGCCATGGACATTGCGTTTGATGATATGTTTTTTCTCACGTTTTCTCCTTTACAAGAGTGTCAGCCGGAGAAGGCTGAATATTACGTTATCCCTCCACGAGAGCCGAAGCTCTAGCGGTAAAAACATAATACATACGTGATTAGAAAATGTAAAGTTAACTTTACATTTTACTTCTTTAGTCTTGCTGTTTGAGGTGGTCTCTACGAGAAAATATATCATCATTATACTCCCTTTATATGAGAGAATGCTGAACACAAATTGATGACGTCACTTCCACGCTTTAATCAATCGCTTCTACACCAATTAATTAAAGGATCTTTTGCTAAGAGATAGCACTAAAGCAAGGCAAATTAAGGAGAGTGCGCCGACGCCGGCCGCAGTGTTGGCCAACCCTAAACTCTCCCCTGCAAGCCCGATGACTATAGTAGACCCAATAGCTACTATGCTCTTAATACTGGAAATAGTCGACAGCAATATAGATCTTCGAGACGAAGGGAATGTCGAGTTAAGCCTCTCGCTAAGTAGGACAGATATAGCACCCAGCAATGCTCCAGCGATCCCAAGGATCAATAAGCCTAACCATCCGCCAATTATACTAATGATAAATAATATTGGAATTAAGACGACTATCTCTTTAAAATAAGCCGATAGCCTATGAGCATAAAGACTTCCCATGGCCACTAATACTATAAGCACAGTCCATATCATCCCCACATCGAAGGCATCGCTAACACCAATCTCGACCGTAAATAGTTGAAAATAATCATTACGAAACTGAGTTAAGATTGCGAACGTCAAGAATACGGCCAACCAATAGCGGCTCTTCTGAGGTAAGTTTAGAGTTTTTCTGATCCCCTTGTCCCTCTTGCCTAAAGAATGTTTGCCTTCTTCCTCCAACCCTAATAATAAAGCGACATTAAGGAGCGCAGGGATAATTGATATAAAGAATAAAGTATTCAGAGAATAGTCACGAGCCAATACGCTACCCGTAATATTTCCAAGAGTCACCCCTCCAAGATAAGCAAACTGCAGCCGTCCCTGCATAATTGTAAATATTTTTTTCTTGAGACTGGCACTACAGTCTATGATCGAGTCGTACATCATGGCACTGTAAGTTCCCGAGAGGGCAGATACGAATATGCCGTGGAGTATGTAGCCAGCTATAAACACACCGATACCTGCACTTAAGCCCAAGACAAGAGAAGCTAATGCCGAAAATACAGCTCCGATTACGGCAGTACCTTTGCGGGACCATCTATCCGCTAAGATCCCAGAAGGTATATCGAATATAAATATGGATAGGAATAAGAATGATGTCACTAGCCCGACTTGTCCAACGCTGATGCCAATACTGCTCATAAATAGCTTTTCTACGGCATACCAAAATATAAAACCATTCAGAAAGTTAGAGATGATGAGTTTATTTTGATATTTATTACTTCGAATTTCAGAGAATTCTTTCATAGTGGTAATTGTACAACAACCCATAAAAGACTGAGAGGAATAAATGCTTATTTATAGGTATAATTAGAGTTATGTTGAAGGCGTTAAGAATGAATAGTGTCTTGAGTAGGTCGCAGATGCAACCTATCATACTGGTGCTTGTGACTACCTTGCTACTCATTGCTAGTGACCAGCTAAGGGGGTCTTTGATCCTTCCTAATATTATTCAAGACTTTGTTACGTTAGCAATGAGCATATTTGTAGAGGCTCTACCCTTTATTGTACTAGGAGCCTTTTTGGCCACCATCGTAAATAATTATGTACCAGCAGAAAAGATGTTAGCTGTACTACCAAAAAAAGGTGTTTTTCGAAGAGGAATGATATCTAGTTTAGGATTCTTTATGCCTGTGTGCGAATGCGGTAACGTGCCTCTTAGTAGATCTCTAGTAATGCAGGGGCTTAAGCCGTCCGAGGCGATCGCCTTCTTGCTGGCTGCTCCGGTGCTTAACCCTGTTACTATTTGGTCTACCTGGGCTGCATTTGGTTTTGACCCAGCTATTGTATACTCACGCGTCATCGCCACGGTACTAATCGCTTGGACCATAAGCTATGTTATCTCGCTAAAAAAGAACGAGCAGGAGTTTCTGACCGATTCTTTTACCAAAACATGCGCCGTGCACCGCAAAAAAAGCACCAAGTCTCGCAGCTCCTCTGCCCATAAATCTCGATCCTTTGCGAAGGGCTTCTCGAGCGAAGCCTACACAATGATGCGCATGCTAGCATTTGGCGCCATTGTTGCTGGGTTGGTGCAAACATTTATCCCGCGCGAGATACTACTTGGTATTGGCAGCAATGTCGTGCTGTCAATTGTGGCCATGCTACTGCTAGCATTTGTCGTATCGATCTGTGCTAACGTTGATGCATTCTTTGCCCTGGCCTTCGCCAACACCTTTAGTGCAGGTTCGATCGTGAGCTTTTTGGTATTTGGTCCAATGATAGACATCAAGATGATCGCCCTACTAAAGACAACCTTTACTAAAGAGCTGATGATTACCGTCTCGTTACTGGCATTGTCAATGAGCGCGCTAACTGGGCTGGTGGTAACTTATGCGTTTTAACCCCAAACAATTGCTTTCGCCCATCTATATGCTGCTTATAGCTAGCGTTTATGTGCTATACCTATGGATTAGCGGGCAGCTAGATCTATATATCCACCCCCGCTATATAATCTTTACTGGTGTAGCAGCAGTGATCACGCTGGTACTAAGCATGGTATACATTTCTAATAATGACAGAGACCCTTCCGAAATCGTGTTATCCAAGATAGACATACTGTTAATCATAGTGCTTGGTCTGGGGCTTTTTTTGCCGGCTAGAACGCTCAGTTCGTCGACGTTCGGTCGGCGACTGGCCAGCGACAATCTAGCTGGTGCAACGGACAGTAGAACTTCTGCTCCCCTGCTCTTTTCTGGCTCCTCGCGGGGGCTACGGATTGGCGACTGGGCGCAGACCCTGCAGAGCGAGCGTGATGCCTCCTACTTTGCAACCAAACCTGCCAACTTTAGTGGCTTCCTCTACGACGCAGGGCTGGGACCAGACACCGTCTGGCTGGCAAGGTTCGCCGTTACCTGCTGTGCCGTCGATGCCCAGCCTATTGGCGTGCCAGTACTCATCGATGGCTGGCAGGATACCTACCAAAGTGACGAGTGGCTAGAAGTAGAGGGCGTATTTGTAGAAACAGAAGTAGACGGCCAGACCTTCTTTGCGCTCGAAATAAGCGATATAAAGCAAATAGACGAACCTGATAATCCCTATGTCAACTAACTCTTATAGGCGCACTGGCATTATCGTTGTTTTGACCTGTGCACTACTAATTATTCTACTGTCTGTACTTTTACTAAGCAGAGGTCCGCGTGTGCGACTCGTAGAATTCTCGCGGCGCCCAGAAGATACTTCGTTGCAGCGCGGCGAAACTATTCGACTACTATTTGACCGTAGGTTAAGCGAAGAGGATCACTCCCCGAAGATATCTTTCCTACCAGAAATAGATTTTAGCGCGCAAACAAACGGTCAATCGATAACCATAACGCTGGACGACAATCTGCAGAGCTCGACCAAGTACAGCCTAAACATCGCCGCAGGCATTAGTGAGGACGGCGGCTCATCCCTATCTAGTGGCTTTAGCTATACCTTTACTTCGGCAGCCGCGCGGCTTTTATATATAGATAGAAACTATCCCGACGGGTATTTCGAAAGTCCAACTAATGTCGAGGATGACGTCCCGGACAATCTGATGCTAACCGGCTTAAACGGCGAGCCAGAGTCAATCTTTAGTCATGCCGTGATCAGCTCGTACGCGGCGACGGATGCTTACGCGGCAGTACTTATCGAGGACGACGGATCTAACAGAATATTTATTGTTAACCTAGATAACCGAAATGTCAGAGAGGTCACCCTGCCCTTTGACGGTCAGGTGCGTGACCTAAGCGTTGCTCGCCGTGGGGATAGAGCATACTATCGGATACGCCCGGACTTTCGCGAGGTTAGTGACGAGTTCTTTGCACTTAATGCCAACCGGGTTGAGGCAATAGACCTAGAAACGTCTGTATCCTCACCTATCACCAACGACAACGGTGACCTACTACAAGCATTTTCTCTGCAGATTGACCCAACAGGTACCTACGCGCTTATCCAGGAAAATAGTCTGCAATATTTCGCTATTAGCCCTTTTGACGATTTCGAGCCAGTATTGATCGGGTCTCGCTCTGGCCTGTACGGCTTTAGCGCTGACGGTAACTCGGTGCTATTCCGAGACAACGAGGCCCTCAGTTCATACGACGTTGCTAGCTCCAGCTCAGAGGTAATCGCTACCGAAACCGAAGGCTTTATAAGGAGCGCCTCAGGCACCGACCAAGGTGGCATAGTCTATGTCGCTAACGATTCTCGTGACGGGCTTAACCAACAGGAGGTCAGGCTCTACAAAGACGGCACCACCGAGCTTATCGTTAGCAGTCTAGATATTGCCCAAGACGCCACTATAGAAAACGCGCGCACGAGCCTAGACGGTCGTCATGTTGCCATTGAAGTCCGTCCAGAAGGCTGTCGATTTGACCAAGTCGACGCCTATAGCGTTTGTCAGGGTACATATAACGTAATCTACGATATCCAGCAACAAAGACTATCCTCGCAGCTAGATGGGTTCGCCCCTACTTGGCTGCCTTAGCGATTACGCTCTTAGACACTGATAACGCCTATGTTAGTTATTTGGCCAAAAGAGTGCTAAGTTAGACCAATGATACTACTACAAAGCATGCGGAGACTAATGCGTCTAGGGCTGTACTCGCTTGGCATATTTGCGGGCATGTCGCTACTGGGGGCGAATATGTCGATAAATAGCAGTCCAGAATCAAGCAGCTTGCTGCCTACCCAGCCCCTACTAACGGCGGCAGCCACGGCTGCCGATACCGACTGGGTAGAAACGCCACTAGATCGGTTGCCTATGACCGACGATCTTCAGCAGACTATAGACGCCTGGGCGTTAGATCAAGATGCCCCCATATCGGTGGTTGTCACCAGCACCTCTACCGGCGACAGCGTGGCTTATAACGACCAGCAGACCTTCGTCAGCGCTAGTCTATACAAGCTGTACAGCGCTTACGAACTTCTGCTGCAAGAGCAAGACGCACCGGGCAGGCTAACAACCGCCGCGACAATTGAATACTCGGGGGCAGAGTGCCTAGAGCTTATGATAGTAGTAAGCAACAACCTCTGCGCCTTTAACCTGGGACGTAGCGTTGGCTGGCAAAACACTAACCAAACACTTACCTCGCTTGGCTTAACTAGTACCGACGTTAATAATTACAATTCCGACGGAGAGCTAGTCGGCGACAAGTACACTACTGCCGCTGACATGAACATCTTTTTGCAAGAGCTGCATGGCGGCGACAGTCTGAGCCAGGAGTACAGAGATCTACTGCTAGATCTTATGTTAGCGCAGGAGCTAAACGACGTATTACCCCAAAACATACCAGAAGGCACAGAAATAGCCCACAAAACGGGTGATATAGAGGGTTTTGTGCACAATGCTGGCTATATTATCGCCCCTAGTGATACCTATAGTTATGTTATTTTGACCTCAGACCAGCCCACTTTAGAGGCAGGCAACAAGAACATCCAGCAGCTGCTAGCTGGACTCCTAGAATCTATCAGTGTCGCTCAGTAGCTATAAGTCGTTTTTTACTATAGACAATATTATAAAAGAGTGTTATAATATGCATTAATTTAAATATAGAGGTTTTATGACCAATAGTTTTCTAAAAGAACGTCCCGCTCCGCCATTACTGCGCGTGCCCGAAAAGCCTGATTTGCAGGCGATAGAACCATCTGTCGACCAAAGTCCAACTATAGACAGCATCCAAGCCCGTGCTCTCATGCTGAGTAAAGCCAACGGCAACACTAACAGGGATCAGCAAATCGCAGAGGTAACCCCTAGAATCAACGGGATGGCTAGTGATATAGACGACGCTATTACTGCGGAGCCCCCAGGCGAGGATCTGTTCCCGAGAGCTGAAGGTATTTCGCCAATTCCAGCTGCCCAAGAAGCGCACGGATATATATGCGAATCTGCCAGTGTTGATCCGCAAAGCCCCCGAGGACAGGCCGTCGGTCTTGTTATTGGTAGACGAGGTATAGACGTTGCGATAGCATTAAAGAAAAGAGGGCAGGAGCAGAAGAGTCCGTCAAAGACAGGGACGATCGAAGATAGTTTCGAGGGTTTAAGCAAAGCTATGAACCCAACCGATAGTGAATCCAACACAGACCTAGAAGAAGCCGAGACTAACACTAGCATAGGCTATCAAGAGGGCATGGGGCCAACAGAAACCTCTGTGGCAACAGGTGTTGTGCCAGTGAATGATATAGAGGCAATCGGTAAGGCAGCTCAACTCATCATTTCAGGCAATATGAGCCTAGATGAAGCAAAGGAACATGCAAACAGCGACCCGCACCTAGCTGGTAACAGCGGCCGGTCGACAATCCTTAGCGCCCCCTTAGAGCCCAGACAAAATCTTCCTAAGCAGAAAGTAGCTCGAAATATCCGCCGCGTTAGTACTGCCCCTAATCCCGAGGGCGTAACTAAAACCAAACCTCTAGAAGGTAAGGTTTATACAAGGAAAGAGACTGGTGGTAGAAGCATACTGAAATCCTTGCGCAGGCTGTCCCGTAAATCAAGAAAAGGCTAGGTCTGGCAACTTCTACCTCCATATACTACAATTGTAGTTATGGTAAAAAACATAGACAAACTCCCAGCTACACAAGTATTTAACTACGTGGTAAAAGCGGCGCTATTTGCGTCGTTTTTTGTTGCGATCTTCTTCCCCCCAGAAGTATTAGAGGGCAAAGGCATGGCCTTTCGCGCGCCGCTTTTCTTGGCTTCGGCTATTCTAGTGCCGATCATATATAGCCGCGGCGGCATTGCTGGCAAGAAAAAGAAACTCAAGCTTAGCCAGCGTAAGGGCTACCCACATTTGGCAGACGGCCTGCTAGCCATGCCCTTCCTACTAGATACACTGGGCAACCTGTTTGGTTTTTATGACAAATACAATGCCACCGACGATGTGCTGCACTTTACAAATTGGGTCTTCTTGGTGCTGGCGTTTATGGCCTTCCGTTACCGTAAGAGTAGTAGCAACAAAGACGGCATATTAATCGGCGCAGGGTTTGGGGCGATTATGATCGTCGTCTGGGAGGCATTCGAGTGGCTGATATCCGATGCTGGCCCGTTCGCCGGTGACGTACCCGATGCGCTCAGCCTAACCTACGGCGACACTATTGGCGATTTAGTTATTAGCTTTAGCGGTGGTGTCCTGGGTGCGGTTATCGCTCGTTACTGGTTTGGTCGCAAGTAGCGCTTTGCCTTTAGACGTACTCCTCCCTTATACTGTTTTTTAAGATGACTAAAAAAGGTTGGATCTGGATCGGTATATGCACCCTATTACTGGGCGCCTACTTTGCATTCTGGCAGCAAACAGTATCTTTCGAAGATATTCTGGGGACAGCCGACTCGCTGAGCACTCGCTTCGAGGATAACCCGTTACAGACAATCGCTATCTACGTTGGTCTCTACATACTGGTAGCTTCGTTGTCTGTACCCGTCGCCTCGACAATCAGCCTACTTGGCGGGGTAACATTTGGTTGGGGCCTCGGCTTCGTCCTGGCCGTATTTTCAGCAACTATCGGCAGTATGCTGCCATTTTTACTAGCCGGCAAGATCCTACGCTCGCGGGCCGAAAGCACGTACGGCGGTGCACTAGAAAAGCTCAACCGCGGACTAGAGCAGAGCGGCAATATGTACTTCCTGTCTGCTAGGCTAGCACCGTTTACACCATTCTACGCGCTTAACCTCATTAGCGGACTTACGTCTATCAAACTAAAGGACTACGCACTGCTGACGGTCATAGGTATAACCCCAGGCACACTGGCCTTAACATTTACAGGCAATCAGGTTGGTAGCACGGTTAGCGCTAGCAGTCTTTTTAATCCCTGGCTGTTCTTTGGGCTTGTAGTGTTATCGGCTCTTCCAATTGGCCTTAGACACCTAGCGGACAGGATATTGCCTAAAGATCTAGGCCCAGACGCTTGAAAGAGTCCGGCTACTTCTTCCACTTTTTGGTGAGTCGGTTCCAGCCAGGTATGGCCAATACTTTTTCTAGACCATAGTCGGCGTTGATCAGGCTAAGGCTACCTAGCACAGTTGGATACGGGAAGACTGCATGCGACAAGGTTGTGATCGGCTTTTTGTTGCCATACATCAAAAGCAGTGGGCCCATTAGTTCAGCTGCGTTACCTGCAGCAACTACGCCGCTAAGCAGCCTGCCTTTCTTGTCGACAACAACCTTTACGAATCCATCTGCTTCTTCGTCGGTTACGGCCCTATCGTTTTCGGTTAGGTTGTAGTGGAGGATCTTTGCCCCGTCTACCTTCATGGCTTCATCAACAGTCATACCAAATGACCCAACCTCTGGCCAACTAAAGGTTATGGCTGGTGCTACTTGTAGCCTCTGTGCATTAGTGTTGTACAACGGAGTGATCATATTAGCCAACGCGATTGCCGCCTGGTTACCGGCTGTGTGGGTAAACTTAGGGCTCGGGGTGACATCGCCAACGGCGTAAATATTCTTTTTGTTGGTTCGTAGATATTTATCTATTAATATGCCAGTTCGGTCATACTTTATGCCAGCATTTTCTAGCTGCAAACTGCCGGTATTCGGCTTACGCCCAGTTGCTACTAGCAACTCTTCGACTTTAAAGCTCTTTTTGCCGGCTTTGATGGCAATTAGCTTTTTCTCATTAGAAACAGAAGTTTCCATCACGCCAGTAAGGAGCGTTACGCCCGCCTTCTTGAGGCCTTTAACGACAAGGTCGGCAGCCTCTTGGTCAAGCCGTCCAAGTATCTTGTCGCCGCGCTCGATGACAGTAACCTTTGTGCCTAGTGCAGAAAAGGCTGTAGCCATCTCGATACCAATTGGGCCAGAGCCTATAATTGCTAGTGACTTGGGTGCTTTCTTTAGTGAGAAGATGGACTCGTTGGTGCGATACTTGACGTCTTCGATACCCGGGATTGGTGGCACGAATGGGCTAGAGCCAGTAGTGATCAAAAAATACTTAGAGGTAATTTTCTTGCGGCCAACTTTGATCGTATGCTTGTCTTCGAACTCAGCAGCACCAGTAATGACTTTTACGCCGTGGCTTTCGATGTTTTCGGCATTATCCGTGCGCTTCTCGATAAAGTCTATGCTCTTTTTTACATGCTTCCACGGGTCTTTAACGCCGTGTTTAGCCGCATGTAGTAGCGCCTTGCTAGGGACACAGCCGGTATGCAAACATTCGCCGCCCAGGCGCTTGTCTTTCTCGACCAACGCCACACGCGTTAGGCCTAATTTACCTGCAAACTCAGCAGCTGTTATGCCGCCAGAGCCTGCACCAATAATTACAAGTTGATAGTCGTATTTCATATGAATGTAACTGTAGCAATAAAATCAACTCCTTGCAACGAGGCAGATCGATGTATAATGTGCACATGCAAGCTAAGCCACAAAAGAGTATCGATATAGATGTTGTGCAAGAAGCACTTGATCTTCACAGAAGCCCCGCTCGGCAATCGAATGGGTATAGATTAAGCCACACTTTGCTGATCGTTATTCTGTCGTTACTGTTCTTTGCTATCGTAGCCTTCTGGACACTTACTCGGTCTACTAGCACCTCGACGGTTATTGACGAAGCAGATGCAGAAGTTATTTTTACGCAGTAAGTTCTTCCTTCTTTCTATTAATGATTAGTATTACAAACCCAGCTGTCATGGACAACCCAGCCTTTTTTGCCTACTAACGCGTCGGATTCCGGCACATTAGCTGCGCCCTTCTCGTAGAAGCCAAGCGACTGGCCGTCCTTAGACCAGTGATCTAGAACAGGCTGGATAAACTCCCAGCTTGCCAAGATCTGTTTGTCGGACGGGAACAAAGTTTGATCGCCAATAATGCCGTCATGAAGTATGCGGTCGTAAGCGTCGGCCATGTCTGGGCCGCTGTAGCAATGATCTATGGTTATCTGGTCTGGCTCGTTGTCTAGGCCTGGGCGTTTGGCAGCTAGCTTTAAAGCTACACCCTCGTGGGGGTGGATCCGGAATGTGAGTGTATTTTGATGATGGTGTGACTTTTCGGTTTCGAAAACTATGTTTAGCTCGGTAATCTTGTCTGACATAGCCTTGCCGGCTCTCATGACAATTGGCACACCCTCCCACTCTGGACGATCTATCTCGAAACGAACGGCCGCGAATGTCTCGGTATTTGAGTCGCTATTACCAGTTTCTTGGCGGTAACCATTGTACTGTGCGCGCACCGTATCTTTGTCTATGTTATCCATTGGCTTAATAGAGCCAAGTATCTGGTCCTTACGACGCAGTATGTCTAGCGGTTCGAAGCTGGACGGCTCGTCCATGGTTGCCAGTGCTGCTAGCTGGAGTAAATGCCCTTGGAGCATATCGCGCAGTGCACCCGTCTGCTCGTAAAAAGCGGCTCTGCCCTGTATGTCTAGCGACTCTAGGGCACTAATCTGTATCGATTTAATATTACTGCCATTCCAGATCTCGCTGACAATTGGGTTGTGAAACCTAAAGTATAGGATATTCTGGACCATGTCTTTAGCTAAATAGTGGTCGACGCGGTAGATACTGTCCTCGCCAAAGTGCGGCTTGATCTTGTCGATTAGCTTCTGAGCGCTGGCTAGGTCGTGCCCGAAAGGCTTCTCGATCATCAGGCGGCTGGCCGAGCTACCACCACATTCGTGCATTTTGTGCTCGACCATATTGTCGATAACAACTTCGAACAGGCTCGGTGGCACAGCAAAGTAGAATAGCTTGAGGCTGCAGGTTGGACCGAGCTTATCGTCCAGCTGCTGCTTTAGACCGACGTAATCTTCTGGCTTACTAATATCTGCGGTCAGGATACTTATACGAGCACAGAGCTTGTCTAGCTCTTGCTCTTTGCAGTGGCCGTCGCTGTCCTTGATGAATGCAAACAGCTCTTCTCGTAGTTCTTTGATGTCTATATCCCGTCGACTGACACCAAATATCTGAACGCTGTCATCTAGCCTGCCGTTAGCCTGCAATCTATAGAGGGACGGCAGCAATTTACGCTTGACGAGGTCGCCTGTAAATCCGTATATGACTATGCTGCTGGGGGTCATGCTTACGACTCCTTATTGATGGCATGCCCGCCAAACTCGTTGCGTAGCTGCGCCAAGAACTTAGTCGCGTAGTTGATGTTGCCTTGCTGCGAGTCGACACGTACATCTAGTGACGCTTGGATGACCGGAGTCTCGATACCTAGCTCTTTAGCTGTCTCGAGTGTCCAGCGAGCTTCGCCTGACTCGCTAACATAACCTTCGACTCCTTTGAATTCTGGATCACGGCGTAACATATTCTCGATCAGGCCATTTAGGAAAGATTCGTTAATACTCCCGTGCTGCCAGACACCAGCCAGCTCGCCAAGATCTATATCCTCGATCGGGCCCTCTTTGATAATGCGGTAACCTTCGGCATAAGCCTGCATAATGCCGTACTCTATGCCGTTATGGACCATTTTCGTAAAGTGACCAGCACCAGTGCGTCCAAGATGAGCCCAGCCATCCTTCTGTGCAAGAGTTACAAATAGGCTCCTGGTAGTATCAAGTGATTCTTGACTGCCCCCGACCATCATCGAGAACCCATTCTTAAGTCCGTGGACTCCGCCCGACGTACCAACATCGATCAGCTCTATATTGCCTGGAGCCAGCAATTCCTGATGCTTAAGTGTCTGGCGGTAATCCGAGTTGCCGCCGTCGATAATAATTGATCCCTCAGGCAGAACTGTCATCAGCTCTTCCATCGTCTTTGTTACAAACTGGTGCGGTATCATTAACCAGATCGTCGGCTTATCACCTGTCTTTGACACCAGCTCGCTATAATCAGCAGCAGCTTCTGCGCCGTGAGCAACCATCGCTTCTACTGCGTCATGGTTGACGTCATAAACCACAACCTCGTGACCATCGCCCATGAGCCTCTGCACCATCTGTGATCCCATTTTTCCAAGTCCTACAAAACCTATCTTCATATCTATTTCCCCTATATTAACTATTTACATTATATATCTGTACATCAGGCATTCTTGTTAGAATGCTAGACGGCTGGATGTGCTCAGCTACGCTACTATCAATACGCCCAACTGCTTCTGCCTTAGAGGCCCCAGCAAAGACAACAGCGTGCTGCATGTGGATCAATGCCCGTTCCGTGATAGTAATACGCTGGAAGTCATCCCAGTCGTAACCTACTGCAAGCGAGCCACTAAATATAGCTTTATATTGGACGCTAGTCATTGGCTTTATACCCGCAATGTGGTCGTCAGAGCCAATGCCTAGTATGGCGATGTTTGTGCTTTGCCCGTCATCAAATGCTTTTTCCACAATCGCTGCGTATTCATCCGCTGTCTGCTCCAGACTTAAGCCTTCCCGCAATACAAGGCTCACACCGGCATATGCGTCTACGTCGAAGCCCAAGACATGCTCGTTAGAACTCTCGTGCCCTTTGTCGCCGTAGCGCTCGTCTACCATGAATAGCTGCACTCCCTTCTTTTGCTCGTCGCTGAGCACACTGTTTAGTGCTGCAAGAACATCAGCAGAAGATCCGCCAGAGAAAAATAGGTTCGTATTATGCCCTACTTTCTGCGACAGATACGTCGCTGCAGCCTCGGCTGCCTGCTGGTTGCTTGGGAGCGTGTGCTTAATCATACCAACATCCTAGCACGCAAGGCCTGAGATTAATCTGAGATTATGCCGATGTTTTCAACAAGTCTTTAATTTCACTCACAAGACCTTGGCGATTATTCAAAAAATCATGTACATCACTAAGCTCTATCATCCTAACACTATCTACATCTAGGCCCTCTAGACTATTGATGCTCAGGACTTCATCCTCCGTCGCCCTCACTACCGCAACTTTTGTTCGTGTGGCTAAATCATTATAAGCAGCAATAGGGTCTATAGATTCGTTACCCTCCATATACTCTTTGGTGACAAGCGTCGTAGAACCATCGCGGCGCGGGTAAGCTACTGAGCCGTCATCATTAGCCACTGTGCCATCACGGCGCATCATCTTGGCAATGCGCTGCTCAGTCGTACCCAGGCTTGTTGGCGGGGCGAGCAATATTACCTGACTCAAGCCCGGTAGATCGGCCAACGCTGCACTGATACACCCTTGTGAGTGAGCTATAATGACAGAGATATTGTCCTTGCCTTCACCGTACTTCTCACTCAAAAGCTGGGCATTTTTAGGCAATGACGATGTGACGAGTTGATTCTTAGCCTGATCAAAATAATCATATGCAAACATCATATGCGCGAACTCTGGCAGAGCAGCGGCAATATCAGTAAAAAGCCCCCTACCAGTTTCATCAACCCCAAACCCATGCGAATACAGTATTTTCATAAAAGTAGATTATACCACTATTAAATAGTATAATATTGAGTAATTAGCAAGTATATACTTTCGATAACGAATCTAGTATAGTTATTACGTTCGATTCGACACTACCTAGGAGGTAACATGAGCGAACAAAAAACTGCTGAGCAAATCGTCGATGATCTGATTGCAAGGACCGTCCAGCTGGCACCTAGCATTCCACAAGACGAAGACTACGGAGAAGGGCTTGAGGCACAATGCACCCCTTGCAGCAATCCAGGTCTTCGAGGAAGATTACCCAGAAGAAGAGATCGAGATTCTTGAAGAACGAGGCCTTCTTAAGGAGGAGCTAATTGCCATCTCTAAAGTACTTGAGGGTATGACCCTAAGACACACGGCATACGAACCGGATTTCCTGGAGGTATTCTCATCTGTCGAAGACTTCGTTGATGGCATGGACCGACGAACACTGCAAGTCATGCAATGGCGAGCAAGTTCAATAATCGGAGATATCGCCGAACAGCGGCTCAGCAACAGCAGCGAAAGCTGATCCACCCACCTGCATTCTGGCAACCGCCAATATAAGCCAGGTGGGTTCACCTTTTTATAAAAAACGACCGGTCTGTGTCGCAAACTCTTCAAATTTTCCAGCCATTTCCGCAGCTTGAGCCCCTCTTGGAATTTTTACGAGGACAATTAAAGATTTGAGGGTAGATATACTACCCTCCCTCAAGTTCCCGCAACGAAAATATCCAACAGAGCCTAATCAATGCGCGGCATTTAGGTGCTGGCTTGAGTGCAGCTTGGGATTTTCAGTCAGGCACCGCGGGGAGGCGTGCATATGGCACGTTGATGAGGACGGCTGGCTTAAAAATATCCAAAAGAACCCTAACTGTAGCGATACATTTAGGTGCTTGGCTTTGAGCCAGAATCGAATTTTAGTGCGGAAGCTTTGCTGTGGCTGTACAGACAGTACTGTCCAGCAAAGAACCGTAAGCTAAAATATCGTATTCTGGCCAAAGACGGAATTAGCACAGCGCAAAGAGCTTTGCTCTTTGGCAGGTGCTGGTTCCGGGCCAAGTGCCTAAATGAGACCGGCGTTGTTGTTGCGGGCGATATGTGCTTGCGAATAGTTCAAATCTCCCTCACTCTTCTTGTGGGGATTAAATACACCCTGCGGATCAATAACACGCTTAACTTCCTTAAACAGGTTGATCATGTCAGTGCCATACATCGCCTCTAGGTACGGCGACTTCGCCAGGCCGTCGTTGTGGTCGACACTAATAGAGCCGTCGAATGCTATCACCAAGTCAAAGATGCGCTTCGACAGATCGGCTATCAGGTGCACGGCGTTCTCGTCCTCGACGTCTATCAATGGCACAAGACGCAAGTTGCCATCACCAATATGCCCGTGGTAGGTATAGGTCAGGTCATAGTCAGACAGTATCGCCTCTAGCGCAGCTACAAACTCGCCGAAGTGAGTAGTGCTAACAATTGTGTCCTCCAAGAACGGACAGGCACGAGCTTTGCCGTGGGCGTGTTCTTTGAGTAAGCGGAAGCTGGCGCGACGAATGTTCCAGTGCGACTCTTGCTCTTGCTCATTCGTAATGTATTTAACGCTGAGGCCTTTCTTTTTGAGCTCGGACACGACTGTCTTGGCGACATGCTCGGTGCGGGCGACTGTGTTCTCGGCAAACTGCGTTAGCAAGATCATCTGCTTGCCATCGGCCCACTCGGTATTCTTGGCGTCATCAGGAATGTAGATTTTGGCTAGGTTGTAGGTGTGCTTGTCGTAAACCTCCATGCCCTCTGGATTGTGATTAAGGGCCGTTACGACACCTTCTGACAACTGGCTGAGGTTATCGATACCAATAACTATCATCTGCGTATATTTAGGCTTGGGCACAAGCTGCAGTTTGGCGCCGGTTATAACGCCTAGCGTACCTTGCGCCCCGATAAACAAATGGGCTAAGTTAAAGGTGCGACGCTTGTCATCCCAAACACGCCACAAGTCATAACCTGCAGCGTTCTTGCGGACCTTGGGACGGGTACGCTCTAGTAGGTCTTTGTTGTCGTCTAGCATTTGGCGAACCGTGCGGTAGATAAATCCTTCGTGGTCCTGCTGGCCACATTTGGCTTCTAGGCCGGCTGGGTCGAGTGGTCCAAAAGTGTATTCCTCGCCGTCGGCCAACACGACATGCACCTCGTGAGTATTATCGGTCGTAGCCCCAAAGCGAATACTCTTTTCGCCACTAGAGTTATTACCCAGCATACCGCCTATGCCGCAGAAGTCCTTGCTGCTGGTGTAGGCGCCAAACATCAGATCCTTCTCGTCTGCCTTCGCTGCTATGTCGCGAAAGAGCGTACCAGACCCAACAGCGATAGTATCGTCAGCCTGGATGTCGGATGTGCCGGCAAAGTAGCGACTCATGTCCATAATAATATGCTCGTTAAGCGAGCCCCCCGACATGCAACTGCCCGAGTTACGGGGCGTAAGCGATATCTTGCGGCCTTCGTCCTTCTTGGTCTTGACGAATCGCACTAGTTGCTGCAGATCATCTAAATCTCTTGGGAACACCACAACTTGGGGCGTAACCTGAAATATACTGGCGTCCTGGGAATACTTTTCTAATGTTTCTTTGTCGGCGTGTACTTCACCACGAAGAAGCCCACCTAATTCTTGCTCTAAACTCATCCATCTATTCTACACTGACCAGACACTAAACTTAAGCGTTTTTTAAAAAAACCTAAAATATTCTGGGATAAATCAGACTTCCTTTAATGGCTGATCGATCTACGCTGTAGCTAGAGCTGTCCGGGTGGCTACCGCTTAGGTGGTACTTGCTGCCAATCTGATACAGCCTCTTGACGACATCCTTGCCTCCTACACTGGCAAGGACAACCTGCCCGCTTGCTAGCTTCGAGCGGGTAAATAGCAACAGAGTCCCTGCCGATATTGCGGGCTCCATACTATTGCCTTGCGCCCTCCTTATGTACAGCAAAATTACTTTTTGGTTTGGGCAAACATGTCAGCAATTTCGGCGACCATGTTGACAAGCTTTTGAGCCGTGTCTTCTGCGAGACTCTGCTTGACGGCACCACACTGCTTGGTAGCTAGCCAAAATTTATCGTGTAGGTCTGGGAAGGTCTCGAGATGCTGTGGCTTAAAGTAGTCGCTCCAAAGCATGTATAGCTGCTCTTTGCACCTTGCAGCGTGCTCCTCCTTGTACATAACAATCCGCACC
The DNA here is from genome assembly GCA_964534605.1 of uncultured Candidatus Saccharibacteria bacterium. Classification (GTDB taxonomy): domain Bacteria; phylum Patescibacteriota; class Saccharimonadia; order Saccharimonadales; family VXPC01; genus CAZHOS01. The sequence goes on from CAZHOS010000002.1 coordinate 25,672, forward strand.
ATTTGGTTCTCGCGCTCGGCATCGTCGTGCAGCTCTTTGTATTTTTGCGTCATTTTTAGACATGTTGCTGCTGCGTGTGTTGCTGTGTCTGTCTCGTAAATGCCGCAGGGCACATCGCAGTGCGCATATGCCGATTTTATAATACTCATATGTTGTCCTCTCTTGTTATAGAGACATTCTACCATTGTCTAATGGATCTACAGCTGATTATCCTGGCGCCATTTTTGTATGGCAGCGTGGTTGCCGCTTAATAAAACGTCTGGGATCTTGTGGCCCTGAAAGTCTGCTGGCTTGGTGTACTGGGGATGCTCGCGGGACTGATCGTCGGCAAAACTCTCGGCCTCGGCGCTTTGGTCGCCTCCAAGCACGTCTGGTAACAGGCGCACGACAGCGTCTGCGACAATTGCTGCGGCTAGCTCGCCGCCAGTTAATACAAAGTTGCCGACACTTATTTGCTCGTCAACCCAGTTGATAATCCGCTCGTCATAACCCTCGTAGCGCCCGCAGATAATTATCAGGCCGCTGGCCTCGTCGGCTAAGCCTTGGGCGTCAGACTGCTTAAAGGTTTCGCCTCGCGGGGTCATGAGCAACACCTTGGCATCAGGATTCGTTTGCTTGGCATGATCTATGGCAGTTACCAGCGGCTCGACCATCAACACCATACCGTCGCCCCCGCCACTTGGTGTATCATCGACCTGGTTGCGTGGGCCCAAACCGAAGTCGCGTAGATCTATCATCTCGAAGCTTGCTGCGCCTATCTCGCTTGCTTTGCGCATCATACTGGTCGAAAAATAGTTATCTAAAGACTGGGAAAATAGTCCGATTATTTGAATTTTCATAATTACATTGCATTCTACCATAAGATTGCAGCAAATAGCTTCGGGGTTGGTGTATACTTATGCGTAAGCATTAACAAACAAAAGGAGCAACCATGGCCGACATCGACCAAGACTTCGTAGAATACATCGTAAAATCACTCGTGAATAGCCCTGACGAGGTTAGTATAGACCGCAAGATAGACGAGAAAGGCGTGCTACTCACACTTTCTGTCGACCCAGAGGACCTTGGCCGCGTTATTGGTAAGCGCGGTGCTACCGCCCAAAGTCTGCGCACCCTACTACGCGCACTTGGCACCAAGAATGACGCCCGCTATAACTTAAAGATTGCCGACGATGGGTCACCTAAACCGCCAAGGCGTGATGACGATGGTCGCGATAATAAAGTCCAAGAAGACTCTGACGGTAGCTGGGGCGCCGATCCAGACGATATCTCTAGCGATGATGCTCCTGCAGCGGATGATGTTGCTGAGGAGAGTGTGGTGGAGAAGACGAAGAAAGAGCTTGCTGACCTCGACGACCTCGACATCTAGCTCACAGAGAAGCAAAGCAAAGAGTCGGCGAAAGCCGCTCTTTTGCTTTGCTTCGTGGGCTAGCTTGAATATTTTATCTTTACGATACGCAATCGGAGTGCCATATGCACACCTCCTTTGCAGAACCGCCAGATAAAATTTCAATCTAGCTC
>CAZHOS010000002.1:27292-59115 GCA_964534605.1 uncultured Candidatus Saccharibacteria bacterium
GTGCCATATGCACACCTCCTTTGCAGAACCGCCAGATAAAATTTCAATCTAGCTCCACGCCTGTGGCTAAATGCAGCGCTTCTATTTAAGCTTTCTGATGAAGGACAGGTCTGCTACTCTTTGTCTATGGATGAAGAAAAACCAACTAAACATCCGAGTGAAGTATTCGATGAAATTCTGGATGCGATTAAAGCTCTACGTATTGAAAACGGTCTTGCAGAAAATCAGCATGGAGGCTTGACCCTGATAACAGATAATGGCTACATAGCCAATTTCTTTGACGACCTAAAATTTTCAGAAAACATGATGATGGAGAGTAAATGTCCTGAGTTCGAACACGGCTACGAGAACCCTCTTTCAGAGCCTGACGAAGGACAAAAAGTAGTTGAACTTGGAAACGTAAAGGTGCTCTGTGGCGTCAAACTTTTGGATAGCTAAAAGCAAATTTTAGCCTTGCATGAAGCTGAAGAAAAACCGCCTTTAGGGCGGTTTTATCTTTTTGGATAATTTTAGTTTATTCGGCTGGTTTTTCTTCGGGCTTAGACTCTTCAGCAGTCTTTTTCTCTTCGGCCTTTTCTTCTTTTGGTGCTTCAGCTTCTTCGGAAGGCTTTTCCTCTGCTTTAGCTTCTTCTTTTGACTCTTCTGCTGGGGCTTCTTCAGATGTAGCTTCTGCGGCTGGTTCTTCGCTAGCTGTCTCTTCTATAGGCTCTGGCTCTTGATTGCGGCGCAGCTTGTCCTTGTTCTTGATGCTAGAGTTCTTGTCAGTCTTTACCTTGACCCAAGAAGGCAGGTCGACACCGTTGCTACCGAGGAACATAGCAACACGACTAGATGGCTGAGCGCCGTGGTCTAAGTAGAACTTAGCCTTGTCTAGATCTATGCCATGCTCTTTGGTGTGTGGGTTGTAATGGCCAAGACTGGCTACTACTTTACCGCTCGTAGGCGTTTGCCTCGAGTCTTGGACCACCATTCTGTACTGCGCGAGGCCTTTACGGCCTGTACGTTGCATGCGGATAGATAGCATGTAGTTCTTTACCTCTTTTTTACAAAGTTGTTGAAATTAACTAAAAGATATTAACCAATTTTCTACCTCTTGTCAACACCTTAGCCAAGAAGTACGTATTAGGCTTGTTCTTTGTTTGGAACGTCCGGTGCGGCCACGTCCGTTTTGGACAGTGCGTCCTCGGCGGCAGACTGCTGGGCCGATTGCTTGCTGTGGCCAGAACCTTTGCCGCGTAGCTTGCCATCTGTGTAGACACCTACCACAAAGACTTTGTCATGATCTGGGCCGTCTTCTTCCATGACCTTGTACTGCGGGGTTACGCCTTCTTCGCTCTGGATGTACTCTTGTAGCCGAGTCTTGGCATCTAGCCACGAGCCAGTCTTTAGTATCTGCTCTAGCGTGCTAAGGATGTTGGCATCAATAAATTTAGCAGCTGCATCGTAACCCTGGTCCAGATGAATAGCACCTATAACAGCCTCGAATGTGTTGGCTAGGATTTGGTCGCGCGCTCTGTCCGATCCACGCTTCTCTCCGCGCGATAAGCGCAGGTAATCAGCAAAGCCTAGGCGCTGGGCAGCCGCCCCGATACTCTCGGTACGCACAAGTGCTGCTCGCCAGTTAGTCAACACGCCCTCAGGCTGGTCAAAATTAGCGTACAGGTACTCCGTTACTACCAGTTCTAACACAGCGTCGCCAAGGAACTCTAGTCGCTCGTTGTGCTCGAAAGCGCTCTTGCGGTGTTCGTTAAGGTAGCTACGGTGCGTAAATGCCGTCAAAAATAAGCGCGGATCATTAAAAGGCTCTATAGATATAGAGCTAGCGTAGTCGATGTAGTCTTGGGGTTGCAAAGGTATTTTCTCCTATAAATTTATGAGTGTTTTTCTCTTATTTTTTTGAGGCCTAGTAGTAGTAACTTGCTGATATTCTCGTACTCTATTCTGTCCAGAGCCTTGTCGGCCTTAAACCAGCGGATGCCCTTCATCCATTCTTCTTTTTGCAGGGCGTCGGTGTTACCGGTGGCATGGATCAAAAAGACGTGCATCTTCATCAGCACCAAGCTGTCGACGCGGCGATACTGGAAGTTATTCTTGCCTAGCCATTCTTGCACATCGATATCTGCCAGGGCAAGACCTGTCTCTTCGTTTACCTCACGTTTGGCTGTCTGCCGAGGCGATTCGCCCTCTTCGATATGCCCCTTGGGTATCGTCCAACGGTCGCGAGCATCCTGGACTAACAACACCTCTATCTCGCCGCGTTTGTTGTGACGATAGACAATCCCGCCAGACGTAACTTCTTTGATCACCTCTTTAATGGCGCTCTTGCGGCGCTTGCTGACAAAGCCTTTTATGCCTTTTATAGGGTCGGGGCGCTTCATAGCTACTCTTTTTTGGGTGCTTTCTTTTTAGTTGGTGGTTTTTTGGCAGGCTTCTCTTTAGCGGGCTTCTTGGTCGAGGCTTTTTTGTCTTCTGTAGACTCTTCTGGATTCATATTGCGATAAGCTGTTCCCAGCACACCGTTAATAAACTTGCTGGAATTGTCCCCACCAAAGGCCTTGGCTAGCTCGACCGCCTCGTTGATCACTACTTTTGGCGGCACAGATGGGTCGTGAGTTAACTCATAAAGGCCCATCCGCAGGATTGATCTATCCATGCGAGCAATCTGGGCTATCGGCCACTCTGGGGCAATTGGCTGCAGTACGGCGTCTAGTTCGGCCTGCTTATCGACTATGCCTTTGGTTAACGACTCTATAAAGTCAGTATCATCGATGGTGTCGGCGTGGCGTTCGAGGTTACGGGCTAGAATCTCTTCTAGTTTGGCATCTGGGTCTTCGCACTCTAAACGAAAATCAAACTCATATACTGTTTGCAAAGCAACAATTCGACCTAAGTGACGGTTAGATGCCATATTGTTAATCCCTTCTTATGTTAAGAATATACCATAAAGATGGCCATAGTAACACCTCTGAGCTTGGGACTAGAGGGGTTACTTCTTGGCAGCGCCAGATTCGCGTACTGTTGTACGGACCTTGACTGGCGACTTGCCATTAACACGGCGTGCTAGCTTGAGCACGATGTGACTGCGGCGATTGCCTCTACGACGCTTAGTCGTCTGTTTTTTGGGTTGACCCATATTGGTGGAAACTCCAGGTTTATTACATATACACAAACTTTTGTCTGTGAGATCGCTGCCAAGTATACACAAACAGAGGTACATTTGCAACTTTACTCTTGCTTTTTTATAAATCTTATGGTAATATAAGAATATGAGAAATTTTGAGAACATTCGTGGTAAAAAAAATGCTCTAGGCGCAGTACTAGCCCTTGCAGCTCTAACGGGCTGCAGTGCTGAGTCCCCAGTAGCTGGGCAAGGCTTCGACAGAGAGGCAATGGTTGAGAACCTCGACAATTCTGGCATTCTAGACGGTATGTCTCCCCAGGAAGCATTCTTTGCTGGAGTAGGTGCGAGCGCAGCTTGCCAAGAAGTTCAAGTAGAGCTGTCTGACGGGTCTGTACCCCTCATCTTCTTGAGTGAAGCGAATAAGAGCCTAGCACAGGACATGAACGATAGAGTTGAGTCTTTTCTTCCAGCCTCTGGTGTCGAAAAGCAGCAACTTGCGACCACTGCCTTTCTTACAGCAGAACACGTAGAAACCGATCTATCGGTATGCACCCCAAGAACTGACTAAAGGTCATTCTCCTCACCAATCAGTAGGCACAAGTCTTATCAAACCATAATGTTCCTAGATTTATTCCAGGCTTATTTAGTCATATTTATGGGAATGATCTCCAGGGGCGGCAACCTCGCTCACCCCTCCTTACACTCCACATACAAAGAAGCCATATATATGCCTGGATTCACTCCAGGTGTGTATATTCCGATTTGAGAAAGGGACCCCCAGGGAAAGAAACCATCTTTCCCTTAACTGGCTACGATGTTGAGGATGCGGCCGGGGATGTATATTTCTTTCCTGATCGTCTTGCCTTCTAAGTGTCGTTTGACGCCGTCCAGATCTTTAGCGGCAGCCAGGGCTGTCTGCTCGTCCGCATCTACTGCCAGTTGCAGCTCGCCGCGGACTTTACCGTTTATCTGCACACCAATGATTACCGTGTCTTCTACCAGCTGACTCTCGTCCAGTTCTGGCCAATTATCAACATTCACAGATCCTTCGCCACCTAGCTGCTGCCAAAGTTCCTCGGCCATGTGCGGAGCAAAAGGCGCTACTAGCTGCACTAATCCCTCAAGCGCTGTCTGCCAGTTTGCGGCTGCGTAAGTATCGGCGTCTTTAATCTTGTAAAGATCATTCACGGCACCCATCAAAGCAGATATAGCTGTGTTGTATTTCTGTGCGTCTATGTCACTAGTGACCTTCTGTATAGTTTTGTTCAGCACTCTGCTAACGCTGTCGTCTGGCTTACTGCTGCCACGGCTGTCTGCGCCCAAAAATTCTTGTACTAGTACCCATAGTCGGTTCAAGAATCTATACGTACCTGGGACACCCTGTGGATCCCACTTAGTCCACAGCTCTAGCGGCGAGGCAAACATCAGATAGGTGCGCAGCGCATCGGCACCGTAGCCGTCGCTAATGATCTCTAGCGGGTCAACACCGTTGCCTTTGCTCTTACTAAACATTGTGCCGTCCTGGGCAGTTACTTTGCCATTAAAGAGGAACTTTTTGAACGGCTCTGGGTTGTCCAGCAGCCCCTGCTTATGCAAGAAGCGTGTAATGAAGCGGGCATAGATCAGGTGAGCGGTGGCGTGGTCGGCCCCGTTATAAAAGTCTATAGGCATCCACCTATTAGCCTTGGCACTATCAAATATAGCGCTGTCGTTGTGGGGGTCCATGTAGCGCAGCATATACCAGCTGCTGCAGACGTAAGTATCTAGCGTGTCGGTCTCGCGGTGGGCCTCGTGCCAATCAGCTCCTTCAGGCTTGCTTTGACTAAACGGCACAAAATCGCCAGATTTTAAGTTGTACCAAATATGCACCCAGTCCTCTACCGATGCTAGGACGGACTTACCGTCACCTCGTGGTTGAAAATCTGCTACCTCAGGCAGCTCGACAGGTAGCTTGTGATCAGGCACAAGTACGGTGCCGTGATCTTTTACGTAGACTACAGGTATTGGCGCACCCCAATAGCGCTGGCGACTAACACTCCAGTCACGAATCTTGTAGTTGATCTCCCTGCGAGCAAGCTTCTTCTTTTGAAGGCTAGATACTATCTTTTTTGCGGCATTCTCGGAATCCAGGCCACTGTACTCGTCGGAATTAATTAGCCTGCCTTTCGAGATGTTTATCTCTTCGAGCACAAGTAGTTCGTAGCTCTTTCTATGCAAAGGTTCGTTTATCTTGCTGGTAATTTTTGATCTAGGCGTCCAACTAACAACGAACTTGTCTTTTTCGTCCTCTTCTAACTGCTGGTCTGCCTTCTTGTCGCTCTTTAGTTCAAAAAGCAGGCCTACGCAGTCGATCTTTCGTGCAACGTTTTTTGAATGTGCAAAATAATGATGCTCTATCTCAGAAGGAGTCTGAGCAACCAGCTCTAAGTCCAAGTAACCGGTCTCTTCTGCAATCTCTCTTTTTGCTGCTTCCACCATATCTTCATCGTTATCGATACCGCCCCCAATAAACAGCAAACCACCCTGACCACCCCAATCAATAGTCAGGTATCTATCCTTTGATTTATCGTAAACAATTGCAACAATACTTCTTCTATACTCAGGGTTTTCCTGGACCTCGCCTGTAATAGGCTTGATGACGGGTAGAATTGGTAGTTCGAACTTCTTTGCAAACTCATTATCTCGCTTATCGTGTGCTGGAACTGCCATAATTGCGCCTGTGCCGTATCCTGACAAGACATAATCCGCTATCCAAATAGGAATTTTCTTATCGTTAATTGGATTTACTGCATACGAGCCGGTGAATACGCCTGTTTTCTCTTTTGCCTCTTGGCGTTGGACCTCGCTCTTAAGAGCTGCTTTATCTACATATTCTTGTGCCTCTGTCTTGTGCGCATCTTTAGAAACTGTGTAAGCAAGCTCGTGCTCCGGCGCCAAAACAATATAGCTTGCACCAAACAATGTGTCGGCCCGGGTTGTGAAGACCTTGATGTCAACATCCTTTAATCCATCGACTTTAAAGGATATTTCTGCCCCCTCACTCTTGCCTATCCAGTTGGCCTGAGCGGTCTTAACGCTATCTGTCCAGTCGAGCGACTCTGTCGCCTCTAGCATTTCATCTGCGTAGTCTGTAATGCGGAAGAACCACTGCTTGACCTCGCGCTTTTGGACAAGCGGATCATCTGGTCCATCATGGCGCCAGCTCTTGCCGTCTATGACTTGCTCGTTGGCAAGAACCGTCTTGTCAATTGTGCACCACCACTGCTGGCGTGCGTCTTGATAGGCCAGCCCTGCACGGTACACTTCGCTAAAAATCCACTGTGTCCATTTGTAATACTCGGGCGTATGGGCGGCGATCTCTTTGGACCAATCGTTGCTCCAGCCCATGGCCTGATACTGTTTGTGATAGTTTGGAATAATCTGGGCCATGCTTTGCTGCGGGGATATGCCCTCTTTGATAGCGTAGTTCTCGGCCGGCAAGCCAAAGCTGTCCCAGCCAACTGGGTGATAGCTCTCGTAGCCTTGCTGGCGCTTGGCCCGGGCGATTACGTCGCTAATGGTGTAAGAAAGTGCATGCCCCATATGTATCCCCGCCCCGCTGGGGTAGTTAAACATGGTCATCCCAACATATTTGGGCTTGTCGCTGTCTAAGTCTGCCTGGTAGGTCTTGTCGTCGTGCCAGACTTTCTGCCACTTAGACTCTATCTCTTTGGGGTGGTAGCGCTTCATGACTGTCAATTGTAACAGATACGAAGGGCCACTTTAAGCTATAGACCAAAATGCTCGCGGATCGACTGCTGTTGCGAGCTGTTAAGCGGCTCCACCTCGTAGCGACTATCTGCTTTATTAGAGACGTAGGTAATTGGATCGTAACCCAACAAATCTTGTAGCTGGCCTTTGAGTCTAGCCATGTCAGTGGCGAAACATTCTACGTTGCGCGTTCTGTCCGATATCTGCTCGGTTGCACGGTAGCCTTTTTCCTTTGCCTCGCTAGGAGTAAAGCTAAAGCCAGACCTCCTAACAACCAATAACGCTAAAGGCCCGAGTCGTTCGTCCCGAGGCGGCGGATAAGGCCTATCCCCGTAGCTTAACGAGAATTCGGCAGTCATATAGTGGCCATCCCTGCGCACAATCATAGATCTATCGCTTAGCAGGTCGAGGTATTTCTGCTGTCTGGCGATCGTCATATCTGGTAACTTCTTGGTGATTATCTCTGTGAGTCTCGTCTGCCCAACGACCCCGCCTGCGCCCTCTATGATCGGCACTAAGTCCAAGGCTCCATCAGGCAGCGGCGTTAGCTGCTCGACACGAGGCTTTGTTGGGGTCACAGACTTCTGAGGTCTTTCTGGAGCTGAAGCCATCGTTATAGGAATAACAGCTTTTTTTACAGCGTTACGTGTAGATTCTGGCTTGGGTCGCTTGGCGGATTTCGCTGCTGTTGCCGGCTTGACACTAGGCGCTGATCTCAAGCTCACTTTAGAGTTAGCTGTATCTGCTTGCTGTAGTGTAAGCCCGCCTATAGTGCCGATTTGTTTAGATGATAGGATGCTGCCAGTATGGCTCCTGATGTCCGTTAGGTAGAGCTCGAGCTCCTCATCTGTATAGACAGACCATCGCCCCTCGACTGAGTTGAAGATATCTGGGTGTGCGTGAGTGGCTCTTCTAAAATCACTTTCGACAGTAGAGTAACCCCAGTCGGCGCCCTCTGCTTGGTTAGACAGCGTTGCGTCGAGGATATTTTTGCGGCGCACACCACCCCCTACCTCGAGTAAGCTGGCGATAGCAAATAGGCGCATGGCTTTCTCGTCGTACGCGTCAACTAGTTGGTCGAACCTAGCTCTTGGAATGCGCAGAAAGTCCGGCTCTGGCAGCTCTGCATTGGTAGCTGGGCTGATTTTTGAGTCACCTAAATAACCCTCGGCACCAGGTTTTGCCATTGTTTATTTCCCTCCAAATTTCTATCTACATTACTATAGATATATGGTTATAGTCAATGTAAAAACCACTATATGTGGTATTTTAGCTGTTGTTTTCTGCCCTACGCGCCGCTCTTGCTAAAGCTCGCTGGCGCCGAATACGCCGCCTTTCGCGCTCGCTCATCCCACCCCATATGCCAAACTTCTCACCATTCTGCAGCGCATATTCTAGACAATCTTCACGAACCACACAGCCTCTACAGACCTCCTTGGCTTCCTTGGTGCTAGCACCACGCTCTGGGAAAAATAGGTCCGAATCAACTCCCAGGCAATTAGCAAAATTATTCCAAGCTGGATCGTCTGAGTCTGTGTTGTCTCTTGGGGTAATCTCTTTGACTAACCTGGCGATTACATCAACATTACCCCTACCTACACCAAGGTCAGTCAAAACGTCTTCGCTGCCGCTACTACTATCCTCTATTGATGGCGATTCTCTTATCGCACTGAACTTAATTACTTCGTCTGCAAGTCTGGACACATGCTCTCCGCCCGCAAGATTGCACGTCTCTCTAAAACGCTTTAGTCTATCGCCCTCAAGGCACATCTGGAGTAGCTGCCTGCTAGTAAAGAAGTCTTCGCACAACTGGGCGGCAACGCTCTGATCTATCCCCTTTAGGTTGAGGTCCCCTGACAGAACGTATGTTTTTGCCTGTTGTAATGCATTTTCAGCAATAACTTCTCCTGGGCTTGAATCAAAGGCCGTCATGCCAGTAGGTACAAATAGTCGCTTATTTTTATAAGCTTTATGAATAACTTTCCCGTCATAATTATGTAAGCTGAGCCATTTTCTATAAGTTACTAGTGCGCTAAGCGCCTGCTTACGATTAAGCTTATATATGTCCATTATGAGTTCTTCGAGCTCATTTTTTGTTATAGCCTTACCGCGATCAACTATGACACCTTCAACCTGCTGATTAGTAACTGGCTGCTTTTTAGGCTTTTGATCTCTACCCGTATCGCACCGATTCGCTGCATCGATCTTTTTAGGAGTTTGCACCCCGCTTCGCCCTGGCCCCGCTTGACTAAAAGTGGTTTGTGGTGATGTCTTGGTGTCGGGTTGTAGCCGGGCTTGTTCTGCCCGATCTACCGGGTATAGCTTTGCTAAGATTGGTGCAGCCTGCTTGGCTAGGTTCGGGTTAAGTGATGCAGTGTATTCGCAATCACCCTTTATGAGAATTGGCTCCTTAGGATTACCTAAAAATCCTGATAAAAAGCCCTTGGCTTCTTGCAATGCAATGCCGGCCAGGGCTTTTTCTGCACGTGTCGGAGCAGAAAAATCCTCTGCTATTTGAGCATGTATATCAGCTACAGTAAAATCGCCGCCAGCCTTAAGTAGAAAGCCTATTAAACTGCGGGCATTCTGGTCTAACTCTGGTGACTGCTCTTGTTTGTTTGACATTGTGTAACGCTACTATAGTTTAGCATCTAGGGCATCGTACCCGGCATCAGTTAAAGAGTGGCCGTCGTCTAAGAGGCCGTTTCGGATAAGATCGCCAGCTAAAGAGTCTTTATCGATACTATTGTAGTGATCGAATTCGCCGCCGCCGAGCAAGAACTTTAGAAGGCGGATATGGTTGCTGTCTAGCTGCCACCCTCCATTGACCACATTGGCTTCTGCCTGCAGCTCGCTTGACCGCATATTATTCTTTATTTTTACCAAGGTGAGCCCGATGGTCATGCCATGCTCTGCGAGTTCACCTGCATATACCGAGATGGTGTCTGATGCATGCTCTTTGTCTAAACAGAGGCCTTTTTCAACCAGAAGATTAGCCAGTCTGCGAATACTAATTGAGCCTTGATCTTGATTTTCATTGATTAACCCAACCAACATAGACGCATCGAGCCCTTTACTTCGACCTTCCTGATTTTCTTCTCCACTAAGTTCGACTTGTGTGTCCTCAGTATTTTCTGTTTCGAGACCACTGGATGCAGCCTTCTCTTCTTTGCTCGATGCATGCACCTCTTTGCTGACCTTAGAAGTAGTGTAGACACCAGTCCGTATTCGTGCCAGGCCGAGTTCACGTAAGGCGTTTCTAGTCCGAGATAATTTAACTCCTGCTGCTTTATAACTAAAAGAAATACCCATGCGGACCATCTCGTTCTTAAGTCGCTTTGCCTCGACGCCTTCGCCTTTATCAAGCCCGGCTACAATATCAATTATCTGCTCATTCTTAGTTTTATGGACGATTGTAGTTTTAGTCTCTTTAGCTGCCGCACCCTCTATATGATCGCTATTGGTTCGCCCCCCTTCTAAGCTTGGTTCTGTTTGATCATTGGCGCTAATGCCTGGCTCTTCAGCCCTGCGCGCAGCAGGTTCATAGACGAATTTACCTATCTTGGATCCAGGTGCCAGCTTAAGCCCTGCATCTTTTAAGTCATCCCTGGCAAGATTGAACATCGATCTAGCTGAGGTAATATTTTTAGATACTTTTCGCTCACACATCTCGCCCAGTATTTGCGCTGTTGTTATAACCTCAGATCTCTTGCCGAGGTCTTCTAGGATTTCTAGGATTTCCCCTATTCGCCTAGGACTTATACGCTTCTCTTTTGTTTTTTGCTTACCAGCAGACTTTTTACTTGCGGTTCTAGCTTCTTTTCCTTGAATAGGCTTCTTAGCAGGCCTGGCTGCTTTCGCTGTCGCTGCTGTCGCCGGTCCACCTAGTGCGATTAGCCTTTCTCGTGCTTTCTGTTCTTGTTCTTCAGATTGCGCTTCGTGCCTTGCAGTAAGCTCTGAGAGTTCTTGCTCTTGTCTTGCTTGCTCTTCTGTCTTTTCTCGTAAGTGATCTAACGCTATACCGACGCCTTCGACTACTTTTTCTAACTGAGTCTTAAGCTCATCAAGCTCATCGATGCCCCAATCTAAAAGATCAACTGGACCGTTAAGCTTTGCGGCTTTCTGCATCGCTCCAACTTTTTTAGTTGTCTCTGACTGTGTCATGCATTCTCCTTGTTTCCTATCATAATGTTACATAGATCACTATAAATGGACAAGAATAAGCGATTTTACTTGTTGAAAATACGACAAAGTGACGAAACAGCTAGACCGTATTGGTCTATGCTCTCAAAATTGCGCAGTATAGCTTTTATTTTTCGTGACCGTATAGCATTAGAATTGCACAACCTTCAAGCTTTCGGCAAGCTTAAGCGCTAGAGTTTGCGTTTTTTGCGGCGGGCTGTTTCTAGTAGCCAGTTGGCTCGGTATTTTGCTTTCTTTATAACGAAGTCATGTGCCGGCACATGCTTAAGATCGGACACCCCGAAGCTTCTCTTGAACTGGCTAACTCCATAGTAACGATGATCAGCTGCCTCTGGATCGACGATACCCCAGAAGTTATATCTAGTACATTCTAGATTTCGAGCATCCTCCATGGCCCTTAGGTGTAGGAGCGGCGCGCTAGATAGCTTGACCCCGAGCGCGGTACTTACGCCGTAATGATACGACGCCTCTTGACCGTAAAAAATAACAAAGTTACTGGCAACAACCTGACCATCTTTGCGGGCAATATACAGCTTGGCTCTACCAGTATCCGCAAAAACCCTAAACTGATTTACTAAAAATTTTTGACTAAAGGGAACGTAGGCTTGGCGCTTGGAATGTTCGTGGTGGATGGCGTAGAATTCCTCGATATCTGTCTGTTCTGTAGAAACTGATATGTCTATCTCGAGCTTCTGACTCTTACGGATCTTGCGCCGTAAGCTCTGGCTCATGTTGGCTGATATTTCGTCTGGACCGAGCATCATGTCGAGCACTCCTGCATGTTCGACACTAAGCGACATTGGGGCTTTACTCCAGCCGGAGTCTTTTAAGGCGGCTCTCGCCTGATCGCTGTCCGTGGTCTGTGGCCTTATGCGGACGAACACACAGTCATGTGCTTTTGCCTGGTCGATGATGTCTAGTAGTATCTCTTTATAAGATGCGATATTGCTATAAATAGGCCCGCCTGCAACCGTCATAAATCTGCCTCGACGAGCGTCCTCTACAACGGCAGTATAAAATGCTTTTACCTGGTCGTCTTCCAGAATCGCACGTCGGACAAATGGCTTACCCAACGACTCGGCGAATTGCCCCCACTCCCACGACTGAAGGAAGTTAGCCTCGGGGAAGGCTGAAGTCGCTGATTCTAGTTGCGCACGGGACTGAATGTCTGTGACCATAAACTAGAGACCCCTCTTCTTTTTGCGCAAAACTTCTACTGCTTTGGTCTTTTGATAAGCCATGCCTTTAACCACCAGGTCATGTGCAGGTAAATACTCGACTGTACGGCCTCCAAAGCCGTTCTTGAATGTCGTGACACCAGCGTAACGATGATCAGGTTGATCGGCTGGCGCAGTACCCCATAGGTTAAATCGCTCGATGCCGGCTTCTAGGCTGTCGCGAATAGCCTGCCATAGAGCAGCGTAAGACCCGGGCAGATTGCGGCCCTCGGCCGTGCTAGCACCGTACAGGTAGGAACTCTCTTGGCCATAACTAACGACAAACGCCGTCGCCAGATGAACATCCCCAGCAAACGATTTGTATATCTTACCTCCACCTGTGCAGAGAGCCGTTATCTCGGCCAGTATCTGCTGGCTAGACCCCAGCACAAAGCTCTGGCGCTTGGCAGTGTCAGATAGCAGATTAACAAAATCTATTATGGATTTCTCGGAATTATCTACAATAACATTCACATCTTTTTTGATAGATCGACGGATCTCGTAACGGGTATTCTTGCGCATAGCTGCCAGTAGGCTGTCCTCATCCTGCCCGCCCAGATCTATAATGCTGGTATGCTCTGCGAGTAGATGCATAGGTGCGCGTACATAGCCCAGATCTGACATGCGAGCTAAATGACTGTCACTAAGCTCTATTTGGGGGCGCAGGCGAACAAAAACGCAGTCGTTGTCTTTGGCTAGGCTGGTTAGAGACTCAGTGATGGCCACGGCTTGATCGCTATCTAGATCTAATAGAGGACCTCCGCCTATTTCCAGATACCTACCACGCTTCGCTTCGCGCAAGATGGCCTGGTACATAGCCGGTTGCGGGCCATCCAGCATTCTCCGAAAGACCTGACTGCCGCAACTCAGCTGAGATTCGCCGTACTCCCAAGAGGATAGAAAGTTTGACTCAGGACGACTGGTAGTCGCCTCCATCCAGCTTTGTTTATTAAGTTCTTGCATCTGTATCCAGAATGTCCTTTATTTTTTTTGCATACTGCTTGGTCAACTGCTTGTGTAGCGGGATAGTAATTATTCTAGCAGCTATAGACTCGGACACGGGACAGCTTTTGCCCTTGTAGCTAGAATCGCTAGCAAAACGAGCCGGATAAACAGGTGCGCTATACCAAGTATCGTTAAAAATAAATCCTGCTTTGGCAAGCCTCTTCAACAGTTCCGAGGGCTGAGCTGTAGCGACCGGCAGCCTAAGAGGATTGGACCCTGCGGGCACACCGAGCCCCATTGATGCGGCGAGATCTAGCCGCCTGGCCTTGTCTGCCTCCAACCCCGCTAACTGGATGTTTACTAGCTTTGCCTTGTAGCTAGGCAACCCGCAATTCTTCATAACAGCGCCGCCAGCAGACCTGCCCACCAAACCTAGTGTCGAAACAACTCTGTAGTAGATACCCGCCAGTCCAATGGTGCTCAGCAAGCGGATCTTCCAAGCGATTATTGGATAGATTCTGTCTCGGATTCTCTGCGCTAGTGGGGCCGTCTGTATAGATTCGACTCCTGTTGCGTGTAGTGATTCTGTGCGGATAATAAGTGCACCGCCATTGACGGTGTCGATAATCTTGTCGCGACCAAAGGACAGCATAGTTACATCGCCGACGGTACCGGCTTGCCGGCCATCACTATAAGTCATGCCGATACTATGCGCTAGATCTTCGATAATACTGAGGCCGCTTTTGCGGGCAATTAATTCCAGCGGCTTTATGTCGTAGCTGATGCCGTATGTCGACTGCACAACGATAGCCATCTTTTTACCTTTTTCTACCCCTGCTATCGCCTGCTCTAAGGCCGCGGGGCTAATGTTATACGTTAAGCTGTCTATGTCGACGTGGATTACCTCCGACCCAGATTCTTTAACGGCCTGTTCTACCGCCCAGCATGTGTAGCCGGTAATAAAAACTACCTCGGCCCCACTAACTTCAATTGCCTGCGAAAGCGCTCCGCGACCGCGGTAATACAGGTAGGTTTCCCCGCCGTATGTTGTGGCAAGATGACTTTTGAGCTCAGCCAAGTCGCTCGAGCTGCCCCTGGCCAGAAGATGCTTCAAAGAGTCGCCCAGTGAGTAATTAGAGCCTAGGGTATCGTAAATCTTCATGACTTAGAGCCCCCAAGCGCATCTATGATGAGCTTAGATAACTGGTCGGGATGGGTAGCATACGGAGCATGTCTAGCGTCGGGGATGACCTGGTAGCCGATGACATTTGGCAGTTCTGCTTTTAATTTTTGCGCCTGAGCAATAGGTGTCTGGCTATCATGACCTCCCCAGATCAGATTAACTGGCATTGTGCTGGCAGCAAGGTCAAGCTGCTTGTCCGAGTTAATCATATTAACAAGCGTCTGCTTCATATTAGTGGGAGCATTGTTATAATCACTCGCCCCAACCAATCGGTACAAAACCTTTTTTAACCCTGGTAAGCTTGCAAGTGGCTTCAAGATTTTTGCGCCTATTTGTAATACTTTGCGCTTGAAGTCTTGCCTGCCTGGATCCGTCCAAACACCAGCACTGCTAAGCAGTAACAAGTGCTTGATCTTGCTATTGCCGCGCATATTATAATTAAGGGCAATACGACCGCCGTTGCTATGCCCTAGCAATATGACGTCGTTTCCTTCGTCTTTTAACTGGTCTTCTAGCCAATCAACGTAGCCATCCATATCCCAGACCTTATCGCTAGGTGCTGTTAAGCCTGGTACCCGCAACATGCAGACTTCAATACCGTCTTCTTCTAGATTAGCGATCAGCTTATCCCACTTATCTAGGCTATAAGCCCAACCATGGACTATGTGTAGCTTAGGCTTCACGCTACAGCCCCCTTGCACGGCGCGCTTTTTGCGCTGCTGCGCCCCGCCGACAAAGCTTCTGTGCGTCGCTGTCGTCTGCAAGTAGATGCTGAATTATGCCTTCTAAATACTGACTGCCCTTAAATAGCACCACTTCTTTGCCGACCAAGTTACTTTGCAGGTACTTAAGTGCCTCGAGTGGCTGGGCAAATGATTCTACCGGTACTTTGCCTGATTTTTTTAGAGCTGGGTATGTATGCTCCTGGGTCCGCCTGCCTACCAGCACTACTTTGTGGGGCTTCGACAGTTCGATAAGGCTTGCAATAGACGCATGCAGGTCAGCTTCTTTGCTGCCTTGCTCGATAATATCGCCGATTACTAGCCACTTATTCTTTGCCTTTATGTCGGCGAACATACCTATGATGGATCCCATACTCTGCATATGCGCATTGTAAGAGCTATCTATGATCCGCAGACCATCCCTGCCCTTAAGCGCTGTGCTGCGACCAGGTAGAACCCGCATATTACTTAGATTATATACGACAGGCATATTCACCTTAGCCAAAAGATGCTCGACAAAACCAAGCTGCAGCGCAATCTCTTTTGGCTGGGGATCAGCAAAGGTAAAAGTTCCATTTTGGCCCTTAAACTCCGAGCTGGTTGCCGTAACCTTATAGCCAGTCGTCTTTGGAGTTACTTGCTCTACATTAGAATTAACATTCTGGGCACTTTCGACCATCAAGCTATCTGTGCCGTCCACCAGCACAAGCTCTGACGTATGTCTGGCAACCATCGCAAACTCCCTGGCAATAAGCTCTAATGTGCTGATGCGCCTCTCGGCAGCAGTCGCCTCGAAGTTAGACGCATGAGACTCTGACAAGCTGGTCCACATGGTTATGTGTGGCTTCAGCCAGGCCGCAACAACATCTGCTTCTTTTGGCCTGTCTGCGTCGATCTCTACGATGTAGAACTTTTCCTGTCGGCGAACAGTAAGAGACTTAAACGGAGCGACAAGAATAAGCTTGAACCATCTAAGCCGACTGCCTCTAACACCTGATTCATCTAATAGGTCGAATGCGATCCCATAGATACTATTGGCGTTGTGCGACAAATGTGCGCTAGAGCCAAACTGTTGCTCGAGGATATGAAGCATGGTGGTCTTACCTACGCTGCCCGTAACAGCAATCGTGAGGGGGCTCCATCTTTTATAAACTCGGTTGGCCCAAAAGGTAAAATACTTCGAAAACAAGATGTAGCTATCCTTCTTGAGCTTTCTCAAAAGTTGCTTCATCTTGATGCGTTTACTCGTTAATGCGTTGTTGGAGTTGCTGGTATGTTAGTTCTGACGAAGGCTCGTCTACCTGTGCCTCTACTCCGTGAGCTGTGTATTCGTCTGCGGTATTGCCGTCGCTCGCGACTGCAACAACGTTGCGGGATCGGGCGTCTACAGAGATGCTTATAGGAATTGTCCCGCCTCCGGAAGCTTGATCTCTAAACGAGCTTGCAAGATCAGTAAGACCAAAAGTATCTAGATAAGCTGCTGTAGCATCAGCAAAGTTTGTAAGATCGACGTTGACGGCATAGGTGTAGATTGTTCGACCATCGACGTCTTCTTGACTAAAGCCTTCATTTAGGTTTAGCTCGTACGTCTCCTCTAAAATCGGGCGAATAAGGCTTTTTTGCTGTGCATCCAAATTCCCAAATAACACAAACGAAGATAGAAGAGCCTCCTGCAGCAATGCTGGCGGCTGACCACCAGCCTGTACCTCTTCTGTGCCCTGCGACGCCCACACTCCTACCGCATCGGCAACGATCGCTTCTTGCTGAGTGTCGCTTAGCTCTACCTTGTCGTAGCGTAGATAGTCACGCTCTAGGTAGCCTATCGTCTGTAGTTCGACGAGCTGATCAGCCCCACTAATAGTAACTTCGTTACTAACTAGCACCTCGCCGTTTAGGTCCAAAGTTTGCAGCTGCTGTATTTCCTGCGCAGGATTGCTATCCGAGGATATTCTGCTTACTGCATTTGTAGACAGACTATTGTCGATAGACGCCCAAAAGGTGCGCTCGGGACCAAGATAGACTGTGCGGTAAAAAACAGTTAGCGCATACCCGAGTAGAGCAATCGATAATACAGTCATAAGCACGATGTTGCGCCAGCTTATTACAGATTTCTCTTCGATCTTCATGATAATTATTCCCTGCTGTTTTATTAGTACTATTGTACCCTGAACCAAGTGTCTAACAAAGCTGTCCTTGGCCCGTCTTGAGCATCTGCGCAATTAGTCTATACTAAAAGCGACTATGCTTATAAATTCTTATCTAGCCGAAGTATCCGATTGGCCCGGCATTATGTGGGAGCAAATCCGGATGTTTAGTGTCGACCACTATAGAAACGTCCTGATCATCATATTTGCTACATGGGTTACGCGCAAAGTAGCTATATCCATTATCAACAGAGGTGTCCGCAACAGCATCCGCTCACAGAACTACCGCAACGAGCGTGAAGAGAAAAAGCGCGAAGACACCGTCGGAGGTGTCATAAACACTGTTATAAAACTGAGCTCTTGGGTCATTGGATTTATGCTGATTCTGTCCGAAATAGGTGTAGACATTGGCCCGCTGCTGGCTGGTGTGTCATTCGTGGGTATCGCAGTCGGTTTTGGCGCCCAGTCGCTGGTTAAAGACTTCTTTGCTGGATTATTTATTGTTTTAGAGAACCAATACCGTGTTGGGGATGTGGTTACGATTGCTGGCGTGTCTGGCCGAGTAGAGTCGGTTAGTTTCCGCAATACAGTCTTGCGCGACCTGGACGGCGACAAACACTTTATACCTAACGGCTCTGTCGATGTTGCCACCAACAAGACTATGGACTTCTCTAGCATCAATATTAATGTGGGGGTAAGCTACGACTCCGACATCGCCGTGGTCGAGAAGATTATTAACGAGGTTGGTATAGCCCTCGTGCGCGACGAAAACATTGGGCCAAATATTATCAAAGCACCGTACTTCTCGCGGGTGCGCGAGTTCGGAGCATACGACGTAAGCGTCAAAGTACTCGGCCGCGTCCAGCCCGGCAAACAGTGGTCAGTAGCTGGCGAGTTCCGTAAGCGACTAAAGCTAGCATTCGAAAAAGAGGGCATCGAGATCCCCTACCCGCAAACTGTCATCCACCAAGGCGACCCCAAGCCCTCCCCCAAAAAGAAGCCCAAGAAAAAGAAGTAGCTGTTTACAGATGCGCCCTGCATATCTATAATCGTCACCGATATGGGGCTGTAGCTCAGTTGGCTAGAGCGCTTGTATGGCATACAAGAGGTCCGGGGTTCAAGTCCCCGCAGCTCCACCAGGAATAGAACCGACAACTAGTCGGTTTTTTTCTTTGGCGCCTGTCTAGGAGCCCTTATAGATTGGATTCGTAGAGGAGAACTCTTTGGCGGTAGTCAGTTATGGGGATAGTTGCACCTGCCTGACCTATGTTTTGATCGCTATTAAATGATGTGTAGGTTACTGTTGAGTTTACGCCGTCGTCCTCGAATGATACCTGCAAAGGCAGGTTGGTGCTCTTTTCGATAAACACCGTGAAGGACTCTGGCGTATCGGACAACTCGAAACCCTCGATGCCTGCTGTCTGGGCAACCGCCAAGTAATTCTCTCCCAGCGCATTGACGTCTACATCTACGCGGCATTCGACGGCCTCTACCTCGCCAAAGTCTACAAACGAGCAGCGCTGAATGTCGTATATATCGTCTGCTCCTCGCATGAACTGTGCCGTCAGTGTTGGCCCTAGGTTGCCTAGCGGCAAGACACCGTAGGGCGAGTTAGAACCGTTGGCAATATCAGCAAGCAGCTGCGTAATGGTGCTCTGAGCAGGTGCTGTAACCGAGGATGGTACGGCGACCCAAATATCTGTTAGTGATCCTGTATTATTGGCACCTGCCGGTGCATTCTGCCCAAACTCTAGATCGGTTATGTTAGCGGCAACAATACCCTGCTGGTCGGCAATTACCAGGATGTCAGCATCCAGCGAAACACCTTCCTGTATAGTGGCGACATCGTAGTTTATGCTAGAGCGAGGGTTAAAGAAGTCCTCTGAATCCACCACACCCTTACCATTAATGACTCCTCTAACATTCTGTCGCTCTAGATCATATGCATAAGAACTAGCCGAGGAAACACGACCTATAAGCTGCTCGAAATACTGGTTAGGGTTATCTGTAATGCGCTGCCACAAACTAGCACCGAACTGCAGGCCAAAGAATACTACTGCACCTATTACCGCCAAACTTAAGACACTGCCAAGCGCACGACGGCGTTTACGGTGTGTGGCTGCTACCTCACTACTCGAGTAAACATGCTTGTCTCGCTTGAGCTTTGGTTGATTTTTAGCCTTCACTCTTTTGGCTTTCTTGGGAGCCATTATTATCTTGTTAATAGGGCTTTGATCATCATCGCGTGGAGTTTCGTCGGCATGTATAGAGCTGTGAGTGGCAGCTGACTTAGGTTGTAGAGTGGGTGCGGTTGGCAGAGTGCTCTGCTTGGTCTTGCCAGGATCGTTTTTAGAAATTTTCCTGGCAGGATTATTAATACTAGGCTTTGTAGGGGCCTTGGTTGATGGGGTGGGACTGCTAGGCTTTGGTGTAGGCGGCTTGGGATTATGGGCTGCAGGTTTTGACTTGAGCTCCACTGGCTTTTGTGCAGGAGCTTTCTGGACTGGTTTTGGCGCTGCAGTTGGCTTTGGCGTAGTTTTTTTGAGTGCGGGCTTCTTCGGGACGGGTTTAGCAGGTGGCTTTGGAGCTACAGGAGTAGCCGACTTTGATGTAGTCGTTGGCTTAGAAGGCACAGTCGGTTTTGGCGGTACAGGCCTAGGGGCCGGCTTGGGATTATGGGCTGCAGGTTTTGGCTGTATAGATTTTGGCTTTGGGGCGATAACGGCCTTTGCTGGACTGCTTGGAGCTGGTTTTGGTGCAGTTGGTGCGGAGGCTCGTTTTAGTACCGAGGCCACTACCGGTTTAGGTACAGGCTTAGGGGTAGCAGGGGCTACGGGTTTTGGCGGTGCGGGCTTCGGGCTCGGGGCTGGAGCAGGTTTTTTAGGCTCTGGAGATTTGGGTGCAGGCTTCTGGACAGGCTTTGGAGCAGGCTTGGGAGTGGGCTTAGCGGCTTCCTTGGTCCTCTTGGCATTGTTCACAATAGAATCGATAGATTTTACGGGCTTGGTATTAGATTTACCAATGGGATGAACTTTTTCACTCTTGGGTGTAATGCTGGCTGCTTGTTCTGACGAATCACCAGGATGTATCACCCTGTTACTATCGACCTGCTTTTTTTTGCGCTTAAAAATAGCCATAACTAATATTTTAAGCTGGCGAAGCCCTTTACACAACTCCGTTAATTGCCAAAAACCACCTGAGTTAGGTGGTTTTAGATATCAGGCGCACCCACCTAGCCCATAGGTAGAGCGCATTTTTTGTTTTTTAATGTTTATTTACATAGGGCTAAACGCCTGATGCTAATGCTTATTATAGCATATCTAGCAGGTCCTGCTCGGATATAACCTGGGTGCCATGCTTTTGGGCTTTGTCTAGCTTGCTCTTGCCTACTTTGCCGCCTGCGACCAAGTAGGTTGTACCTTTGCCAACGCTGTTCTGGAAGGCGCCGCCTAAGGCGCGTATCCGCTCGGCTGCTTGGTCGCGGCTCATGCTATCCAGGCTACCAGTTACGACAAAACTCTTACCTTCTAGTGCGCCGCCCGAGGTGTCTTGGTATACGGGCTTAACCCCCAGTGCCTCGAACTGCTTCAAAAGTGCTAAATTGTCTGCGTCTGCGTACCAGGCCACAACAGAATCAGCCACTATCACCCCCACACCCTCTATTTCTTGCAGCTCTTCTAGACTGGCACGCCCAATAGCCTCCATAGATCCGTAGGCTGCGGCTAGATCTATGGCTGTCTGCTGGCCAACATGCCTAATACCTATGCCAAACAGAAATTTCTCCAGAGGAGGGTTCTTCTTCTCGGCTACAGCAGCAAGTAGGTTGTTGACGGACAAGTCGGCGAAGCGGTCCAGGTCGATCAGTGCGTCATATGTTAGGCCGTATATGTCGGCAGTAGTTGTTACTAGCTCGCTGTCGACCAGAGCGTCGACATTCTTTTGCCCCAACCCTTCGATATCTAGTGCTCCACGCGAACTGTAATGTGCCAAAGCTCGCTTGAGCACAGGCTTGCCACCACCAACAACACGGTAAACAGCGTCGCCCTCTGGCCGCTCGAAGCTAAGGTCTGGGAAGCTAGCCTTTAGGCTGGTCGGGAAGTCGTAGAGCGCAGCATCCTTGGGGCGCAGATCCAGTATAACTCGCTCTACCTGGGGGATGATATCGCCAGCTTTATAGATAACGACTGTGTCCCCGATACGGATATCCTTGCGCTTGATCTCGTCAGCATTATGCAGGCTGGCATGCTGCACGGTTGTGCCGTCTACAAGCACAGGATCGAAAACCCCTACCGGTGTTACAGCTCCAGTGCGGCCGATTTGCAGCACGATGTCTTTTAAGATAGTTGTGGCTTCTTCGGCCGGATATTTGTAGGCTAGTGCTCCGCGTGGTGCCTTGCCAACTGTACCAAGATCAGAGAATACTTGGCGATCATTAATCTTAATAACCAAACCATCTGTGTTGTAGGGCAAATCTTCGCGCTTTTGCTCCCATATATCAATCTGGGCTTTAACGTCTTGTAGGCCGCTACACAGTTCTGCCTGTGCATTACGCGGCAGGCCTAGTTGGCTAAGGTAGTCGTAGACTTTGTCGTGGGTGCTTAGCAACTCCACCTGGTCTGGCTTTAGCAGTTCGTAGGCAATAAATGACAAGTTTCGATCGGCTACAAGCCGCGGATCCAGCTGGCGCATTGTGCCTGCCGCTAGGTTGCGTGGGTTGGCAAAGGTTGGCTGGCCTGCTGTCCGTCGCTGAGCATTTAGGTCGTCGAAGTCAGACTTGAACATCAATACTTCACCGCGCACTTCTAGCTCGCCGTCCAAGAGTTGTTTGGTCCCAGGGTTAGACGCCAGCTGCAACGGGATACTTTTGATCGTCCGAGCATTAAGGGTCACATCTTCCCCGCGCCGGCTGTCCCCCCGAGTAGCTGCACGCACTAAGCTGCCATCACGATAAAGCAGGCTGAGACCCAAGCCATCCATCTTTATGTCTGTAAAAAAGCTATGCTGCCCTGGGGCAAGCTTGGTAACCCTAGCTAGCCATTCTTCTACCTCAACCATACTAAATGCATCGTTAATACTGATCATGGGTATCTGGTGCTCGACCTTACGAAAGCCATCCAGCGGCTCTGCCCCAACACGCTGTGTCGGCGACTGCTGGCTGATGAGCTCTGGATGCTTGAGCTCGATATCTTTGAGCTCGCGCATAAGGCCGTCGTAGATAGCGTCACTGACCTGCGGATCATCCAGGGCGTAGTAGCTGTGACCATATTGCTGCAGCAGACTTAGAAGTTCGTTGTAGCGTTGCCTCACTTTAGTAGCCCCCTGTACAGATTATAGATATAAAAGACGACATAGACGCTGAGCATAATACTAAGCCCGTACAGTGCGTACTCGGCCACCCGGGGTACAAATATTACTACTGGCAGTAGCAACGATAGTAGGACTACGCCCCAGACAATCGCCAAAGACAAGACATGCTTAAGTACTCCGTAACGACGGTACTTAACCAGCAACCCTGCTTGCTTAAGCGAAGCAACCGGCTGGGAACCAGGCAGACTAACAATCACCAGGGCAAAGATACTGGGGAGCACGAAGTATAGGGATATCGACATCAGACCAAGAATGACGATAGCCACTGCTGCTCCCTCTAGATTCGATGCCAACAGATCCTCCTGGCTTACGACAGTACTAATAGTGCTAGCGATAAAGAGAGGTATTAACTGTAGCGCAATAACTAGCATGACCAGCCAAAAAGGCACTATCTGTGCCGGGCCGAAATACAATGCTTGCTTGACGCTATGACCAGGCGCCTTGTCCTCTGACTTTAGCTGGCGGATAAACCACAGTGTCGATAACAAAAATATGCTGGCAAAAAGTAACTGCAACAGCCCCTGCCTCTCGCTACCCAAAGCACCGGACAGCAGAATGAGTTCGTTAACTTGGCGCAGACTTGTCTCGACCGCTCCGACACCACTACTACTAAGCGAATCGCCCAGTGCGCCGATGTCGATACCCGACTGCAGCCCATTTACGAGCAAAAGATACAGTACCGTAAAGACGATACTTAGCCTGGCCAAGCTACGCCAATGTTCTTTGGCCTCGTTATACGTTGCACGGTGCACCTGTAGCGCTCCGGGAAGTTGCTTTTCTATGCGCTTTTCTAGCTTAAGCGCGCGGTAACCTTGGGATTTTTTACGTGCCTTGGCCTTAGCGGGTACTTTTTTACTGGGCATATTAGAAGCCCTTAGATTCCAAGCCTCGTAGTTTGGCTATACGGTCTTCGACTGGTGGGTGGGTGCTAAAGAACTTGGCCAAAGATTTACCCGTAAGCGGGTTCTTGAAGTGCTTGTCTGACAATGGGTTTGCAAAGAATAAGTGCGCAGTTGAGGAGTTCTGTTTGCGTGTAGTTGAACCTTGAGCGGCGATCTTTTCTAACGCACTAGCCAGCCCTTCTGGGTAACGAGTCGTCTGTGCGCCAGTTGCATCGGCCAAGTACTCGCGGCGGCGCGATATAGCCAGCTGGATCATCTTGGCGGCAAGCGGCGCTAGTATAGCTGCAGCTATGACACCGATAATTATCACTGCGTTGCCTCCATTTCGGTCATTGTTTCGATTGCCCGACAAGCCACCCCAAAAGAATGATCGTAGCAGCAGATCAGCCGTAATGCTTACGACAGACACTAGCGCAAAGGCAATCATACTTACCCTAATATCCCGGTTTTCTACATGTCCTAATTCGTGGGCCATGACGCCCTCTAGTTCTTGCTTATCAAGAGAGTTAATAAGCCCAGTCGTTGCCGCTACAACTGCGTGCTGGGGGTCGCGCCCTGTTGCAAATGCATTCAGTGCTGGGTCCTCGATAATGTAGACTTTTGGCATCGGCATGCCGCGAGTTATGGCCAGGTTCTCTACGATACGGTAAAGCTCGGGGGCAGTACGCCGATCAACCTCTCTGGCACCGTTTATAGACAGGGCGAGTTTAGAGCTAGCAAAATAGCTCCAGAGCGCATAGCCAACCGAAAATATAACCGCAAAGATGGTTATCTGAAAGCTGCCGTACGCCGCGCCCCCCAGATAAGCTAGTGCGCCAACAACCGCGAAGAAGCCTGTAAACAGGCCCCAGGTTTTGCGGTTATTGGCTGCTATCTGTTGTTCCACGGGCTATTGACCGTTTAGGCTAAAACTTAACTTCGACTCGCTGCTCGACTGTTGCGCGGTCCTCGACCTCGAAGAATTCTTTGTCGTCTTTAAACCCAAATAGTCCAGCTACGATGTTAGTTGGAAATACACGCAGCTTGTCCAGGTAGTTACGGACAGAGCTGTTGTAGAGTCGGCGTGATGCCTGGATCTTGTCCTCGGTATCGACGAGCTCGTTCTGTAGTTGTAGGAAGTTCTGGTTAGCTTTAAGGTCTGGGTAAGCCTCGGCAAGTGCAAATAGCTTGTTTAGTGTGCCCTCTAGCATGTTCTGGGCTTTGCCGGTCGCAGCAACGCCTTGAGCAGACATTGCCGAGTTACGGGCGCTAATAACGGCGTCGAGTGTTTCTTTCTCGTGCTTGGCGTAACCCTTTACGGTCTCTATCAAGTTGGGTATAAGGTCGTAGCGCCTTTTAAGCTGTACGGTGATGTCGCTCCAGGCTTCTTCGACACGGTTGCGCGCACGGACCAAGCCGTTGTACATTGCTCCGAGTATAAACACCAACGCTATGACTGCGATGACTAAGATTATTAAAATTTCCATAGATTCCTCCACTACTTTGTGTACTTAAACTATATTATAGCAAATTTTAGCCTGCCTTCGCTTTGATTACATCCTTTTAAAAACTCCTCAGACAGATTGCCCCGGTGTCCGCTAAAGTCTGCTGTCTAGAGCTAGGCGCAATGATGGCCCAGCAAATACAAAAATACCCCAATCGGGGGTATTTTTATGGTGCGCGAGGAGGGACTTGCCTACGTTCCGCAGGCCCGAAACTTCGTGATATCAAGCAAGCTTGATTCAGAAGGTTTCCTTGCGAAGTGCCACTGGCACTTCTCACCCGCAAGCCCTTCGGGTTTCGGATTCAAACCCCTCCTCCCAATAAAAAACACCTCCTAAGGAGATGTTTTTTATGGTGCGCGAGGAGGGACTTGAACCCTCAAGCCCGATTGGGCCGCAGATTTTAAGTCTACTGCGTATACCAATTCCGCCACTCGCGCTTAATGCCATTCTACCTAAAGGCTCAACATGAGTCGACCATAATATTTGAACTGCAAAACTTTTATGAGTTATGATGGACCCATGAAGATATGCACTAGGTGCAAAGTTAATCAGCCAAACACAAGCTACTACTTTAAAAATAAAGCAAAGGGGTGGCTGCACTCTCAATGTAAAGACTGCTATGCCGAGAGGAGAAAAGAATATTATAGAGAGCACTATTCTAAATATGGAGATAACTACAGGAAAAGAGCCAGGTTAAGAAAGAAAACCATCAAAACGGAAAGACAAGACAGGCTCTATGCATATCTACAAGATAAATCTTGCGAGCATTGCGGCATTAGTGACATAAGAGTACTGGACTTAGATCATGTAAATCCATCAGAAAAAGAATTTTCAATAACTAGAGCGATAAATGATGGCTATTCTTGGGAAACAATATTAAAAGAGATAAAAAAATGTAGAATATTATGCGCAAACTGCCACCGCATAGTAACAGCCAAGCAATTCAATTGGAGGAAGGCGGAGTTTAGGTAAGACCCTGAATCCGTAAAAGGTTTTTTTAGCGCGGCCA
Organism: uncultured Candidatus Saccharibacteria bacterium; assembly: GCA_964534605.1. Lineage (GTDB taxonomy): Bacteria > Patescibacteriota > Saccharimonadia > Saccharimonadales > VXPC01 > CAZHOS01. The sequence continues at coordinate 53,340 of CAZHOS010000002.1, forward strand.
CTTGATTGCCAGATTTATGGCTTGGGGATCGTCTTCGATTACGACGTGGAGGTGCGTACCGGATTTGAACCGGTGTAGCAGCTTTTGCAGAGCTGTGCCTAACCACTCGGCCAACGCACCATGTTAGTGTTGAGCAGCAGGATAACTTGCATTCGCTCGCTAAACATTCTAGCACCAATTATAGGGTTATGGGGGAATTATGACCTGTTTTGGCCAGGTGCACTCGTCCTGCCTCGCCCATTTCCTTCTTCAGAGCTTGTTGTGTCTTCTTCGTCACTGCTATCCGTATCTGGACTGTTGCCAGTAGCAGGGGCGGCATCGTCGGTTTCTTCTTCGGCCTCCGATGCTGGGTCTTCGTCTACCGGGTCTTCCTGCTCAGCGGAGTCGTCTGTAGGGTCTTCGTCTGTCGAGTCTTCTTCCTCTGGGTCTTCATCGACGGGGTCTTCTAGCTCTGATTCGTCTTGCTCCTCGGCCTCTTCATCGGTGGGAGTATCATCCGCTGGCTCGTCTTCTTGGTCTGGCTCCGTCTCGTCTTCTGGAGCATCTTCTGCCGGGTCTTCGTCAGACTCTTCGTCCGCGTCGTCTTGGCTTAGATCTATAAACTCACCGTCTAGTGTTGTTGCCCCGGCAACCTCGGTAATAACCTCTGCGGGATCTTCTTCTAGGGCTTCTCCGTCCAGTAGCGCCAGTCCACTTAGTGCGTCGTATAATAAGGTATCGCCGCTCTGCAAGGCTACGACATAAACCGCCTGCCCTCTAAAGCGACCCAGCTCTATACCCACAACGCCTTCGACGCCATCCGCACGCAGGCTGGCGCGAATATCAGACAACGGCACAATCCCCTCCAGTATGTCTGGCTGATCGGTCAGATCCTCGGTAACAACAGCCGGCTCCTGTACATCATGTGTGCTCTGAGCCTTCTTGACCCCAAAATACCAGACACCCAATATAGCTACTGCCAGCACCGCAAAAAACGGTGTTCGCAAATCCTGCTTCGTAAATTCCCTCATATTCATTTTCACTTTACATGCACCTTAGCAACGACTCAAGCATGAGCGTTTTCGATAATTGTATGCATACCTTTCATTTAAGTAGTTAGTAATTTTTACTGCAGTGGAATATTAAACACTGAATCGCCGCCGCCAAGAAATTGCGGCAGCTCGCCGTTCCATTTATCGATTGCTTCTTTTTGCAAGAAGAGCGGGCTGAGTGTCTCGGCCTGCACCTGCTGTGCCTCGGCATCGGTACGTGCTGCATCTAGGTTAAAGAGTGCTCGCTGGGCGTTTTGCTCGGCGATCTGCTTGTCTTCGATAGCTCTGGTAAATGTCTCTGAGAATTCGAAGTTAGTAATAGACAGCTCGTCGACAATAATGCCAAACTCGCCGAGGCGCTCGGCCAGTAGCGACTGGGCGTCTTCTTTGACCTCGGCGCGCTGGGTGATCAACTCGCTAGCCGAGAACTTGGCACTCGAAGCCTTAAACACCTCTTGTACAGCCGGGGTAATTAGCTTTATCTGGTAGTCCTGCCCTATTGTCTGGTGGATATCCTTGATTCGTCCGGCCTCGAGGCGATAGTTAAGGGTTAGTGTCGAGTTAACATCCTGAAGATCCCTGGAAGAACTGCGAGCCTCCTCGGTTTCTTTCTGAATCTTGATGTCGTAGATGGCTACTTGCTCGACCCCAAATGGCCAGACCAAATGGGCACCTTCTGGCAGCTCGCGGCCAGTGACTTTACCAAGGCGTGTAACAACGCCTATCTCGCCCGTGTCTACAAATCGGATGGATGACAAAGCTAGTATTAGCAGCAAGCTCGCTAGAATAATGCCGCCTATTACCTTGCCCTTCGGCGTACTTGGTCCACTCTGTTTTACTCTGGCCTTAGCCTTGACCGGCTCGGCCTTTTGGGCGTCGTTCATTATCCGGGCAAAGTCCTTTAGAAAGTCTCGCATGTTGTGTCTCCTCGCAGTTTCGTGTCTTTATTATACCAAATGGACTTTTTGGTAGCTGTTATAATTGTCATTACAACTTTAAAGAGGCAAACTCCATGAAAAAATTCATAATACTCTACTACTCACCAGCCGGCGCAATGCAAAAGATGCAGACCTCTGCACCAGACATCATGCAGGCTGAGATGGATAAGTGGATGGCTTGGTTTAAGGGTCTCGGCGACAAGGTTGTTGACATGGGCGAGATGCTAGCAGGTAGCGCAAGCCTTACCTCCGAAGGCTGGGGCGACACCGGCGCGGATAGCCCAACTGGCTACTCTATTATTCAGGCAGACGATTTAGCTGCAGCCAAAGAACTCGTTGCCGACCACCCACATATCGGCTGGTTCGAAGGCTGTCGTGTGGACGTGTTTGAACAAGTGGTCATGCCAGAGAATGCCTAGGCTCTTAGCATCTGGAGGCTCTTCTTGGCCCGTGAGGCCACGGACTTCTTTGGGTGGGTGCTTAGCTTTTGTAGTTTAGGTAGCAGATATGCACGCAGCGATGCGTCGTCTTTGGCGGCGCCCGCAAGTGTGTTGATGCTGGTATTTAGAACTATCCAGTCGTCAGAGTTCTGCAGGTAGCCCTTAACAATTTGTAGCGACCGAGCCATCTGGCCCTGGTCAAAAAACTGGCTACACTCGTGCACAATCTGAGCGAAAGTCCACTGCACAGATGGTTGGTCGATCCCAGATACTTCGTCTATCCACCGGGCGATAAATGGCTCGACCCAGGTAGGGTCTTCGCGCCACAGACGGCGCAGCACGTTGCTAGAGCGAAGTCGCACCCACTGATCGGGCTGAAAATACAGGTCAAAGACCTCTTGTACCCGTGATGGGTCCTGCTTGACAGCGTCAAAGACCTCGATGGCTCGACCGAGGGTATTGGTATCTCCGCGCAGCATCTCTACAAAAGGCTCTTGCATATAGACTATTATAACATTAGGATTTTACCGGTTTGGGGTCATGAGTGGTATATTGGGGATATGAACGCATCTATCCACAAAAAAATCCTCTACGTATTCTTGGCGGGCGCGGTTGCTACTGCAGCGGTAGCCGTAATAGCTATTATGACCGGCGGCTTTACCGACACCGTTGGCAAAACTATACTTACCCTGCTGATTCTTATATCCCACACAGCTGTGTCTATCCTGCTGCTAGAGAATCTGGGCAAAGACAGGGAGGAGCCTGCAGCTAGATTCGCCGTTAGTGACCTGCAGATAACAAGTGTTGCGGCACTGCTGTTTACCGGCGCCAGCTTGCTAATTGCTATTCTGGCCACATGGAGTCTGGTAGACGACGGTGAAGTCTTGTCAAAAATCTATGCAACGATGTTCGTACTGCTCTTTGCTGTTGCCCACAGCGAAGCTCTCTGGTATATGCGAGTTACAAAAGCAGCCAAGGCGCTCGTGCCCATCAACCTTATCTTTATAGGTACGGTGTCGGCTATGCTAACCTACCTTCTATGGCTGGACGGCGACCCCTCCGATCTCTTTAATAGATCTTTAGCATCGTTGGCGATAATTGACGCTACTCTGACGCTATCCGTCATTGTTATTTATAGCATTTACCTCAAGACACTTCCGAAAGAAGCCAAGGGCAAATCCCTCTCTACGGGGTGGCGGATATTCTGGGCGTTGGTATTTATCCTCTTTATCCTACCCTGGATAGCCCAAGCGGTATTCTTCTTGCTGTTCCGTGGTTTCTAACAGCAGCTAAGCAGCCTCTTTAAAGCGCATATGATATAATTCACGTATAACTTTAAGGGGGTTATCAACAATGACAAAGATTAACAGAATGTTAGTTGCCGAGTTCCTTGGCACATTCCTACTTGCATCTGCGGTACTAAACGGCTTTAATCCGTTCATCGCTCTGGGTATTTTGGTGCTATTATTTGGCTCTATATCCGGTGCAAACGTTAACCCAGCAGTATCTGCTGGTCTAGCAAGCGTTAAGAAGCTAACCACAGACAAGATGTTTATGTTCTGGGTGGTCCAGATACTTGGTGCGATTGCTGCACGTGCAGTATTTGCCTACCTTACAGACTCTGACTTCGGTTCTTTCGAGTTTGCAGAGATCGAAGGCCGCGAATTCGTATCAGAAATACTCGGTACAGGCGTATTCCTATTCGGTATTGTCATGGCTGTTGCGCACAAGCTTGACGGCATCAAGCTAGCTGCTGCAGTTGGTGGGTCACTCTTCCTAGGTGCTGCATTTGGCTCGGTTCTAAACCCAGCTATCGCACTAGCCCTACAAGAAACTCCAGTGTCCGCCCTACTAGGACCAGTCATCGGTGGTATCTTGGGTGCATCTGCAGCCCACATGGTAATGTCCAAGAAATAACTTCTGGACTTTCACTAAAACTAAAAACCGCCTACACAAGTAGGCGGTTTTTGCTAAGCGGTTAACTGGCTAGCTTGCGGCAGCTTCTTCTACAGACCGTAGGTCGGGGTTCTGCAGTACTGTCTCGCCTTCGTTAATAACGATAGTGGGTGTTAGGAAGTTACCGTTGCTGTAGTGCAGCATCTCTTGCTGGGCACGAATGTCTTGGCGCACATCCTTGTAGATATACTCGATGCCCTTTTTGCGCATATCCATATGCAGTTTGTGGCAGGGCATGCAGCCAGGTTGTCCGAAAAATACGATTTTGTTCATGCTAACTATAGTACCCTATCTACTATACAAAGTATAGTCTTCATCTGGTACTATCCGGATATCTAGCAGCTGATGCTATGATAGGTTCATGGATATATCTTTTAGTAGCAAGCTGTTTATATGGAAGGGCAGCAACTGGATCTATGTGCAACTGCCACTCGGCGACAGCCAGGCCATACGCGAGGCTACGTCTGGCCTACCTCGTAGAGGCTTCGGCTCACAAAAAGTCGTCGTCAGCACAGGTGGCACAAACTGGGAGACCTCGATCTTCCCAGACGCTCAGACCAAACAATACATCATGTTTATAAAAAAGAATGTTCGCCAGGCCGAGGGGATAGATGTCGGTGACCAAGTAGAAGTCTCGATTCGGCTCAAGAACCTTTAGGCGACGGTCTCGAAGTCTTTAATTATTTGGATATACTTGTCCTGCAGATCTTGGGGCAAAAAGACGTGTTTTAGCTCAGAAATGTTGCCGTTATTTGCGATGATGGTGCTAATTTCGTCGAAGTAGAACTTATCCTGCGTGGCGACAAACAAGTACGACGGGTTCCAGGACTCGTGCATCTTTTGCGCTCTAGCAAGTATCTCTGGCTTATGCAGCCGCGTACGGTACTTGACTTCTATTAGGCGCACCTCTTTCGTCTCTCTGTTTATAACGGCAAAGTCTGGGGCACTGCGCAGTGTGTCTAGCACACCAGCATTATCGTCTACATCCTGGCCAAAGCCGACTAGCTCGGGAATAATCTTTTCGTAACCAAACTTTAACACAGTAAACTTACCTGTCGAGCGTAGCATCTGGGCAAAGACAGTCTCTGCAATACGCCCTTTCACCAGCATGCGTGTAAAATCTTCTGAACTCATGGACCTAATTATAGCAGTACGTACGCCCTAGCGTAGCGAGGACATAAAGGATGTATCGATACGATTCTTTAAGTGCCAGAGGGGTTTGCTACGCAGACATATACCCCACTTGTCGGCAGCAGCTCTTTTGCTGCCAAGTGATATTAGCTTTAGGTAGTCAGCCTGGGGGCTAAACTTTTTGAGCGGCTGCCCAGCAGCAAGCGCAGCAATGTTGCTATGCAAGACGGGCGCTTGCCTGACTGCGTAGACTCCTGCTTTTTGCAGAGGGTCCGGTGCG
>CAZHOS010000002.1:59215-60432 GCA_964534605.1 uncultured Candidatus Saccharibacteria bacterium
CACAAAGTTCGCCGGCAGCTCTTCGGCATCTAGCACTACCTTATCCTTGGATGTTTCTTTTACTGTTGTGTTCTCGCGCATTACCACCCCTTGCTTATCTAGCTCTTTCTTCAAGAATTGCCGTGTAGAGGGCGACACTCTACCCAGTGACCGCCCTTGCTCAACGATAGTGATGCTAGTGCGCTCTTTGGACGATTGACGAAGCCTGTGCCGCATAGCTAGCGCAACCTCCACCCCAGCAATTCCCCCTCCTATAATCACGATATCTTTTGGCCCCGTACTCTCGGCATAGGTGTCCCAACGCTTAGCGAATTCATTCAGAGGCTTTATACCAACTGCATGCTCGGCAAACCCTGGTACCTCGGGCATGCTAGTTTGTATACCAATATCTACCGATAGTATGTCGTAGCTATAATCCCCTTTTGCCGTATGTACTATCTGCTTGTCCGGATCTATGCTGTCTGCCTTGGCTATGATCAACGTACCGCCAGCCCGTTCTGTAAGTGTAGCAACATCTATATATAGATCGTCAAACTTGTAGTGCCCAGCTACAAACCCAGGCAGCATCCCCGTATACGGCACCTTGGTATTCGGCTCGACTACCGTCAGCCTGATGCCGGGGTGATCTTCTGCCCGCCAAGCACGCAGCAACAAAGCATGTGCATGCCCGCCACCGACTAAAACTAAATGCTGCTGCTTCATATACTTTAGTATGTCACACGGTCAGTGATCCTCGGGAAGAAGCCGCCGACTTTCTGCGCATACTTAGCGTAGTCAGGATATTTCTGTTTTAGCAATTTCTCTTCGTACCGAACCTTTAATATAAAGAAGACAATAAGTGCCGCAAAAAGAGCAATCTTTGCGTAGCTACCCGATCTTACAACGCCGCCGCCCATTATTAACCAGACAGAGATGTACATGGGGTGCCTCACCCAGCCGTAAATACCAGATGTTTGTAGCTGACCATCTTCCCTTGGTATAGGTCTAATCGCCAGAGACCTACGCAGATCGTAGACGGCCCTTAGACCAACAATGACGCCAAGAGCAGACAGCACCCCAGCAACCAGTTTAGCCCACATGGGCAGACTAAACTGGCCTTCAATTGGTAGGATGATTATCAGAGCAAACAGTATTGCCTGCGCGATTACCCAGCCCATGAGTTACTTAGAGGGACCCGTCTGGAATAGTCGTTCGGTGGAACGAGGGATAGCACCGCC
>CAZHOS010000003.1:0-50941 GCA_964534605.1 uncultured Candidatus Saccharibacteria bacterium
ATAGTAATTATTCTTAAAGATCTAATAAAAGAAATAACCAAAATCTATTGAAATACTATATATAGTGTATTAATATATCTATAAGCACTACACATAGAGGGTAGTAATGTATTTGGCCCAGCGAGGGCCCTCTAGAGTGCTGGAAAGAAATATACGCACTATGAAGCTTTTAGAAAGACAAACAAGCACAAAGGCAAGGAGTATTAATGTGACTGCGACTCGCTTGCTGCTCGCTCGCCTAGAGATTAATGACCCCTTGGCGCATATTATCCAGGCCGAGCAGAATAACACCGAGATCAGAACGACCCAGGCCGAGCAAGAGTTTGACACAGGCATGCAAGAGCGCAACCCAGAAGGATTCTATTCTACAGAGATGTACAGTGACGTAGGCGACGATTTTATTAGTAGCCAGGGCATGTCTATGCGTACTATGTTGGATAACTCGGTACACGCAGCAAAAGTAAGGCACCAACAAGGAGACTACCCTTGGTACGGCGTAGAAACAGACATACAGAGACGCCGAGAGTACGACCATCTTAGGTCCTGGAAAGACCAGGGTGCGCCGGGACGCCTGATGGTGCAGTCTCTCTGCCCCAGCAGTAATGAGCTACCACACCAGCAGGCTGAAGCCATGGGTTACGACCAGCACAAACTTAGATCGAGCATCAGCGTATACCAGATGAATAATCTAGGAGAGATCGAGGGCTACTTCTTTTCTATTGATCAGCATACACTAGATTCCAACAAATCCGTGTTGGACGGATTAGGGATAGTTCCCAGCAAGCAGATAGACTCTACAATCTGCTTGTTAGGCCAAGCATTTATCTATCATCCAAAAGACCCAAACAGCAGCCCACGTGACGAGGTACTAGCCCTTCATGGTTCAGAAAATAAGTCTGTAGAGCTTAACCAGCGCTTATTAGCCGAATCTCGCGACGAATGGTTTGATCTTAGCGAGGTTGTCAGGGATTGCCTACAAGCCGGTCGTTACTCTGCCGACTACTTAGCTTATGTCGCTCGTTATGACCTGCCGATGGAGGGCCCTCCAACGATTGAATGGTCGACGCATGTCATGGATCTGTACCGTTCGAGGATAGCTCCACACAAGCTGTTTGCACAGGCGAACGAGCCTGGTAGCAGCAGCACATCGACGAGCGTCGTTAGCTTGCCATCATATGGCGGTGCCTGTCCCAGCTCGACAACCACGCTTGGTCTTGGGGCAGAGTCCTTTAGCGCGGTAAACATTGCCGATATTTCGCAGCTGCAGCATAGATATGCCGGTCATGGCGGTTGCCAGGCTTGCGGAGTCAGGGGGTCTTTGTATGGCTGCGGGGCATTCTGTCGCAGCTGCAATAATGTTTGGTGCTGGGAGTATAAAGAGACCAATAGAATGTTGAGCTACCAGGAGGTGAACAAAGCTAGGAGATCATTCAAGTACAGGTGGATTCACTAACAGCTATTCTTAGCCTGTGCTCTTAGGTCTTCTTTGTTTTACTGCTACGCACTGCAACGTTTCCAAACATTTTGTGTTTAGTTTCTTTAACAGACGGGTCGGTAGGGTCTTTGCTTAGCTTGTCTAGGTGTTTCTTTTTATAAGATTCAAAGGCTGAGCGCTTGAGCCCACTACGCTTAATAAAGCTGACGACTCGCTCGCTGCCAACGTAGTGGGGCATCAGTACATAATTGACACCACGTGCATAGAGGTCGGCAGCACGAGCTGGCGTGTCGGCAGAGCAGACGACTACTGCTTTTGGATTATGCTGAGCCATATAGTTTGCCAGCGAGGCGTTACCATTAAAGTCGCTGGTGGTCGAGACAACAAGCTTGGCCTGGTCGATCCCAATCTCTTCCAGTAGCTCGACATCCGTAATGTCTCCGTAGGCATTGGGGATACCTTCGTGCTCTAGGTGGTCTATTATCTTGGGGTCATAGTCGAGCACCAGGTAGCGCTTCTTCATCTGTCTAAATGACTTCACAAACTGCTCGCCCCCTTTGCGGTAACCGATCAGCACTAGTTGCGGGCTGTCTCTTTTCTCGCGTTCGCTACGAGTCTTGGATCTTTCGAAGATAGATAAGTAGGGTGCAAACAAGTCAAACAGCTTGTCGCTATAAATAATCATATAGGACGATACAGCGATAGTTATCAAGCCAACTAACGTTACGAGATTGACTACCGTTTCGTCGATTTGCCCTTGAGCGCTGCCCAGCAAAATAAACACCAGCGAGAATTCACTTATCTGCGCCACTGCCAGACCGGCCTTGAAGCCTGTCTTTTTGGTAAAGCCCAGTCCACCCATAATCGACATAACAATAATAGGATTACCGATTAGTACAAATGCTGATAGTAGTATAGCTTGCGGTAACACTTCGGCTAGTCCATCGATTTGTATGTGGGTACCAAGCGAGACAAAGAATAACACCACAAAGAAGTCTCTAAGTGGCCTCAGCCGCGACCCAACCTCGATAGCAAAGCTCTGTGTTGCCAGGGCAATACCAGCAGCTAAGGCTCCAACCTCTAGCGAGAACCCAGCCTCCTTAAACAAACTAGCAATACCAAACCCCCAGGCAATGGCGAATATAAATAGTAGTTCTTGCGACCCAGATATTAGGTTTTTGAGAATCGGCAGCATAAACCTCACAACAACAAAGATACCAAGCGATATTAGTATGCCCTTGATAAGCAGCTCTAGCAGACTTCCGGCCGATAGGCCTTCGCTTGTCCCAGAAGCGCTGGCGGCTATCAGTGCGACTGTCGCCAAAATATCCTGAACTAACAGAAAACCGATAGATATTTTGCCGTATAGTCTATGCTGTTCTTTTTTGTCCGACAGTAGTTTTAGGATGATGATTGTGCTCGAGAAGGCCAGGGCTACAGAGATGTATATCGCCTCCGTACCGCCATAGCCTAACAGGTTAGCCAGCATCCAGCCGACCCCAGCCGTAAAGGCTACCTGTCCTAGTCCTGTCAGCACGGCCACTCGGCCGACCTCCTTGATGACTTTTGGATTAAGACCCAACCCGATAATAAACAGCAGCAGGGCAATACCAAAGCTAGCCAGTCCATCCAGGGTGCTGCTGGATTCGACGGCGTTGAGCGCAACTGGCCCAACGATAACTCCGGTCAGAATATAGCCAATAATTAGAGGCTGCTTAAGCAGCCTCATGATTATAGATATACCAGCGGCCAGCCCGATAACAATACTAAGCTCAGTAAAAATATTTTCCATTTACTAACTGTTAACCCTTATAGTTTGGATTTTTTATTTATGAACCCTGTATCTCACTCCAACCCCGATCAGAAGGATTGCCATACCTGCTAGCAACGGTACAAAGATTTCCTGCCCCGTCTCCGCTAAGTTGGTCGACCCGTCTTGTACAAAGGTAAAGTTCTGCTCTGGGGTGGTAGCTCCTGCTACGACAGTGACTGTCTGTATCTCGAACAGGTTGCCTAGTCCATCGACGTCATTGGCGGGGTCGAAGCCTTCTGGTGGAGATATCTGTACACTGTAATCCCCTGGGAAGAGGTTGCCAAAGCTATACTCACCATTATCATCTGTTGTGGTTGTAGTCACGACATTGCCCGCAGCATCATGGAGGGTTACTGTTAGACCACTGAGGGTTAGCTCGCTACCATCTAGGCTAAAGTCTAGATCAGGGTCTACCCAAGCTCTACCACTTATGGAGCCAAGCTCTACGTAGCCAAAGTCTTGGTCGAGATCGTTGCTATTTGTAGCATCAAGAGTTGTGACACTCATATTGTCTAGACCGCCATCATTGTCGTAGGTTTGGCCATAGCCAGTAGGTAGCGTAGCTGTATCTACCATGACTGTGTAGTCATCATATGGCAGGTTGTCGAAGAGATAGAGTCCTGATCCATCTGTAACGTCAGTAATGTCGCTACCTAGGGCATCGGTGACTGGATTGCCGCTAGCATCTAGGAGCTTAACCGTTACACCAACTAATGGTTGTTCTGTAGCGTCTTGGATACCATCGTTGTTAGTGTCTATCCATAAGTAGTCACCAACACTGGCAAGTCCTTGGTAGCCAAAGTCTTGGTCAAAGTCGTCAGAAACGTCTGTGCCATCAAAGGTAAGGGTGGTTGCAGACATATCGTCACCTGCACCATCAGAGTCGTATGTTTGAGTGAGACCTGCAGGGAGGGTTGTTGTGTCTACCATGACTATGTAGTCGCCACTTGGTAGGTTGCTGAATGTGTAGTTACCGCTAGCATTAGTGGTAGCGGTTAGAGGCTGTCCATCCTCACCGAGGATGTCTGCACCGCTATTGTCTAGCAGCTTAATGGTTACACCAGCTAGAGGAAGTTCGTTAGCATCCTGCGTACCATCACCATCACTATCTAGCCAGACATAGTCACCGATCGATCCATCGACTATCTCGACACAGACATCGTTACTTATGATGTCTAGAGTAATGATGTCACTGTTAAGACCAAAGTTGTTACAGAAGAGGTTGCCTTCTTGGGCGAAGCCTGTGTTCATGGTTAATGTAAGTGTTCTAGTTGGTTGGCCGGCGCTAAAGGCTGGCAGACTAGCACGAACTGCAGTTACGTCTGAGGGGTCTGCAGGTGCAGTAGTGCTCCAGGTAGTAGTGCCTGTTCCTGCCTGGGCGGCTGTTGGTACGTCTGTGGCTGGATCTACAAGACCTTCAGAACATATGGCGTTAAGGGTAGCGTTAGCACCACCAAGGGCATCGCCTGCTGGCCAGTTGCTTGGATGACATGGTCTGTGGTCGACTGACGCCGATGCTGTTGTTGTGTACTCGAAGGTTTCGCCTGCGGATGAGGGAGCAATAGAGACAAACTCTATACGGCCGTCTTGGTCTGCAGTATCTGTCCCAGTGTTAGCGTTGCCTGGGTTTTGACCATTGAATCTTTCTGGAGAGTTAGCTGTAGCTGTGCCTGGTACGGCTAGGGCACCATCGCCGTTGTATGGAAGTACATCAATGAGGTGACCGATGCCAATGTCTGATGCTCCGAGGTTGGTGTACTCTAGAGTTGTTACATAGTCTGACTGTGGTTCAAGGACTTGGTCTATATCTTGTTTGGTTACGGATTCGCCGGCGGAGGCTACGACTACGACTCTAGCTGCGTCTGAGTGAGGGGCTGCGAAGACATCTTCACAGTCAGCGGTGTTTGAGTTGCCATTAACATCGGTTGCAGTTGCACAGTGAGAGTCATCGCTAAGTAGTGCAAGGCTTGAGCTAATCTCTACATCGTTAGTATACATTCCACTAGCAACTCCCGGGTTAACGGTAGCATCAATAGTAAAGGCTGGTAGGTCATCTCCAATGGTGTAGTTTGGTACGGTAAAGGTGATTGTCTGTCCGCTTACTGCAGCCGTACAGCTTAGGCTAGCTGCAGCGTAAACACTAGCACAGGTGTCGGAGGCGTAGCTAAGCTCAGCTGGCAGGACATCCGTAAAGGTCATGGTGTGTGTACCGCTGGCTGTACCGTTAGTTCTAGGGTCTATGGTAAAGGATACGGTGTCTCCTGGTTCTACTGGGCCTTGAGTGGTTGGGTTGTTGGTTTTAGTAATGCTCTGCGAGGCTGGGAGGACGAGGACGCGGTCGGCGTTAAGGCTGTTGAAGGAGTACAGTGCGTTTGTAGGGTCTGTTTCAACATTAACGTAACCAGCCGTCCAAGCATTACCATTGGCTCTAGTGCCACCTATATTATTCAACCAGGTGCCGCCCCAGTTGTTGTTATCCTCATCGTAAGTTGTCGCCGCATTTGGTAGATATGAGCCTACAGAGACAGTATTTAATAACTGCAGGTTGAATGAGAACCATAGTCTAGAGTTTAGGGCTAATGGGTCAGACTGTGCATATAGCGCATTCCAGTCTCTATCCCAGCTCATTCTAATACGCACAACATTAGCATCACCACCAATGAGGGAGGTGTCTGTCACCCAGTCGGAGTTACCGTCACCGGTAAGATCATCTTCGCAAGTAGCTGTCCAGTGATCATCACCGGTTGCTACGTAGTCTACATCGGAGAATTCGATCGTTACACCTTGCTGAAGCGCATCAAAGGCGGTTGCAGATGCAATAACATTTACAGCGCTCCCGGCATCGTCGGTAACAACTAATGGGTTGAATTGCGAATGAATTGCATTAGCTCTCAGGTTGTCGCTAGTTCCGAACGAGATAGGTCCTCCATGAAGATAGGCATCTTGCTGGCCGGTACCAATGTAGCCGGCATATACAAAACTATTAATATCTAGTGTGTCGCAGACAGCTGGATTAGTGCTGTAGAGACGCTGATCGTTTATGCCTAAGCTTGTTTCAACTATCTCACCCGGGACTGCGGCTCGCTGACCTGTCTTCGAAACTCCATTATCGTCAAATGTCTTTGTAAAATTCAACGACCCCGGCCTAGTAGCACTAATAAGCCAATCCTTAACACTCACTTCTGGCCCCGAATCAACAGTCCCTGTTTGTGAGGTTACCAAAGTGCCTGCACCACCCCAAGCTGTAAGCTCGGCAGTATTGTCTATGTTGTAGGTCTCTGCTGTAGCAAAACCATTCGGATCAAAGATATCGTCATATGGGTAGAACATGTTAAGGGATACCTTGGCCAGTGTTGCTTGGTTGACTGGTGTGTCATTAACCTGAATGGTTATTGGCTCACCAGGGCCGTTCTGCGTACAGGTGACGGTAGCGATTGAAGTTGCTGGTTGGTCTAGGAGGCTACAGCCATCGGCTGCGTTGCCAGTAATGGTGCTTTTGAGTACTATGGCGTCGTTAAAGTTACCATTGGCGTTGTCACCTTCTACTGTCGGGTCATTGCTATGGGTACCTACCCAGGTGTCTGTAATGGTGAAGTCTTGGGTGCCACCGCCGTTATCTTCTATAAACTCTGAGCCTGTGTTATGGCTTAGGGCGATGTGCCAGTTAACGGTCTTGCCTTCTTCGCCATGAACCGATGCTGGCTCGTAGACGGGCCGGTAGTTAATCTCATCTACTTCTGGTAACGATAAGATGGTCTTGTCTAGACTCACGCCAAAGGAGGCGGTAATGGTTGTATCTAGTGAGTCTGCTGCCCTATGGGTAGCGGCAGGGTTGTCTGAGTTTGAGGTAGCGTTAACGGTAATGGTGTCTAGGTTGTTACCTGTAGCTTGGGCTGCTGGCTTAAACAGTACTTTCGTACCTTCTGTCTGGTCGCCGTGGTTACAGATAAGGGTATCGTTTAGACCATTGCCGGTGGTGTCGGTAACACTAGAGTCTGGGGATATACCAGGGAAGTCAGCCTGGACTCTACAGTCAGCAGGTACTTCTGTCCATGAGGCGCTGTTATTGAGGGTTACGGTGGTAGTAAAGTTGGTATCGTCTGCATCGTTGAGTGAGGCTTCTACTTCGTAGACGACCAGGTCAAAGTTCTTGACTACTCCGTTGCTGTCACTACTATCTGTACCGGCTGGGGTAGAGGTAGTAGCATCGGTAGCCTCTATACCATCTTGGTCTACAGCTATGATGGTTTCTGTAGTTGGGTCTTGAGGACTAGACAGAGCCCAGGTGGCAGCGCTGTATGTAAATGCAAGCAGCAGAGTTATGGCTGCAGCAGATAATAAGAAAGATCTACCATTTAGGTAGTCCTTTGGTTTTTGTGTGAGTTGACTGAACAACATAGTAATAAATACCCCTTGTACGAATGTGTTTTAGTTTTAGATACGTGCAAACATGACACAAAGATAAATGTTTATCTACTCTGTACTTGTGCTGTTTGTTTTTCCCTGTGTTGCCCCGTATTTTAGCAGCGTAGGGGGATTAATGCTAGTGGTTTTTTATGAATATTCTAAAAAATGCTGCTTCACCAAAGTACGAATTGACATATGCATAAGCATTTGCTAAGTTAGTTTTTGTCGCAAAAAAATAAACACTAAAAATTAAGAGATTTAGCGACGTGGAGGAAATCATGCGTTTTATGCGTCATGACTTAGACGAGAGGTCTGCCCTGTTGGGAGGCTCTAGACCAGACTTGGCTAGGGGGAGTGCGACTGTAGTTACGAAGAAACGGTACAGTCGCACCAAGGGTAGTATTACTGTCCGCAAGTCACCAGCCTACACACGGCGGGTAGAAGTGACGGTTGTCCCTATGGAGTGGCGACAATACCTGGTACTGGATTAGCGTCTTATTGTGGGACCGTTTGTATGTCGACCGGGTTGGTGGTCGTAGATTCGACTTCTGCAGTGTCATCTGTGGTGCGTTCTGGAGGCGTGCCGCCAGCTTCGACGATGGCGTTGTCTAAGAAGTCGCGCATCAGGTCTAGGCTGCCCACTTCGCTATTATCTATCCGTTCGCCGTTTAGGAAGAAAGTCGGAGTACTGCTGGCATTCTTATCGCGCGCATAGGCGATCTCGTCGTTAATGATTGTGTTGGTGGACGGATCAAGGAAGTCCGTATTGTACTGCTCGATATCTAGCTCTAGCTGGTTTGCGTAGTCTTCGAATATTTCGATGGCTCTGGAGGCATCGACACCGATGGGGTCTACGCTGGAGGGGCCATTCCAGTCTTCTTGGTTTTCGTAGAGCAGGTCGTGGAACGCCCAGAATTGACCCTGTCTGCTAGCAGCTTCGGCGGCACGGTGAGCAGCCAGAGCATTCTGGTGGATAGCTGTTAGCGGGAAATGGATATAGCTAAAAACGATTTGATCGGAGTACTCTTCTTTGACCTGGTCTAGAAGCGGGAAGAATTGGCGGCAAGCCGGGCACTCGAAGTCACCTGCTTCGGCAAATTCTATATTTAGCTCACTCGTACCAACCGTGTGCCCAACGGTTCCGTCCTCGCCTACACTAGGGGTGGTCGACTGCTCGCCGGTTAGACCTAGGGCAATTAGGCCACCAATTATCACTACTGCTACTGCAAAAATGCTTTTCATAAAAGTTCTCTATCCTCGCACTACGTTAAACTTAGCTGATAGTATATCCTAAATGCGTGCAGGATGCTTAACTTTTCGACAACTTTTGAAGAGCGTCTATATCTAAATACGGTGCTTATGTATTAGAATAGCTCTATGATTATAGAACTTGCGCTTATAGCACTTAGCCTAAGCCTTTCGATATATCTTGTTCAGCTGATCAAGAGCTTTGGCTACATGGGTATTTCGGAGCTAAAACGCCGTGCGGGCGACGGGGATCATGATGCACTGCGTGTGTACAAGGCACGCAAGCACGGCATACAGATATGGATTGTCCTGTGGGGGTTATTATCGCTGTCGCTGGCTCTGACCATCCTGCTACTGGACGAACTACTACCGCTTTGGCTAGCCCTAGTTTTAGACGTTCTGTTACTCGTATCGATGCACGTTATTTTGCCTTGGGCGCGCTGGCCAAGACCTAGCCTAAAGCTAGCGTCACAGGTTGGACCAATACTGGGGACGCTGCTCTATAAATCCAACCCAGTCCTTAAGGTTTTCGACCACCTGCTAGGTAACTGGGTAGAGATAGAGGCCACACAGCGTATACACTCTAAGGAAGAGCTGCTCGAGAATCTGCAAAAACTACCAGGCCAGCTTGATACTGTCGGACGTGACGAACTGCGTATCGCCACCCATGCACTGACCTTCGGCGAAAAGCAGATCCACGAGATAATGACCCCCAAATCCATCGTCGAGATGGTCGAGGCCAAAGAACTGTTGTCCCCAGTCGTGCTTAGCGAGCTGCATGACAGCGGCTTTTCCCGTATACCGGTTTGGAGCGGTAACCAGGACAACATCGTTGGCATCCTCTACCTTAAAGATGCGCTATCGTATAAAAAAGAGATGATCGCCAAAGACATGATGAGTAGCGAAGTCTACTACGTTAACGAGCAGACAAATTTAGACCAGGTTCTCAACGCCTTCTTGCGTACTCAGCACCTTCTGTTTATAGTAGTCAACGGTTACGAAGAGATCGTCGGCGTTATATCTATCGAAGATGTTATCGAGCAAATAATTGGCCGCTCGATTGTCGACGAGTTTGATAAATACGAAGACCTGCGTGCCGTCGCTAAACAAAGGGCCTCATCCCTTGCCAAAGAGCGTAAGACCGTAGATACAGCTAAACAGAAGAAAGTACAGAATGAAAAGGATACTCAGCGCACAAGTAGCAGAACAAAAGACTAGCACCGTTAAGATGGCTGGCTGGGTGAATGGTCGCCGCGATCATGGCGGTCTTATATTTATAGACATGCGCGACCATACCGGCTTGACTCAGCTGGTATTTAAGCCAGAAGACAAAGATCTTTTTGCGGCTGCCGAAAGCCTGCGCGACGAGTACGTCATCGAGGTCGAAGGTGTTGTGCTAGAGCGCGATGATTCACTTAAAAACTCTAACATCGTAAGCGGCGGTGTCGAGATAGAGGTTCAGAGCATGGAACTGCTTAACGCTGCCGAGACCCCTCCTTTCCAGGTGTCGGGCGCGCAGAATGTTAACGAAGACACCAGGCTCAAGCACCGCTATATTGACCTGCGCCGCCCAAAGATGCAGCATATGCTCGCCAAGCGGGCTGAGTTCTATAGCTATATGCGCAGATATATGGAGGAGCAAGACTTTATAGAGGTGTCCACACCAATCTTGGCCAACTCTAGCCCAGAAGGCGCACGCGACTTTATAGTGCCATCCAGACTGCACCAAGGTAGCTTCTATGCGCTGCCACAAGCCCCGCAGCAGTTCAAACAGCTGCTTATGGTCGGTGGCATACCTCGTTATTATCAGATGGCTGCTTGCTTCCGCGACGAGGACCCGCGGTCCGATAGACTTTACGGCGAGTTCTATCAACTCGATTTAGAAATGTCCTTTGTACAGGACGGCGAAGAAGTGCGCTCGACCATGGATCCGCTTATTACTCGTCTTGTTACAGACTTTGCGGACAAGAGTGTCCTTGGCGGCGAGATCCCCAGAATAACCTACAAGGAAGCTATGGATAGGTACGGCTCCGATAAACCAGACTTACGCTATGGCCTAGAGCTGGTTGATCTTAGCGGCATAGCCAAAACGTGTAGCTTCGGGGTATTTAGCAGCGCCGTCGAGAAGGGCGGAGTGGTCAAAGCTTTGGCTGCCCCCGCAGACTTTACTCGTAAGCAGATCGACCAACTTACAGACAAGGCCAAAGAGCTAGGTGCTGGCGGTTTGCCCTACATGAGCATGAAGGACGGCCAGCTAAGCTCATCAATCGCCAAGTTTTTCTCCGATGACGAGCTGCAAGGCATTGCCGAGGCAATGAGCCTCAAAGAAGGCGATACTGTGTTATTTGGCGCCGACAAGGCTGCAGTGGTTAACAGGGTCCTTGGTGGGCTGCGCTCGCACCTTGGTGACGCCTTGGACCTAAAAGATTCGAGTGTTGTATCACTGCTGTGGATCGTCGACTTCCCGTTCTACGAAAAAGATGACAAAACAGGTCAACTAGACTTTGGTCACAATCCATTCTCTATGCCAAAAGGTGGCCGAGCGGCACTGGCAGCAGAAAACAAAGAAGAGATCATTGCCGATCAGTACGACATGGTCATGAACGGCTACGAGATATGCTCGGGAGGTGTGCGGAATCACCAGCCAGAGACAATGTACGAAGTCTTTGGGGTGCTCGGCTATGACCGAGATTATGTCGAGTCCCGCTTTGGCGGTATGCTCAGCGCCTTCAAGTACGGTGCCCCGCCACATGCCGGTTGTGCTTACGGTCTGGACAGAATGTTTATGGTGCTTATGGACGAGGATAACATACGCGAGGTGGTGGCCTTCCCCAAGAATGGATCGGGTGTAGACCTTCTGATGCAAGCCCCTTCTACTCTTGAATCTACCCAGCTCAAAGAGCTAGGCATCCGCAAGAGTTAAAGCTTGCGAAAAATCTTGGCTACAGGGGTTCTAAACTGTAACCATAAGCGCTATAATTAATAGCTAGGATGGGAATTCATACTCAAGAATCAGGCTTTACTCTGATCGAAGCACTGCTGACGCTCTTTGTCGTGGGCGTAATCATAACGGTTGGTTTTGACCTGACCAACGCTACCGGTCAAATTAACCTCAAAACACGTATTTACTCGGAGGCTAACTCGCTGGCGTTCGGAAAGATGCAGGATTACGCCAACAGCGATTTTGGCGATATCCCTGTGGGCAATGCTGGCAACAACTTTTTAGTAGAGGATTTTTCTAATCAGGTTTTAACGACTTCGAATGGCCTGGTTGCTAATCCCGACGGCAAGGTTTTTACGACTTACTTCCCCGGCTCTAGGTCTCTGATAGAAGTTCGAGTAGTCTTGGATTTTGACTATAGTGGCGATAGGCGCACTGTGGAGTATGCAAACTTTATCCAACTGGGCGGAGTAGGGCGATGATGCGCCGTAGC
Source organism: uncultured Candidatus Saccharibacteria bacterium (assembly GCA_964534605.1). Lineage (GTDB taxonomy): Bacteria > Patescibacteriota > Saccharimonadia > Saccharimonadales > VXPC01 > CAZHOS01. The sequence goes on from CAZHOS010000003.1 coordinate 12,338, forward strand.
CTGCACAATAACAACAAGTCTCTTAATCTTCGTAGTTTACGAAGACATCGCCTCGATCAAGAGGCCTTTACCCTGATTGAGCTAGTGGTTGTGATGCCAATCATCCTGCTTATAACGGGCTATATGCTAAGTATTATGTTCGACCAGTTTGGTCAGATGGTTATCGACACAGCAGAGTCCAACCTGCGGCTCGAGGCTCAAACCATGCTCCTAAATCTCGAGGACGAGCTGTTGTTCGCGACCGAATATGGGGACGGTCTGCATTCCCATGTAAATGACGATCATGCGCCGCCTGGTGGCTGGACAAATAGCAACGGCGGCAACGACGTTCTGATAGTTTACGAAACGGCGATCAACGCCGGTCGCCGTGATCCAGACAGGCGCTTTGTGCGCAGGGAGGTCAACAGCTGTACTGGTGGCAATGCAGCCTTTAATCCGATTGCGATCAACAATCTTCTCTACTTTACCGAGCCAAATGATGACAACGAATACAACTCACTATTTAAGCGAACCCTAACACCAACTTTTAGCACCTGTACGCAGCACAAAAATACGGGCAATTTCTGTGACCCAGACGCTGGCGACCCCCTCTGCCCCAATAACAGTAAAAGGACCACGTGTGACGTAGCCAATGTGGGCACTGGCAGCTGTGTTGGTGTCGACGGATTGCTTTCGGAGCAAGTTGTTGATTTTGACATAACCTACTTTGACGAGAATAACGTTATAACGAACGACCCAAGCCGAGGCGAGAAAGTCGAGATGCTGGTAACTCTGGGGGACCGAAAATACGGTAAAGACATCGAAATTACATCAAGATTCATCATGAAGAAGATTAATTAGCCATAATGCGTATACAAAGTTTCAACAATAGACTCAATAGGCTCTTGGCTCAGAATCCCGCGTCAGCCAGCGGCTTGTCTGGTGATCAGAGATCAATGAGGCAAATGGGTGAAGACGCCTTCGTGCTACCTATGATTTTGAGCTTCATGGTTATCATATCTGTTTTAGGGCTAACGTTGATGCAGTCGAGCCTACAGGCCAATAGTCTTGCTATTCGCCACTCGTATGTGCAGATGGCGCATATTGCCAGTGGTGCGGCCATCGACTTTGCTGAGGAGCAGTTCGAGATAGACGCATCCTACATGGGAACTCCAGAATTCACCATCGCTGTCACAGAGAACTATCGAATCACCGTCGAAGTGGAGCACCTATACTTCCAGAACCCCCCCAACAACACCATACAACGTGTTCGTGCATGGGGACGTGTATACATACCAGAGATATCTGCAGATAGTGACTTCGCCAGAGAGATTAACGCCTCGGTAGTGCGTAACGGTGAGGTTGTCGGGGCCGTTGATCCATCCGACTTTGAGCCATTGGTTTGGCTGGACGCGTCTGACCAAAATGTGCTGCAACAAGGAGCTACAGCCGGCACGCAGTTTATAGACGCAGATACTTCTGCGGTTGCTGCCAGTGTGGTTGAGCAGCGCGGTGCAGATGCAGGTGCAAGCCCCGGGTCACTTAACTTCTCTAGCAGTGATATCGAGCTTTCGTTTGACAACAATACGACTGGCCATCAGTCTGTTGGTTTACGGTTCGAGGACCTTGACGCACCACAAGGCATAGAGATCAACTCTGCATATATACAGTTTACTACCGACGAAGTAACGAACCTTCCTTCGGAGGTGCAGTTAAGCGTTGAGGGCGTTGATAGTGATACAGCACCTGTTTGGGGTGGGCTGTTTGCGGTTGACGTAGCCCCTAAGACAACCGCCAACTTCCTCTGGGAGCCACCAGAGTGGAATGTTGTTGGCAGTAGCAGTATTAACGAACGTATAGACGTTACAAGCATCGTTAAGGAAATCATTGATCGCCCCGGCTGGAGTGCGGGTAACAATATCGCCTTTACTATTACTTACGTCAATGGACCAGGCGAGAGAACAGCCAGCAAAAGCAGTCCACCCCAGCTCTTTGTCGACTGGGGTGTTGGAGGGGAAGCGATTGCCACCAATGATCCTGTGCGCCTATGGCAAGACTCGTCGATAAACGGCAACGATGCTGAGTTTTTCTCGGTGTCTACAAGCGGCTCCGTAACACCGGGATTCTTGCCTACCAATCTTAATCCAGATGTTTGGTATGACGCAGAGCAGATTGTCCCCGCAGATCTTGACGCTAGTGACAACCTTATTGCTTGGACCGACTTGTCCGGAAACGAGAACAACGCTTTGTCACCTGGGTCGGCTATCGGCGCATCAATCGAAGATAACTTTGACCCTGGTGTGGATAGCGCCCAATGGTCAAATATAACGGGTGGATCGACAGACGCTGTCTGTGGTTCTAGCTCTGGTAATGCCTATAGGTTTACCAGCGCATTCAATAGACGGGCAGAGACAGAGGGTATAAACACCGAGGCTGGCGGTACGATCAACTTCCACCTGCAGCTGCAGGCTAGTAACTCGGGTGGATGTAACGCTATAGAATCCGGAGAAGATGTCGTCCTCGAATATTCAACCAATGGATCGAACTGGAGTAACATAGCTACCTACCAGGTCGGTGACTATAACTCCTATACGCCAGTTTCGCTCAATATACCGACAGGCGCCCAGTCGTCGAGCACTCGGTTCCGCTGGCGACAAGTTTCATTTAGCTCTGGTAACTTTGACCACTGGGGAATTGACGACGTGGCCATAACAGCAAATAGCAGCAACACAGATCAGCCGCCTAGCTTTGATGACAGTACCGATACAGTTAACTTTGATGGTGCCACCCCCGAATACCTACTTTTAGAGGACACTCTGGATCTAGATGACTTCTCGGTTTTTGTTGTCAGCGAACAAGGCGCCGCTGGTGACTCGCCGCAGTTGGGTGATGGTTCGTCATTGATCGGCGCGATCCAGGATAACTTTGATCCAACGCAAGACAACTCGCAGTGGACGACCCTCACGGGTGGTAGCGAGGATACGTCTTGCGGCAACCCGACCGAAAACGGGTTCTTGTTCGATAACCCGTTCTCTCGTTTTGCAGAGACGATTGATGCGAATACTGAGTTTGGAGGCAGCATAGACTTCGATCTTTATATAGCTCATCAGAATTCTGGTTCATGCAATGCCGTAGAGTCCGGTGAAGACATTGTGCTGGAGTATTCTACCAATGGTGGTTCTAGCTGGAATAACATAGCCACCTACCAAGTTAATGCGTACAACGACTACACACCGGTTTCCGAGCCAATACCGGCCGCTGCCCAAGCGCCGAATACTCGGTTCCGCTGGCGACAAGTGTCATTTAGCTCTGGTGATTTTGACCATTGGGGTCTGGATAATGTTTTTGTCAACATTGCACAGCCAACAGGTTCTTCGCAGAATATAACTTATACAGCCGATGCTCCTGGCATCAACTATCACTCCACAGCACCACCTGGAGGTATATCGAATATTAATAATGGCAACACTTCTACGAGTGGTAGCGACGACTTCGAGGTTCATCCCATTAACGCCATAGGGCGCACCATCACTATGACATTTGATCAAGTTATGGACGTCGAGCAAGCAAGCTTTTACAACCGCACCGGCTGCTGCAGGGACCGTATTAGCGGCGCACAAATGATATTCCGCGATAGTCTGGGTACAGAACTTTTCGCCTTTACCTTCCCAGTAAACACCAATATTAACCGCATTGATATTGCTCCGCCCTCGGGCACTATCAAGAATGTTGCTAGTGTAGACCTGACGAACTTCCAAGAGAATAACCAGAACTTCAGAGAAGTAACTTTTACAGGTACTATGCCTTCGGCAACTGGCAGCAATGGATTCATCGAACATGCTGGTGGCAACATTACTTATAGTTCTGACGCAACGGGCATCGAACATTCTGTCCCCGCTGCCGGCACGGGCTTTAATGTCTGGTCTGCTGGTCGCACTTCAGACCAGCTTAGCTCAAGCATCAACGGAACCGGTAGTTCGGCAGTTCTTGCTGATGGCGAAACCTTCTCGCTGGCCCAAATTGGCGCTGTAGAGGCAACCAATGGCTTTAGCGGGGGAATCAAAGAGGTGATTGTTTATCCACGTCTGCTCAGCACTAGCGAGAGACAACAGGTAGAAGGTTATTTGGCGCACAAATGGGGCCTAGATGGCAAGCTGCCTAGCTCGCACCCCTTTAAGTCAACCGACCCCGGCGAGGACGTAACAACAGGTGGTTCAGGCACATCAAGCCCACCGACATTAGAGACGAATGCCTTGGCCGGCAGAAGTATAGTTAGGTTCGAGAATCAAGCCCTGCTTAATATAGACCTAACCACACCCATTGATTCTGATGCAGTATCTGTATTTTTGGTTGCGCGCGCCAAGCCCGGCAGTGCGAGTGATGCTCGCCTATTGTCTGCTATGGCTGATGCCGACATCACTGATTTAACGTCTAGCTCTGGTTTTGTCGGACTGAAGCGTGTTGGTGGCTCGCCTGCTGCTCATCAGTTTTACAATTCTAGTGCAGGCGAAGACCTTAGCAGTGTTTTTAATAACAGCTGGGGCGTGTATACGAGTGTTATATCTGGGACCCAACCAGAAAGGCTTTTAAGCAACGGTGTCGAGAACGAGAATGAAGTTATAACCACAACTAGCTTTAATGCCGACGAGATATTCATAGCAGGAACGCGCTTCGGCACTGGCTCAGGCACTAACATTGCCGAGGTAGATATTGCCGAGGTTGTAGTCTATGACAAATACATTGCATGCAATGCCATCAACGATCTGGAAGAGTACTTCTCGCTAAAATACGGCATCGCTACAACCGTAAAGTCTTGCTAGGGTTGTATGAGTAGGACGAATTTTATGTTAGTATTTAATACATAAATAACCTTTGGGGGATATGTAGATGGGTTTTGCTCTAAACAACCAAAGGGTGGGATTATTATTAGGAATCGTCATGTTCTTGGGGGCAATGATGACCGCTTACTTCGACAATGCTGCAGTATGGTCGTGGGTCAGCCTGGTTACCTTTGCTTTTGTAGTCTGGACGGTTGCCAGGATATGGAGGTCTAGTACCGGTGATGCGATTTTGCGCGGTGCAGTAATCGGCGCCATGGCGATGGTCGTTGCGAGACTTGTTGGACTGGTCTCGACAAGACTGCTTTTTTCGGAATGGACAGTAAACAGCCCCGGATACGATGTCCTCTCTGGCCCAATTACCGATATGCAACGCGTCATATTAAATGGTAGCTTTGGTCAAACATTGATCTTAGTCATAGCTTCTTCGCTTCTAGCAGCCGCAATAACTTTCGGTGCTAGATTACTTGGCCAAGAACTTATAAATAGGAGGAGCGCATAATGTCGAACTACATCAAAGCACTACGCGACCTACTAGTGATATTAGTGGTTATTGGAACAATATCTTTGGTCCTATCGTTCGTGACAGGTAGAGACAACGGGGAGTTCGACGCAGACGAGCGAGTTGCTAGCTTCTTGCAGGTGGACGACACGGTTGGCGAAGTTGTCGGTACTGACGATCTTGATCTTAGCGATATATCTTTTAACGAGATCGACGGAGTAGATATTAGCGACACAGAGATTGAGACTACTGATGCAGAGCCTAACGATTCTGACGACGTAGAAGAAGGTGCTTCGGACACCACCTTCCGCGAAGGGGTGATAGAAGGTGAAGGTGACGATCAGAGCGATGCCTCAACTACTGTAGCTAACGAAGAGCGCTCTCACGTAGTAGAAGCAGGTGATACGTATGGGTGTATCGCAGAAGAGTATTACGGCAGCTTCGAGTACTGGCCACTTATCGAGGCGGCAAATGCGTCTAGTGGAGTTGGCTTTCAGGAACTAGAGCTGCACATAGGTAATCGACTGATCTTGCCAGCAACAACGGATCAGAAGCCAGCGTCATCACTCTGTTCATAAAAAACTAAGTGTTAACGGAGGGTGGGGCGTAGGATGCAAAAAGCTACTCTAGAGCAAGGGTTGGGTTCGGTAGAGCTAAGGTCCATGCCATGGAGGCCTCCAGAGCTAGGGCTTGTGGATGGTCGACTCGATCCCTACAAAGTCTTGGTGTCAGAGATGATGTTACAGCAGACACAGGTTGCACGTGTTGCCCCAAAATACAGAGAGTTCATTGCCAGATACGATAGTTTTTCTGCTTTGGCTGCAGCCAGTCAAGTAGAAGTATTAAGGCTTTGGCAGGGTCTAGGCTATAACCGACGGGCTAAATATCTGCTAGAAGCCGCCAAAGAACTAGCCAAGCTAGCCGACTCACCAACGCTCGAGCAGCTCATGGCGCTTAACGGTGTAGGCTATAACACAGCCGCAGCAATACGCGTCTATAGCTTAAATGAACCCTTGGTCTTTATAGAGACCAATATCCGGACAGTTGTTGGTCATTACTTTTTTTTGGACAGGCAAGACCAGGTTGCCGACTCGGAAATACAAAAAATCATGGAGTCCATCGTGCCTAGCGAAGACCCCAGGACATGGTATTACAAGATGATGGATCACGGGGCTATACTAAAGAAGAGTCCAAGCTCAAAGTCGATGAATAGCTTTAAATCATATAGCAAACAATCTGCCTTCGAAGGCTCTAGAAGACAGCTCCGTGGTCAATGCCTAAGGCTTCTGTTGGAAGAGCCAAGGGATATAGGGTCACTGGTGGACATGACAGGCGACAAAGACCGAACAGAATCGGTAGTGCTAGAACTGCAGAAAGAGGGACTGCTAGCTAAAGACAAAGATCTATGGAGGGTAGCAGGCTAGTCTTTAGCTTTGGCTTTCACTCCATAGGTTGATAAAATTAAGCTATGAAAAAATTATGGTTATTCCTTATTCTTGCAGCCATGGTCGCCCAGGGTGATGTAGGGGTCTTAGCGCAGTCGCTGGTTGACCGACCTGATGTAACTAGGCAAGAAGCTATCACCAGACTAACCCAGCTTATTGATTTTTATAACATAGACCTTACTGAGGCCGAAGAAGACCGGGTCATTACTGTTTGCAGACAAATACAGTCTAATAATCTCGAACCACTTCGATCAAAGACAGAGGATCTCGCTGCTACCTACGAAGCAACAGTCAATAGCGTCGAGCTAACAGTAGGCTTTATTGCCAACTCTCTGCGCGAGATGTCCGAAGATGCTTCTGGTATGGACCTCGTTATCTTTCATCTGCAACGAGATACCCGGGAACTGCAAGAGTCTGTCGAGATATACCAAAGGGTTCTTGACGAGGTACTTATAATTGATTGCCAGGTCTTTCCCGAAGCCTTTACGGCAGGCCTGACGGAGGCTAGGGAGCGTGCTAGGGTTGTCGAAGCTGACGCGCAGGATATCAAGAATACTCTAGACGAAGAGCTCTCGCAGTCACTCTCTAACGTTCGCTCACGCATCCAGGCGATCGAGGGTAGGGCTCAGTGATCAAGAACTTTTTTTTGAACGAGGAAAGGCTTGCCAGGCCCGTCATATCGTTGATAGGAGTATTTATAGTTGTGGCTGCGCTCTCGTCGGCCTCGTTTGCTCTTTTTTGGTTCTCTGACACAAAAGATCTAGTTAGCAGCATCCAGGCAAACTCTAGCTTTAACGGAGATCAAGTGCTACCAGCAGAAAGTATTGATGCGGATGGGGTTCTAAGCACTGCTGAGCTGCAGCTTTTAGAGGAAAATATTCAAGAAGAATCAGCTAAGCTTAATCCAGAGATAGATTTTGATGTCACCGAGATAAGCGAGGCCGTGATTGGCTTCTAATTTTTAGCCAAAGTTTTGGTGTAGCCAGTCATCGAGACTATTAACTCCGCCTCCGCTCATACAAACAACCAGATCTCCGGCTTCCAGATGGGCCTTTATGCTATCTTTTAGCTGTGCATCGAGCATGGCAGGTTGAGCAATCTCTTTATTGTCCATATATTCTATAAGATCGCTAGGCTCGAGGATCTCGAGGCTTGCGTCTTCGCGCGCCATAAAGCTGGGCACCCAATATAGCTTGCTGACACCTTTAAACAGATCTTTATACTCGTCCTTTATGTAGTGCTGGCGACGATTAGTCAGAGGTTCGTGAACGACTACGATTGGCTTATTTAGTTCCCTGGCAAGCCCTATACAACCGGCGATCTTTTCTGGGGTATGGGCGTAGTCGGTCACCAGGTTCGAATCTATATACTCGAACCTTCTGCTAACTCCAGGAAACTCATTGACTATGTCGATCAATTTTTGCTCTGGCTCTCCGCTTAGTCTAGCGACCGCAGTAACTGCTTGTGAGGCGTTGCGTCTATTGATTTCTCCCAGCAGGTTTATGCCAGGCAATACGCTTGATATGGCGTAGCCAACGCTGATTCGCCCAAGCTTCTTTATATCTTCTGGCCACAAGTATGCGTTCTGAGATTGACTCAAGAAATCTACAAAGGCCTGGTTGTAGTTATCTTCGGATGGATATACTTCGTGGTGGTCATATGCGACACCTGTGATGATAGATATTCCAGGATGGAAAGCCAGAAAATTTCTATCAAATTCGTCGGCCTCGTAAACGAACCATTTAGCTCCCTCGTCTATGCTGGCGATCTCCGCAAAAGGCAGCTTGCCGCCAACAGAGTAACCAAACGGTATCTTGCCTAGCTGCCCAAGTAGCCAGACGCACATTGCGGTAGTAGTAGTCTTGCCGTGCGTACCTGCAATAGCTAGCATTTTCGTGCCGTTCTCTTCTAAGATGTGGTTTAGAAACTCGTCTCTTTTTGTTGATTTAATGCCGTTTTTGTCCACGAATTTTAGCTCTTCATGGTCAGGGTTCTGGAGCGGCAGAGCAGAGCTGTAGACGAACCAATCTATAGGATTTTCTTTGTGCACTTTGGCAATTTGCTCTTCGGTTTGGGGGCCACAGTGTATGTCTATGCCTTTTGCCTGCAGCGAATCTGTGAACCTTGAAGGATGAAGATCGCTACCACTTACTTTGTAACCAAGTTGTTTAGCGATTTGGCTCAATGGACCAATGCCCACGCCACCGATACCTGAAAAGAATATATGCATATATTTAGCATAGCATGAGCCTTCACTCTTGTGGACAGATAAAAACAGAGGTAGAAAAAGGTGGAATATTTGTGCTAGCATTAGCGTAATGAGAAAACACGTCAAAAAGACACTTAAATCTGCCTGGGCGCTTTGGGGCAATCTATCTTTAGGAACAATACTATTGATTTTGGGCCTTAGTGCAGCTGGTTCTATTTACGGCTTAAGGTCTAATAATCTGACAATGATAGATCTGCGTAACGAGGTTATTTTAGCCGACAAAGATGATGGCGATATCGAACAAGCACTCAGGGATTTGCGCGCACACGTTAATAGCCATATGAACACCGATCTAAGCCGCGACCTAGGGGGTGTTTCTGGAGTAGAGCAGCCGATTCAGCTGATCTACTCTTTTTATAGAGCCTCTATAGACGAATACCAAAAACTAGTTGTTGACTCAGCAGAGAACACGACGATTCTTAACGACGCGATTGCCGCCTGCACCTCAGTCCAGATAACAGAGCGATTAAACTGCATTAATACGGAGGTAGAGACCGTTGATGACTCTAACTTCCCAGCACTAGCCCCATTGCCAAAGGATTTATTTGTCCATGACTTTCACAGTCCACGCTGGACACCGGACCTAGCAGGTATCTCGATAGTTTTCTTTGCGCTCAGCATCCTGCTACTTGCTACTCGTTTTGTCGTTGGCTACATGGTTGGTCGCGCTACAAGAAGTTAGGCTTCAAGCAACACTATAAAAGACCGCCAATTGGCGGTCTTTTATAGTGTTGCTGCAGTAGAACTAAGGAGTCGTAGTGTCAGCTGCTTCGCCTGATGGGGCGCTGTCCTCTTGTGGGTTGACTGTTGCCGGCTGGACTTGCTGCTGCGTCGCCGCCTGGTCGTCATCACATCCTGGATCTCTGGTTACTGGAGCGTCAAGAGTGTTTATTTGGTAGTCTCTGATTGCACAGACTACTTCACCGGTCTCTCCCAGGTTTTCCCAGTAAAGTACTTGGCTGCGGTTGATGTACATAGCGTCGTCTGGGCCGTGGAGCTCGCTACCAAGCTTGGCGAGGCTGATTCCGGTGGTTTGTGTCTGGCCGGTGTCTGGCTGTAGAGCTGTTTCTACCTGAACGTAGTATATGTCTGTTAGCTCATAAGTATTAGCGTTGTTGATATTTAAACGACCAAAGTAAACCTGATTATCAGAGCTGTCCAAGAATACCGCCTGATACTGATCTTCACTGACAAGCTCGCTCTCTTGCTGTATGGCAGAGGTGCTGCGCGCGAGTATTGCAATTGTTGCAAGCGCAAGAATACCGCCTAGTAGGAGTAGGGCGCCTACAGCAAAGCGAAGCGGTCCAGCTGGCTGGCCTCCGCCACCTGTCATCTTTGGTGCTGCTGCATGACTTGATTGGGTTTTTGTTGTTTGGTGTTGCCGTTGCCGTTGCGGCTGACGGTTCATGAATTCACTCATCGACTTTAGGGTCCACCCTTTCTATCTCAGTTATTACTGATAAAATTGTAATGCATAAGCGGTATAGTGGCAAGAGATGAATGGTCATAGTAGAGCTGCTTATCGGCCTCTCTCGCACGATGATCGGGGTCGAACCTATATCCTAAGGTGTTGACAAGTGTTAGTCCAGAGAGTAATGTGGAATTACTACTAGATTTTAAGGAGGGCTTAAGCAGTGGCTTATAAGCATACTAATTCAAGGGGTGTGACATATTACCTAAATACGAAAGAAGTAGAACTTCGCGGCGGTAAGCTGCAGCGTATCTACTACTTCAGTAAAGACGAGCGTCCAGAAACAGGCTGTGAATTGCCTGACGACATGTCAGTTAACGAGAACGTACGTAACGGCTTCTTAACTGTAAAGCGCGACAAGAAATAGCTCTTCTCTGACTTACTGCAAAAACGACCTCCTCCGAGGTCGTTTTGTTATGGACAAAAATACCTGCTTATGCTATGATATATTAATATGCCAAGAACTAACAGACACAATGCGCTAACACATATCAGGCACATCAGAGAAAATGTGCTGGGTCCGCATCGGACAAGGCAACAGATAGGTGAGGACTTAGGGCTTCGAGGGGTTAGTACGAGAAACGTACCCGCAGAGATCGCAGCTCTTGGGACAGGGCGAGAGGTAGCTGTATTACCGATAGCCGTACACACTAAACGGGCGGAAGGCATTGCTGTACAGGCGGCATCTACACAAAATCCTGGAGTAGCCGCTGAGGCCGCTCTAAAGTATGCTACTGGCTCACCGACAGACAATGGGTGGGAGGACACCCCTCCTTTATCTGACCATGAAAGAAGGAAGGCTTACCTTGCAGAAATAGCCGATAACGCAGCAGATAGGCGAGATAACAGACACGCGTAGGATATACTAGTGCGATGCTAATACTCGCTCCAATGTATGATGTGACCGACACTGTCTTTCGGCAGATGGTGGCTTCTTGCGCCCCTCCGGACATGTTTATGACCGAGTTTGTGAATGTTGATGGCCTGCAGAGCCCTGGGCGCCAACGCCTGCTGCACTTCTTAAAGCTTGAGGATACACACGATGTACCGGTTATTGCCCAGATATGGGGCAAAACACCCGAGAATTATTACAAAGTAGCCCAAGAGGTTGCCGACATGGGCTTCGACGGTATAGATATCAATACCGGCTGCCCCGACAAGACTATTACCAAAAACGGCTGCTGCTCGGCCTTTATACAGCCAGAAAACCGGCCGCTCTTCAAAGAGATATTGCAGGCTACTAAAGACGGCTCAAAGGGCTTGCCAGTAAGCGTAAAAACGCGCCTGGGCTGGGGCGAGACAGACTTTAGTTGGCATCAGATGGTGCTAGAGCAGGGCGTCAGCATGTTTAGCATCCATGGCCGTACCAAGCGCGAGATGAGCAAGGTCCCAGTGCGCTGGGACGAAATAGTGCATATCCGTAAGCTACGTGATGATATTGCCCCAAACACCAAGATTATTGGTAACGGTGACGTCCTGACCCGTCAACAGGCAGAAGAGTTACAGGCCAAGCATGGACTAGACGGTATTATGATTGGCCGCGGGGTCTTCCAGGATCCGTTTGTCTTTGCCAAGTCCAGCCCTTGGGCTGATTATCCTCGGTCCGAGAAGATAAAGCTGTTTATCAAGCATCTCGAGCTTTACCGCGACACCTACAGCAGCGGCGAGAGGCGCTTTGATCCCACTAAGAAGTTTATGAAGGTTTATATCAATGGTTTCGAGGGGGCTAGTGATATACGGGCTAAGGTTGCGGTTACTAAATCTGCTGATGAGGCTATCAATATCTTAAGACAGAGTCTCTAGAGGCTTACGGGGAGGGACTCGCCCACGTTCCGCGGGCCCGAAACTTCGTTCATGGCAACAAGTTGTCAGAAGAAGGTTTCCTTGCAACATGCCACAGGCATGTTTCACCCCCGACCTCTAGTGTCAGAGAACCAGAATCCTTGCCAAGAAACCAAGTAAAATACCCACATCTGTGGGTATTTTACTTGGTTGCGGGGGAGGGACTCGAACCCCCGACCTCGTGGTTATGAGCCACGCGAGCTGCCGCTGCTCCACCCCGCGATATCTGCGCATAGAACTGACTGAGACGGCTCTATCGACTAGACTAATCTACAAGATTACGCAGTAGTTGTCAATCTAATAGTCTCGTTTTTAGCGTGTTAGGCTATCGCCAGAAAAGAAGCGCACCCACTCTTCGAGCGGCGTTGGTTGCTCGGCTTGCTCTACCGTAGCTTGGTCGTCTTGAAAAGAGCTGGATATACGCTCTGTGGTTTGCTCTAGCGAGGACTGCTCTAGGATAACTAAGCTTTCGCCATCACCGATCAGGCCCAGCCTATCACGGGCAGACAAATCCTGATAATACTCTGTTCTAAAAAACTCATTCTGCAGCTCTTGGGTATCCTTCTGGATACGCAACAATTCGATTTCTTGCTCGATGGTGCGGGACTCTTGTTCTAGGTCGTAGTTTAGGCTTATTTGATCAACGGTTTGCCATGTAATACCCAGCGATATAATCAGAAAGAACATTAGGTTAACGTTGCGCCGATCTGTAATAATCGACCAGGCTTGTTTGGCTTTATCCATAGCTATATCTTATAGCACGAACACCCTGCTGTTCAATCTACTGTTTTTTGCTATAATCTACCTCTGTAGCAGACAGCAATAGAGTTTTTTTGATGGGGGTGTAGCTCAGGGGTTAGAGCAGTCGACTCATAATCGATTGGTCGCTGGTTCAATTCCAGCCACCCCCACCAAGAAAATTTTATCCAATAAATCGATGGCTAATGACGCGGAACAAGCATGGGAGCTGCTGTCTCGCTACTGCGTCGTTCACTAAAGTTAACTCCTTACAATTCCAGCCACCCCCACCAAAAGAACCTTAAACATTTTTGCTAGAATAGACCCATGGATTGGTTGGTCGTAACTGTAATTGCTATTTTCTCAAGAGCTTTTTATTCAGTTTCTGTGAAGAGTATGAGCAGTAATGTAAAAGTTTCGGCCTCAATGCAGGCTGTATTATTAACACTATTAGCTGCACTTCTGACCCTACTGTTAGTCCCATTTCTGGGCTTCAGTACAGAAGGCATCTCTCAGAACTGGAAAATAATACTCGTGCTAGCGGTATCCCAGGGTGTTGGTAATGTGATCTATTTTAGGGGTCAAGAGCATCTTGATGCGGGCACCACTCAGGTTGCACTTTCTAGTATGCTTATATGGACAGCATTACTGTCTGCACTGTTTCTTGGATCTAGCTATAGTGTTCGGCAATATTTAGGGATGGTGTTACTTGGTATCTGCATACTTTTTGCAAACAGTCGAACCAAGGGCGCGGCAATCGCTGCCAAGGGGATTGCATATATATTGGTGTCGGCAGTCGTGTTCTCTGTATTTGTGGTAGCTGGTGCAGATTTATCTAGTAAGATTAATATTGTTACGTATCTCCTTGCGACCTATTTAGGGGCTAGTATCTTTTCTATATTGGGTCTGCATAAAACCTTTAGAAGGGATGTAGGTTACCTCAAGGCCAATTTAACCCATTCAATTAAGAGCACATCTCTCGCCAGCATTACTTCTTTGCTCTATTTTATGCTTATATTTTACGCCTTCAGATTATCGCCTGATCCAGGCGTGGTCGCGGTTCTAGCTAATGCTCAAGTAGTCACAACGGTATTCGTAGCAGCTATATTGCTACAAGAAAGAGAACGGATTTTCAGAAAGTCCATATCTGCCTTAATTGTGCTTTTAGCCGCATATCTTATATCAGGGGTTTAACTTTTACTCTAAGTACACTTTATGCGGCTACAGGCGATGCGAACGGCTTCGCTCCAGGTCGGGAAGGCATGGATGGTGTCATTGATCTGTGAAGCCTTCATGCCGTGCTGCGCTGCAAGTGTTAGCTCGTGTAGCATTTCGCCAGCTCTTGGGGCGACAATACTGCCTCCCAGGACGACTCCGGTGTGGGAGGCCAACACCTTTACAAAGCCAGTCTTTTTGTGGCTGGTGTTGCTGCGCCCGATGATGCTAATTGGCACCTGGGATACCTGGTAGTCGATACCTTTGTCTTTTAGTTCTTGCTCGCTAGGACCAACGCTGGCGGCTTCTGGGCTGATAAATATACAGCGGGGGATGGCATGGTAGTCGGCGGCGATTTTTTTGCGGTGCCATAGGTTGTGGCCAACAAGTCGACTTTGATAAGTCGCTGTATGTGTAAACATGTACGGTCCGGTTACGTCACCAGCAACATAAATATGTGGATTAGAAGTCTGCATGTACTTGTTGGCATGGATGCTGCGCGCGTCGTATTTAACGCCAGCATTCTCGAGTCCTATATCTGTCATAGCACCCTTACCAGCAGCTAAAAGGACCTCTTGGACTATCGTCTTCTTCTGCTCGCCATCTAGCGTGTAGTGGACCTCTTTTTTGCCCTTTCTGGCAACGACTTTGGTGACCTGGGTAGAAGTGTGGACCTGAATGCCCTCTGACTCGAACACCGCACGCATTGTTTGACCGACCTCGGGGTCTTCTTTGGGTGCTAGCCGAGGGGCATATTCGGCAATCTGTACTTTTGTGCCGAATGTAGCGAAGAACTGGCTAAACTCGCAGCCAATAGCTCCACCACCAATAACGAATAAACTGGTAGGTAGTTTCTTGAGCGATATCGCTTCGCGGTAGGTTATATAGCCCGCGTCTGCCAAGCCCTCGATCGACCGCGGTACGACGTTGTATGTGCCGGTAGCGATAAGGAATTTGTGGGCACTGTAGCGCTTCTTGCCAACAGATACCGTCCAAGGGCTTAGAAAGTGTGCTTTGCCCTTGATGGAGGCTATCCCGGCGTCTTTGTATAGTTTTTTGCCTGCGTGCGTGCCTGTGTTGTATACAGCTTCGTCCTTCCACTGCATAATCTTTTGGAAGTTAAAGCTTACGCCTGTTGCACGGACGCCAAAGTGGGCAGCTTCGCGCTTGGCAACACGGTAAGTTTCAGCAGCTGTTAGTAAAGCTTTGGTAGGCACGCAGCCAAAGTTAGGGCATTCGCCCCCGATTGTATCGGCCTCGATGACAGCGACTTTCTTGCCAGCGCGTGCTGACATGTTGGCAGCAACGTTGCCAGCAGGCCCAGAACCTATAACGATAAGGTCATAGTCTAGATGGCGTGGTTTTTTTGGTTTCTGGCTATGCATGTTTGTTTCTCCTAATGTAATACTCGGTGGTGCAGGTACATGTACGCGGCATCCAAACTATAAGACTTTAGAGACTTAGTGGCTTGGGCGCGTATGTCGTTACTGGTGACCTCTTGTTTATCCTTGATCCAGGAGTTGACGTCAGCAGTGACCTCTTTGGCGACAATCTCGGCTGTACCAACAGGCACCATGACACTAAGGCAGATAGAGTAAATACTGGCGTATAGTTTACGCTCGTCATATGTTTCGGCATGTCCAGCCCGTTTTACGATATGCTTCACGCGGAATCTCCCATCAAAATACTCCTACCCAAAGTTTATTGTGCCGTTGGCAATTAGTATTAATATCCAACCCAGAGAAACCATCAGCAGCCCCATAAACAGCCTCATGACACCCTTGCTTTCTTCTTTCCACTTGGCCACAGAGCTGATCTTTGTGCCACCAGCAACCATAAACAAGATCGCTACTAGCGGGGCAACAAAGACAATGTTATATATAACCATCATACCAAGTGCCCAGGCGTTAAAGTTAACGCTTAAGATGTTAATAATGGCTAGGTAGGGTGCACCGGTACACGGTAGTTCGACTGCAGCTACGAATGCGCCCAGCATCATGACACCAAAAATAGACGTCTTGCTGGTGGACCAGTCGTGTATTTTGGCGGCGTATTTCTTGGGTATTTGCAAGCTCATACCCTTGCCGTACCAGAAGTAATCCTTGATCTCTAAAACACCGGCCAGTATAACTAGCGAGCCAACAAATAGACTTAGATACTCTGCAAAAACAATCGGGATTTCTGACAGGAAGTAAACGAGACCTAGACCAGCCAGTAGGTAGGTAGCAAAGATAGCAAAGATGTATGCGCCGCCAACTGCAAGCAGACGCTTTGGGGATTGTCCGTTGCCCAGTACGACAGAAACCATGAGTATCAGAACACCGATGGCGCAGGGATTGATAGAGTCGATAGCGGCCGAGCCAACAACGAGCGTGAGTGTCGGTAAATCTAACATTGCCCTATGCCTCCTCGCCTAGCTTGATTGCTTCGCAGTCGAGGTCTTCGCCCAGAGCTACATTATGCTCGCAGCGTAGAACCTCTTGGTAGGTGTTGCAGTCTTCTGCAGGTACAACCAGGCCACCATCGTCCTTGAAGGTTGCGATCTCGACACCCGTTGGGTTGCCTTCGCTGTCGTAATATGCCGAGCAGTAGCTAGCCTGAGATTCGTAAGTGTTGCTATTAGTCGTTAGGGCAGTGCTGCTGGTGTAGTCGGTAACGTCTGTGATGTCACACTGCTGGGCGTTAAATTCTGACAATCCAAACTCTGTACAGCGCACAGAATCCTTTAGACCGTATTGGTTGCAGAGTCGGTTGGTGAATTCTCTGGGCGTATCGAACTCAAAGATCACGCAGTCCCCAGGAGGTACATTAGGGTTATCGCTATATATGTAGTCGGCAGCTGAGGCCAGAGTAGTCGGGTTGTAGTCACCCGCCACATCTTGTTGCGGCAGGGTTACACCGGGCTCTAGTTTGTACTGCTGGTAAGTATCATCGTCTTCGTTAAACTGGTAGACAAACACCTGTAGTTCCGCAGGTTGCGTGCCACACAGTTGCCCGTTTTGCAGGTCTAATATTCGGCTACCGTCTTCGGCTGCTCCGACGTAGTCGTTAAGCTGGCTTAGGTTGGATGCGTCTACTTCGTCGCCATCAACATCGTCTTCTTCTATGCGCTCGTCATGGATTGGGATAACAATCCTGTTTTGTTCTAGGCTGCCGCCAATCGTGCTCATAAAGTTACCAATAGTTGCGTCTTCATCGAGGTCCACCACAACACCCTCCAGATGGATGCGCTTATCATCGTGCTCGTGCAGCACTGGACTGCCGATCTTGTTGCTCAGGAATTGGAACGGATCGCGGAGCTCCACTTCGCTGCCGCAAGCCCAATACTCTATATCGGCGTGCCAGTGAACCGGCCCCCCAGAGTCAGAGACGACATTTAGATATACGGTAGAGCCTATGAGGAATATGGTCGAGCCAACTACGGTCGTAGCCATAGCTATAAAAAGAGGTAGCTTGGTGATAGGAAATCTGTCTTTTGTCTGCGATGCAATAATGATCAGTACGATCAGCACAATCGCCGACACGCCAACAGTCCGCAGTCCCCAGCTCGTAATCTGGCCTTCAAGGTTAGAGCTTGCAAATGTGAATATATCCACCTTGTCCCATTCCACAGGATGCCTGCCAGCCCCTGTCTTTATGTTTTGCTTATGCAGTAATCCTACTATACCATTAGCATTATAAAAAAGTATATTTTCGTTGATGCAAAAAGGGTGAGGAAATCAAGCGATGAGCAGCAAAAAAACAAGGCAGGCCTACAGGTCTACATTCAAGGCAGTTATAGCTAGCCTGCAGACGGATGCTGACTCTGGCTTATCCTCAGCAGAGGCTGCTGCCCGGCTGGAGCAATACGGTCCAAATACACTCAAAGCCTCTAAAAGAATTCACCCCCTCAGGCTGTTTCTTAATCAATTTAAAGACGTGCTAGTTATTATTCTGCTGGTCGCAGCATTGGTGTCGTGGGGTGTCAGCCTTATACATACCGACTCGTCGCAATCTGCCAGTCATGACCAACAGATATTGGCTGCCTTAGCCTGCGATAGACTGACGGCAGACTTTAGAGACACAGATCGGTTCTGTGGCCAACCATCAACGATCTGTGGCACGGAATATGACGGTCCGGTTAGCGAGTACTGCGAGGGAGCCGAAGAATCCGAAGGTGCCCAGGAGGCATTATTGATATTCGCCATCGTTATCGCCATCGCCGTTATCGGTTTCTTTAACGAGTACAGGGCCGAGAAAACAGTCGAAGCTCTTAAGAAGCTTGTCGGTCAAAAAGCAACAATTAAACGAGCCGGCAAGGTGGTCGAGGTCGACGCCTCCGATATCGTCCCCGGCGACATCATAATTCTAGAAGAAGGCATGAAGGTCCCGGCTGATATTCGACTAGGTAAGGTTAGTAGCCTCTATATTAACGAAGCCAGCTTGACTGGCGAGAGTCTGCCTGTCGGCAAGAACACCCTAACTCTTAAGCAGACTAAACCGCTTGGGGACCAGAAGTCTATGGCTTTCGCCGGAACCCATGTTACGCAGGGCACGGCCGAAGGTGTCGTCGTAGCCACGGCGCAAGAGACGGAGCTAGGCAAGATTGCCAGCCTCGTTAACGAGGTCGAGGAGGCCCAAACACCTATGCAGCGTAAGCTTGATGAGCTCGGGCGCAAGCTTGGCTTCTTTGTGCTGCTTACATGTGTCGTAGTCTTTATTATAGTTCTATTGTTTGTTGACGAGGCTCAGGACGGGTCTTTCTTAGTCCGGGCGATCTTTGCCTTTACGGCTGCAGTCGCACTGGCTGTGGCTGCAATCCCCGAAGGCCTAGCTTTTGTTGTGCGTATTAGTTTGGCGTTGGGCGCGCGCCGTATGGCGCTTAAGAACGCCCTTGTGCGCAAGCTAAGTGCTGTCGAAGCTCTTGGCTCAACCGACGTTATATGCTCTGACAAAACAGGTACGCTAACTAGAGGAGAGATGACCGTCCGCTCTGTTTATGCTGCCGATCAAGTCTATAGCGTGAGTGGCACTGGCTATAGCCTGGCTGGCAATGTGATGCAGGGCGCCAAAAAGCTGTTGACCAAGAGGCTCCCCAAAGCAGTTGAGCTCACCCTGCGCACTGGTACACTTTGCAACAACGCACATATAAAGAACGATGGCATTATTGGCGATCCAACCGAAGGAGCACTGCTCGTAGCAGCTGCCAAAGCGGGCTTAGATCACGATCAACTCAATAGTAGCTTCGACCGTGTCCACGAGGTACCCTTCACCTCAGAACGCAAGCGCATGTCTGTTGCCTGCCGTGGCAAAGACGGTTTTTCTGCTTACAGCAAAGGCGCAACAGAAAGTGTCCTAGAGCTCTGCACGCACATCCAGACAAGGAATGGCCGCAAAAAAATAACCGACAAAGACAAGCAAGCCATAATGGACATGAATAGCAAGCTAGCCTCAAAAGCGCTACGCGTATTGGCTTTTGCTCAAAAAGATATGGCTGCTCGACCAAAAACCAATAGCGAAATCGAGCGTGGCTTGACGTTTGTTGGCCTGCAAGCAATGATGGACCCTCCTAGGACCGAGGTTAAAGAGGTTGTCCACCGCGTCCAGGCCGAGAGCGGCATTAGAGTGGTCATGATAACCGGCGACTATATCGAGACAGCCAAGGCAGTTGCGGCCGAGATCGGGCTGGAAGGCGAGGCGCTCTCGGGCGTAGACATAGATGCTATGAGCCACGAAGAGTTCGAAGATAGAGTAGAGCATACCAGTGTTTATGCCCGTGTTAACCCCGAGCATAAAATCCGTATCGTCAAGGCCCTTAAGGCCCACGGACATCAAGTAGCTATGACCGGCGACGGCGTTAACGATGCTCCAGCCATAAAAGCCGCCGATATCGGTATCGCTATGGGTATAACAGGCACAGACGCCAGTAAGGAAGCGGCTGATCTTATACTGCTGGACGATCAATTCCTGACTATAATTGGGGCGATCGAAGAGGGGCGAGGGATATTCGATAACGTACGCAAGTTTGTGAACTTCCTTATATCCTGCAACATAGCCGAGGTCCTGGCGGTGCTAGTTGGTATACTGGTTTTTAACGACCTGATACTAACTGCAGCCCAGCTGTTATTTATTAACATTGTCACAGATGGATTGCCGGCAGTTGCACTTGGCTCTGACCCTGCCCAGAGCGACTCCTTGCAGCAGAAGCCTCAACACTACCAAGAATCCATACTCAATAAGCGTACCTGGGTGGAGATAACAACTTTTGGCGTGCTGATGACAATTGCCGTTATTGGGCATTATTGGTACAACATCAATAACTACTCAGCCGCTGCAGCAGCATCAGGTGCTTTCACAGCTTTAGTTGTTTACCAGCTTGTTAGATTAGTAGATATCCGCACAGACTACGCCATAAGATGGTTTAGCAATCCTTGGCTAAGCGTTGCAATGCTTAGCAGTATCGCTCTGCAGTTTGTGGTCCTATACTTTAGCCCTGTTGCCGAGTACTTCGGAGTAGTGCCTCTGCGCTTGCACGATTGGGTGATTATCGCCGTTGGCAGCGCAGTTCTATTTGTAGCCATGAAGGCTCTCAACCCCCTATTTGACTATCTGGGTCCCGAAGCCAAAGTTGCTCGGCAAGCAAAATAAGGCCTAATATCAAAACATAAGCTTATTGACATTTTAGCAATTATGTGTATAATAGTGCATGTTAGTGATCACAAACAAACATTACAAAAATAAAATAAATAGAACTTTAGGAGTCATAAGAATGGCACTACTAAAAAAGCGAAAGTCAGAACCTAAGCAATCTAAAGATAATAAGTCGACACAGCAGTCGGCAAGAAGCGATGACAGCACAGGTAAGTCCCAGCAGGACGAAGCCAAAGCACTTCTAGAGGCAGCTCAGCTTAAAGAAGATGCCGGTCAATGTGCATTCTGCTAAATCTTAGTTCGTACAGATAACTGCTAAGTTTTAGGGAAGGAATAGATGTCACAGTTTGAAGTCTCAAAGACTAATAATATTGTCATAAGATTTATCGATACAGTATTCGGTTAAACAATAACTAGAGCCTGGCAAAACTCAGCGGATGAAAAGCGAAAAAGGCCCAGCACGTATGTTTTTCGCTCATCGGATGAGTCTTGTCAGGCTCTTATGGTCAGTCGGTGCACCCCATGTATGGGGTGTTACCTTTTTTGGTGTCCGGAGTATTCGAAAAAATCACATCGTGTTAAAATAAGCATAAATAATATAACCAAAAAAAGTGGGCATGGAAGAGAACTCGAGCAATACACCGGACGTTTCAAGCAAAAAGGTGATACAGCCTTTGGCTAGTTCGGCCGATAGTGCCCCTAAGGCGACAAGCCCTCCGCCTGTCGATCCAAAAAAGGTAGATGTCTCTAATTTGGACCCAGACCTACAACAGATGATAAAAGAAGCCGAAAAGGGGCGCCCTAGCCGACCTAGACTGCAGCAAAAACACGCCTTTCCAACTGACAAGCCCCAAGACTCCGGCGCCAAGATAATCGACGCCAATAAAAAAGCTAAGTCTAAGGGCGGTGTTGCTAGTATCTTTACAACACAGCTCAAATCGATTCTCCACGAGAAGCACGTTACAACGGACATGACCCTGGAGCAGATAGAGAGCAAGGTTGGCAGAGAAAATATGCAGGCCTCTAGCGAGGCGGACCCAGCTCCTCAGCCAAAATCAGAGCCAGAGCAAAAACCAAAAACAGAGCCAGTGGCCAAACCTGCCGAAGTAGTTGGCGACACCCCCTTGCAGCCGGCGCCAGCGCCTGCGCCCGCTCTTACGTCAGAAATTGACTCATCTGGGGACCACCACGACGGAGAAGCCGACGAGAAGCAAGCAGCTACAGCCGTTAAAAAGACCAAGAAAAAGAAGAAGATAAAACCCGGGCGTAAATTCTTCCTAGCTTGCATCGGCATCTTGGCTCTCGCCTTGATAGCTGTAGGTGTGTGGGCTTTTCTTTTTAGATCAACTGAAGAGCCAGTCGATCAAACGACGCAGCAGCAAGAGGAAATCGTTGCAACCGTGCAGTCTATCGAGGCGGCTAGGCCCATCGAAAACTTACAGTACACAAGTGACGAAGGTCAGTCTTGGCGGGATCTGGACGAACTAATAACCATCGAAGAAGGCTACTGGATTAGGACTGGCGAGAGGCAAGAGGAAGAGTCTTTTAGCACAATACTGCTTGGCGATGGCAGTCAGGTGCGCTTTGACAGCGAAACGACGGTAGAGTTTAATGCTGCTTCGTCTGAGGGGGTTTCGCTCGCTCTGCAGTCGGGCCGAGTATATGTTCGTGTAGCCAGTGCGCAGGACCGCAGCTTTATGGTCAACACACGCTCGATGATCTTGGACGCGACTGGCACCGCCTTTATTGCCTCTAGCTCTATAGCCGAGGATAGGTTGGAGGTTTACGAAGGTGCCGTCATTGAGGGCAACCAGAATCTTAGCTTTACACAGGGCCAAGGCCTAACTATCGAAAATGCCGAGAACCTCGTAGAGGTAATAGATCTTGATGTAGCGGAGTACGGACAAGACGAGTTCGTACTCTGGAACAGAGAACAAGATATAGCTTCTAGCTTGTTCGCGGACTCGCTTGGTATTTTGGATGACATAGAACCTCCCGAGCTAACAATCAGCTCCCCAGCAAATGATGCTGTTATTGTGACTGACCCGGCTGTAGCTACAACAACAATTGAGTTTACGGGCACATCCGAGGCCGGTGCTCAGATAACTGTTAGTGAGGGTGATGTTACCGAAACAGTCAATGCAGACGCTCAGGGCGAGTTCACAGTCATCCTTGGAACAGAGGCTCAGCCTGGTCCGGGGCAGCCAATCGAGTTAACTTACCAGGTGGTTGCCAGTGATAGCCGCGGCAATGAGACGTCTCAGCAAGTAGGGGTGATTCTGGAGTCTCCAGAAGTCGAAGAGTCGATTACACTTGCTGCTGTAGCTACTCCCGGTGTCGGAGTAATCCTTAACTGGACACTTAGCGAGAACTTTACTCCTGCCCAAGGCCTGCAAATCGTATGGGACACATCTAGTGGACCGACCTATCCCATCCAAAGTTCTGGAGGTGTTGGGAATTGCAATATGGATAGTGGCAGCGTCATACCTGCTGGCAATACATCTGCCCAGATTTGTCTACAAGACGGGCGGACGTACTTTATCCGCGCTTGCCGGTTTATAGCCCAGTCAAACAGTTGCGACCTATACAGTAACGAGATCGAGATCCAGGCCCCAACCGGTGGCACAGACTCCTAGTTGGCAGGGTTTTAATCTTTAATATTTTTCTGCTATAATCCACCCCTGTTGAAAAGAGACCATCACACATTTGGCGGTCGTCATCGACTAGCAAAAGAAAACCGTGGTTTTCTTCCCTCGGCATCAAACCAAGAATCTCTGATTCTGTTTGAGGATGAGAGAGGAGTAGCGATGATCTGCCAAGATGTGTTGTTCTGCTACTTGTTTGCAGGACCACACATTTGGTGGTCGTCATCGACTACGACGAGGCGGTATAGCTCAGCTGGTTAGAGCGCAGGACTCATAAGCCTGAGGTCAGTGGTTCAAGTCCACTTACCGCTACCAGAAAAAGTTCATCTAAAAGGTGAGCTTTTTTGTTTGATAAGCCTGAGTTTAGTGGTGACGGCGACCAAACAGGGGGCTGCTGTCGCCTATTCTGCCGTTCTTGAAAGCAAGAGCTCTTTACAAGTCCACTTACCTCTACCAATAAAATAAATCTAAGAAGGTGAATTTTTTTAATCGGGGTGATAGCGATGCTAGACTTAAGGCGATGAGTATTAATATTGCACCGGGTAAGTATGTAGTGGCGGTTTCTGGCGGGGTTGACTCGATGGTTTTGCTGGATGTGTTAAGCGAGACCAATGATCTGGATCTTATCGTAGCGCACTTTGACCACGGAATACGCAATGATTCGCATGTAGATGCAGAATTTGCTGCAGCTGCTGCAGGCCGCTATGGTATGGCGGTCGAGACTGAGCGCGTAGAGCTAGGAGCCGATGCAAGTGAAGAGGCTGCTCGCATCGCTCGTTATAACTTTTTGCACGATATCAGGTCCAAATACCAGGCCCAGGCAATTATTACAGCCCATCATCAAGACGATCTACTAGAGACCGTGGTTATTAATATTTCTAGAGGCACTGGCCGGCATGGCCTCAGCAGCTTACGCAGTCAGGGTAGCTTGCAGCGCCCACTGCTGGGTTGGTCTAAGCAAGATATTATGGATTATGCTGACTCCCATGACATCGAGTGGCGCGAGGATCCTACTAACAAAGACACAACACTGCTGCGCAACCATATTAGGCACGAGATTTTGCCGAAATTATCCCAAGCTCAAAAGCAGACGCTTATTAATACTTCGATACGAACTGCCGAGCTGAACGATCAGATAGACGAAGGTCTGGCCACACTCCTCAAGTACAAAAGCTATCGGCACGAGGGCAAGGTTTACCCCAGGTCTTGGTTTAATTCATTGCCGCATAGTCTGTGCATGGATATCGTCCACCATTGGATGCGCCAGCTAAAAGTGCACGACTATAGCCGTCCAAAGATCGATAGGATTGTCCTGCAGCTCAAGACACTTCGTCCGGGTAAGCAGGTGCAGCTTGGTAGTGACAAAACAATAGCTATTACCAAAAGATCCTTGCGTCTGCAGGTTTAGAGCCCGACTTTAATACCGAATTCTTCCCGCAAGTCTTTTAGTGGGCGGCCCAAGTACTGCTCGTAGTCAAAGTGTGGCCACTTTTTCTTCATGCGCACAGCTCGGTACGCGGCTCTAATAACTCTAGGCAGAGTGGTGAGCAAGCGTTTTGTTAACCGCCATATACCAAAATGGCCGACAACCTTCCCAATAAACCCCTTTTTTACGATGTTGGTCATCTTTTTGGGAGGTAGCTTGCAGCCGAGCACAGTCATGACCTCTACCAGTAACTCTTCTGCGGATGTTGGTCCAAGCCCAAAGAATACATGGGCCGCGTCGTGGGCTTTAACTACAGATGCTTCTTGGCCTAAAAAGCCGTCGCTATCTACAAAGTCAGGGTGGTTTTTGTAGTATTCATCTAGTCCCATTTGCAGCGTCTGATTGGTGTCTGGCGACTGATAAGCGTATTTACTCATGGTCAAAATCTTACCACTTGGGTCATAATAACAACGTAATTTAAGTAGAATTATATGCTGATAATACGTCTTATCCTGTAGAATAGGCAAGATATGAAACCCAAGAACAACAAGCCCAAGCCTAATAATACAATCCGCACGATTATCTTTTTACTGATGGTCGGTGGCCTGGCGGCGGCAATTATCTTTGCTAACTCCAGCACGGACGAGCTAGAGCAGGTGTCTTTTAGTAGCGTTATAGAGCGCGCTAACAACGGCGAGATTAAAGACCTAAATGTCGACCAAGAGAGGGTGGAAGTAACCCTGCAAGACTCGGAAGAGCCAAGCCAGTTTGCTATCCGTGATACTAGCGGCACACTACAAGACCAAGGTCTATCGCCAGATGCACCTGTCGAGGTGACCTTCGAGTCGACCGACGACTCACGCGGCTTGATCATCGGCTTGGCAGCAAACTTGTTAGTGCCGATTGCTATCTTGCTGGTCCTTATCTATATGTTCCGCTCGGCCCAAGGCCAGGGCAATCAAGCTATGAGCTTTGGTAAGAGCAAAGCCAGACTGTATGGTAACGAAAAAGACAAAGTGCTATTTAAGGACATAGCTGGCAACGAAAATGCCAAGGAGGACCTCAACGAAGTTGTTGACTTCCTAAAGCACCCAGAGAAGTTCAAAGATGTTGGCGCCAAGATACCAAAGGGTGTACTGCTAGTCGGTCCTCCCGGTACCGGTAAAACAATGATCGCCCGTGCTGTGGCCGGCGAGGCAAGTGTACCTTACTTTAGTATCAGTGGATCAGAGTTTGTCGAGATGTTTGTTGGTGTCGGTGCCAGCCGTGTGCGCGACTTATTCTCTAAGGCTAAAAAGAACGCTCCGGCTATAATATTCGTAGACGAGATCGATGCAGTTGGCCGCAAACGTGGTAGCGGTATGGGTGGCGGCCACGACGAGCGCGAGCAAACGCTCAATCAAATACTTGTCGAGATGGACGGGTTCGAGCAGGGGCAGAACGTTATCGTATTAGCAGCAACCAACCGCGCAGACGTATTAGATAATGCACTGCTACGCCCAGGCCGCTTTGACCGCCGCGTAATGATAGGCCTGCCAGACCGCAAAGACCGCGAAGCAATCCTCGATGTGCACTTCAAAGAAAAGCCAACCGAGAAGTCTGTCGATATACCGAGCTTGGCCGCCAAGACTGCTGGCAGTTCTGGGGCAGACCTCGCTAACATTGCCAACGAGGCCGCCATCCGTGCTGCTCGTCATGACCGTAAAACAATTAAGAACGAAGATGTTGTAGAGGCTTTCGAAAAAGTAGCTATCGGTCCCGAGCGTAAAGGCAAGATCATGAGTGAAGAAGACAAGAAGCTCACAGCTATTCACGAGGCTGGACACGCGATAGTCGGACATGTGCTTCCGGAAAGCGACATGGTGCACAAGGTGACCATCGTAAGTCGTGGCCATGCTGGAGGCGTAACGTGGTTTATCCCACAAAATGACCAGTCCTACCATACGATCGGCTGGTACAAAGATGTAATTGCCAGAATTATGGGCGGCCGTATCGCAGAGGAGATCTACTACGGCAAAGAGAATGTTACAACAGGTGCTGGAGGGTCGGACCTGCAGAAGGCAGCCGAGATGGCCCGCGAAATGGTTGTAACCATGGGTATGGGCAGTGGAGATTTGCGTGACAGGGTATTTAGTACAGAAGATGGCATGATGTTCGAGCGGATGGTTCACGAAAAGACTTATAGCGACGAAACGGCCAAGCGTATAGATGACGAGGTAGCCAGACTAATGAAGGAAGGCGCAGACAGAGCAAGGACAGTCATTAAAGCCAACAAGTCGTACATCGACAAACTTGCCGAGGCGCTGCTAGATAAAGAGACTATCGAGGCGGATGAAGTGTTGGAGATCTTTAAGGGGGCTAAACTCCCCACTTCAGCCAAGCTTTAGGCCACTGGCCCGGAAGCAGCACCTGCCAAAGAGCAAAGCTCTTTGCGCTGTGCTGATTCCGTCTTTGGCCACAATTGATATTTTATCTTTACGGTACGCAGTCGGAGTGCCATATACACACCTCCTTTGCGTTCCGCAGACAAAATTCAATTCTGGCTCAAAGCCAGCAACCTAAAGCCCACGCTTCGATCAAGTTTGGTCAGCTAGCAGTATTTTATTGAGTTATAATTAAGGAAAAGAGCGAAGGAGAAGCATGGCTGTTGAGTGGCACGACAAAGTTGATGATAACGATAATGTTATTGGCAAGATTACTAGGGAAGAGATAAATACTACGGATACCTATAACTTTAGGGTCGTAAATATGTTTATTAAGAATTCAAAAGGTCAGCTTTGGACTCCTCGGCGAGTAAAATCAAAAAGAACTTTTCCAGATGCACTTGATTTTGCAGTAGGAGGCCATGTAGATATGGGCGAGACATACGAGGAGGCGCTCGTAAGAGAAACTATGGAAGAGTTGAATATCGAGCTAGATATGAAGCATGTCCATAAAATAGGTAGACTTACGCCTGCTGATGGGCGGTTCGCTTTCATGAACATATACGAATATGAGACTGACGAAGATCCTAGATATAATCCCCAAGACTTTAGCGGATTTGAATGGCTCTCTCCGCAAGAACTTGTTGATAGGATCGAGTCTGGAGACAAGGCCAAGAGCGATATAGCTCCAATAGTGAGATCATTCTATATAGATCAATAACTATCTCTAGGTAGTGTATTTTTAGTTTGGGCTGAGTGGTGTAGATTTCACGGCGCCAAGACTGAGTGCAGCTTAAAATACCTAAGATGTACCAGTAGCAAGTTCGATGAATCAGATTCATTCTGATTCATGGTGCTTGTGCCTGGGGTTGTGAGGTATACTTATGGCATGAATCGTATACTACGTCGCGCCAACGTCAAGCTGTCGCTTGGAAATGCTGCTTTCTTGTTAGCTAGTTCTAGTTTCTTGGGCGTTATACTTGGAGTTATTCGCACCAAGGCGATTAACTCGAACTTTAATAACTTTATGTCCGGCGCTTACTTTGCTGCGTTCAAGATCCCCGACCTTATATACATCGCGTTTGCTTCCGGGGCTATCAGCGTGGCTTTTATGCCGGTACTGACCGACAAATTGGGTAAGGGTAACCGCAAGGGTGCCTGGCAATTGACTAGCTATGTACTAAATGCCATGGCTCTGGTTACGTTTGTTATGTCTCTGCTGCTTATAATCTTTGCGCGTCCACTACTCGAGCATGTCATTGCCCCTGGGTTTTCACCGGAGCGTCTGGACGTAGCTACGTCTGTTATGCGTTTGGTTGCGATCAACCCTCTCGTTTTCTCTATAGTATCGGTCCTAGCTAGTGTGCAGCAGGCCATGGGGCGCTTCTTCTTCTTTGCTATTGCTCCGCTGTTTTACAACATATCTATTATCGCTAGCATCTATATCTTCCAGGACAATATTGGCATAGTGGGATTGGGTGTTGGTGTAGCCATTGGCTCGCTATTAAACTTGGCTGTGGTCAGCCTGGGTATGATCGGTCTTAACTTTAAGCATAGCCTCAGGATCAATCTACGGGATAAGTCTCTGCGGCAGGTTATGACAGCGGTCCCACCTCGCTCGATCAACCAGGGCATAACCCAGATCAACACGATTGCAGAAACACGTTTTGCGAGCCGTATAAGCATTAGCGCAGTGACTAACTTCGAGAACGCTCTGGTGCTACATAATGCGCCTGTACGGTTGATTGGTGTGGCAATTAGTACTGCGGCCTTCCCGCGCTTCACCGAAAGGTTATCGCAAGGGCGACCCGACCTCTTCCGCAAGGAATTTATGGGTGTCCTAAAGGCAATGATCTGGATAGCAGTGCCTGTAGTTGCTGCTAGTTACTTTGGGCGAGACTATTTGGCGCGCATTATCTTCTCGAACGATAACCGCGAGATTGCCATAATCTTTGGGTTCTTGTCTATCAGTATGTTCTTTCGCACTATTTACTCGGTGATCACACGCTACTTCTATGCCCAGAAGGACACTAAGACTCCGCTCTATGTATCGCTGTTTACGATTGCGTTCAACGTCTATCTGGCCTACCGATTATCCCGAGCCGATGCCTACGGGGTTTCAGGCTTGGCGATCGCGGCATCCACCACAGCTGCACTGGAGGTTATGACGCTGCTGTTTATCATGAAGAAGCGCGATCATAAAATGTTCGACCTAGATTTCTTTAAGGGGCTAATGAGCATACTGGCGACTGCAGCCTTCGTGTCTGTCGGGGCCTTCTTCTTCTCGATATTCTTGCCACTAAAGCCGACTGACGTTAGTGTCATCCTTTATGTAAAAATAAGTATTATCGGCCTACTTACTATCGCCCTGCACATATTCGTCTCCTGGATACTCGGCGTCGAAGAATCCAAGCCAGTTACCGCGAAGATAAAAAAGATAATACTCCGCCCCGTAAAAATAAACTAGAAATCAAGCTATTACTTCTATAAAAACAGAGGTCAATCTGTTAAAGTTACTTCTATATGGAAAGAGTTATTTTACTACCTGGGCGGATTAGATCCATTGGCTCTAGGTCAGAATCGAATTTTTGCGCTGAAGCTTGGCGATGGCTGTGCATAGGGCACTGCCCTGGCAAGATCCGTAAGCTAAAATATCGGTTCTGGCCAGAGAGCGCCCTACAAGCTGCCACTTGCTTGCAGATAGGAGGGCATGCCCAATGGATCTAATTAGGAATTACGCGATTATTGCCCATATAGATCACGGCAAATCCACCCTAGCTGACCGCCTCCTAGAGATTACCGGTACTGTTGAGAAGCGCGAAATGAAGC
The DNA here is from genome assembly GCA_964534605.1 of uncultured Candidatus Saccharibacteria bacterium. Taxonomy (GTDB): domain Bacteria; phylum Patescibacteriota; class Saccharimonadia; order Saccharimonadales; family VXPC01; genus CAZHOS01. The sequence continues at coordinate 42,590 of CAZHOS010000003.1, forward strand.
AACAGCTGCTAGACAAGATGGATTTAGAGCGCGAGAAGGGCATAACTATTAAGCTGGCACCAGTGAGGATGCTGTATAAGGACCACCAATTAAATCTCATAGACACTCCAGGTCACGTCGATTTTAGCTACGAAGTTTCTCGTAGTTTGCAGGCCTGCGAAGGTGCATTGCTGGTTGTAGATGCATCGCAGGGTATTCAGGCTCAGACATTAGCAAATGTCTATTTGGCCATGGAGAATGATCTAAAGATTATCCCAGTGCTTAACAAAATAGATCTGCCAGCTGCAGATGTACCGCGGGTGTCTGCCGAGGTCAAGTCGCTGCTGGGCTGCAAGGACGAGGACATCCTCAAGGTGAGCGCCAAAACAGGCGAAGGCGTAGAAGGCGTGCTAGAGGCTGTTATCGAGCGTGTACCACCGCCCACAAAGACAACGGACGATAACAGGACCAGAGCTCTAATATTCGATTCGTATTACGACGAGTACCGCGGGGTAGTGCTCTACGCCCGTGTTTTCGATGGCCAAATCGACAAGGCCGCTGACTTTCACATGATGGCCACAGAAGCTAACGGCATAGCCCTAGAGGTCGGGGCGCTCTCGCCCGAGATGAACCCCCACCAAAGCCTGGATATTGGCGAGATCGGATATATCGTCACTAACCTTAAAAGCACTGCCGAGGCGAGGGTGGGCGACACAATCACTTTACAAAAAAACCCTGCCGTTGACGCCTTGCCTGGCTATAAGGAAGTCCGACCCTTTGTGTTTTCCGGTGTGTTCCCTAGCAGCAATGATCAGTACAACCAACTTAAGGATGCTATGGACAAGCTAAAGCTGTCGGACTCGGCTCTTGTATTCGACCCAGAGAATTCCCCGGTCTTGGGGCACGGCTTCCGTGTTGGGTTCTTGGGGCTACTACACATGGACATTGTGCGCGAGAGGTTAGAGCGCGAGTACGGAGTAGAGGTTATTATGAGCAACCCCAGCACCGATTACGAGGTCACGCTTACGAGTAACGAAGAGCTATCCATACGATCAGCCTCCGACCTACCAGACCCACAAAAGATAGAGGAGGTCCGCGAACCATGGGTGGACGGCGAGATCGTTTGTCCCAACGAGTACGTAGGTACCGTCATCCAGCTAATCGTTGGCGCTAGAGGTTTGCAAAAGAACGTCGATTATGTCGATCAGCTAGCGATCGTTAACTTCGAGGCCCCCTTAGCCAATCTACTAACAGATTTTTATGATCGGCTCAAAAGCCAGACAAGCGGCTACGGCAGCTTTAACTACGAAATAAAAGAGTACCGCACAGAAGACTTGGTGCGCGTAGATTTCTACGTAGCAGGTGACATAGTCGAAGCATTAAGCGTTATGCGTCATCGTTCCGAGGCAGCAGCTTTCGGGCGCGATATTGTCAAAAAGCTCAAAGAGATTATTCCGAGACAACAGTTCAAGGTTGCTCTGCAGGCTGGAATCGGCGGCAAGTTTATAGCCCGCGAAGACCTTAGTGGCTTCCGCAAGGATGTAACCGGTAAGCTGTATGGCGGTGATGTTAGCCGTCGTAAAAAGCTACTCGACAAACAAAAGAAGGGCAAAGCCCGCATGAAGATGTTTGGCAAGGTAGAGCTACCCAGCGAAGCCTTTACCGTTCTTCTCCAGCGCGACGACTAAGAGTTTGGTAGAGCGCTACATTTACTAAATGTTGCTCGGTATTTTTTTAGACGGAGATTAAACTTGCTATGTTTATTTTTTACTGCTACTATTTTTGCAGCACAGGGAAAAATAAAAAATCATAAGCGAAACAGCAATAGCTGTTAGCTAACGATATCTGTAATAAAAGCAGAAACCTCAATCACATTCGCACCAAAAATTAATAATTCGAGGGAAAACCGGTGTTTTATGTCCACGCACAGGATCTTAATAATAAAAAGAGAAACTACATAAGATATGTAGTTTGTTCACATTTTGCTAATAGTAGCGTGGACATAAATAAAAACTCAGATAGGGTCAGATAATGAAAAAAAGTATTTTAGGTGGACGGCTGTATCAAACAGCTAAAGAGTCTACATTCTCAAAACTAACGAAATCAAAGAGAATGCTTGCTAGCCTTACGGCAATACCGTTAGCTGCCGGTCTTATAGTTACCTTGAGTAACACCTCGGCGGCACCGACTGGCAGTATAACTCAGTTTCCAGCTGATCTACCCTCTGCGGCCACGACTGAGATTGTTGGTCTTGTTTTTCGTGACTTCAATGCGAACGGAGTAAAAGAAACTCAAGAACCAGGAATCAGCGGATTCGGCACAGCTAATCAACTAACCGCAACTGCGTATGACGACACAAATGCCGCCGTGTCTGTTGCTACAACAGATGCTGATGGAATCTTCACGCTTACAGGACTCAGCGCTGCAACTGACTACCGAGTTGAGATAAGCGGTCTACCATCCCATCTACAGGCAGGTGCTTCAACCTCTGGTGGTGCAGAATCTCTGACCACTTTCTCAACTGCGGGTGATAACGATATCCTTATCGGGGTTAATGCGCCAGGCGACTTTTGTCAGAGTGTAGATCAGGTGCATCTTGGGACAAGCTGTTTCTTGAATGGGGACGCAGTCGATCCAACAACTGGTACAGCTGCTGGTGATACATTTGTATCCTTTGACTACAATTTCACTGCTGGCTCAACAGTTAATGTTGAGGCAACAGGTCTCGACACAGGTGCTACATACGGTGTTGCGTATGACCCCGCACGTGATACTTGGTACTCATCTGCATACGTTAAGCGTCATGCAGGATTTGGATCTGCTGGAATTGGCGGGATCTATGAGATCGATAGTACTTCAAACACAACCCTCCTTCACGATAACAATAATTTAACAGAGATAGTACGGCCTGACCTTGGAGACACTGGTGACCCTAGTAGAGACACAGAGGCTTTCGCAGCTGTCGGTACTATGGGTCTCGGTGATTTAGAGTTTGATCCTATAAGTAGGAATCTTTACTCCGTTAACCTCGAGCAGAAACAGATTGATATCTATAACGTTGATACCGCTGGTAATGTTACTGTACAAGCACCTTTTGCCATACCAGATCCTGGATGTAGTGGTGGAGAGCACAGACCATTTGCTCTAAATATCCATGACGGAGATGTTTTCTATAGTGTTACTTGTGATGCTTCAACTTCACAGAATGCAGCCGACCTACATGGCTATATCGCCGGTATTACCACCGGAGTAATCGAGGACTTCGCACTAGACTACGATCACTTCTGTAGTATTGAAAACAGTATATCTGCGGGTACTGCTTGCAATGAAAATCCAGCTGAAGATCGACAATATGATCCATGGAATGACGACATTAGTACTTGGAACTTCTGGTTCCCTGGATTTGACCCAGATGGTGCTAGGCCGCTTGCTGCCTTTCCATTAGTATCGGACATCGAGTTTGATAATGATGAATCGCTCATTATAGCAATTAGAGATCTTATGGCTGATAAGATAGGAGAGGATAACCTTCTTCCTACAGCAGCAGATGAGGCTTTCATTGCACCAGCGAACTTGGTAACCGGAATGGCTGGAGGAGATCTTCTTAGGAGCTGCTTTAATTCAACTACAGGAATATACGAGATAGAAGGAACAAGCGCTGACCCTAACTGTCAACAAAGTTTGGCTGGGGACAACACGCTCTTTGCCGAATACTATACTGGTGAGCACTATGATAATCCTATAGGTTTTGATTTCCACCAAGAGACCTCACTGGGTTCCACAGCCTTCGTTAGAGGTCAAGAGGAAGTAGTCCTAAACTCAATTGACCCATTTGGACCCGACACGGGCGGCACATTTAGGCTTAGCAACACAACTGGTGCTGCAGGAGATAAGATAGAGCTATACGGCAATACAACTCCTGGAGGATTCCAGAAGGCTAACGGTCTTGGTGACATTCACGCTGCTTGTCAGCTAGCTCCTGTAGAGATTGGTAATGTCCTCTGGATAGATACCGATAACGATGGTGTATACGACCCATCAGAAGTACCGCTTCCTGGAACAACCGTTGAGCTCCTTGATAGTACAGGAGCAGTTGTTGCAACAGCCATTACAGACGCAAACGGAAATTACATCTTTACCGGTCATAGCTATGACCATCCTGGAGCTTGGCAGAGTACATCAATTGACCCAGACACTGCTGATGAAGCAGGTATAGTTCCTGGCGGCGTACTGCCAAACAGCAACTACACAGTTAGAATAGACACAACTCAGTCTGCAATTGCAAATCCTAACTACGCACTAACAGTCGCTAATAACGGCTCAAACGACAGCCATGACTCGGATGGTGTAATGAATGGAAACTTCGCAGAAGTCGCTGTAACAACTGGTGGTCCTGGTGAAAACAACCACACGTTAGACTTTGGCTTTAGTATGAATGCGCCACTAGCATCAGTAGGTGACTACGTCTGGATCGACGCTAACAGTGACGGTGTCCAAGACGCAGGCGAACTACCACTTGCTGGTGTAGACGTTAAGCTTGTAGACGCAGGTGGAGCAACACTTGACACAGACACAACAGACAGCCTAGGACTCTACCTCTTCGAGGACCTTCCATACGCAACCTACACCCTCATGGTAGACACAGCTACACTACCTGCCGGTTACACACAGACCTTTGACAACCAAGCACCACTTGACCACATGAGTACCGTTACTCTAGATGGAACCAACGATGCTGACCGTGCTCAAGACTTTGGGTATGTGCCAACCGCAGATGTCTCTGTAGTAAAGAATGTAAGCCAAGGGACCTATACGCTAGGTACTGCGGATACAGTTACATACACAGTTGAGGTTACAAATAACGGCCCAGCGGATCTAACGGGGATCACATTTACGGACAACCAACCAGCAAACGTTGCATTTGCCTCATGGACATGTGCCATCACAACAGCTACTTCAGGTACATACACAGAAAGCTGTAGCACTGCTTCTGGCAACGGTAACATAAGCGAAACACTAACACTTAATACAGGTGGAGCAGCAACGTTCACCATTACAGCTAACGTAGCCGCTGCCGCGACAGGAACTATTGTCAACACAGCCAACGTAGGCCTTCCAGCTGGAGTAGTGCAGACTGCTACAAACCTACAAGATGTAGACTCGGCTCAAATAACACCGACGACTCCTCCGCCACCGCCACTAGCATCAGTAGGTGACTACGTCTGGATCGACGCTAACAGTGACGGTGTCCAAGACGCAGGCGAACTACCACTTGCTGGTGTAGACGTTAAGCTTGTAGACGCAGGTGGAGCAACACTTGACACAGACACAACAGACAGCCTAGGACTCTACCTCTTCGAGGACCTTCCATACGCAACCTACACCCTCATGGTAGACACAGCTACACTACCTGCCGGTTACACACAGACCTTTGACAACCAAGCACCACTTGACCACATGAGTACCGTTACTCTAGATGGAACCAACGATGCTGACCGTGCTCAAGACTTTGGGTATAAGCAGACGGGCTCTATATCCGGCACAGCTTGGGTGGATCCTAACGAGGACTTTACTCTAGATGGTAGCGAGTTTACCCTAGAAGGACTTACAGTGACGCTGTTTGACCAAGCAGGCGTAGCAGTCAACACTGCTGTAACTGACGCAGACGGTAACTATACCTTCCTAGGAGTTTGTGCTGGCGACTACACCATACAGATATCGCCTCCAGAAGGCTATGATCCATCAAACGATTTTGACGGTATCGGCAACTTGTTCGAGATACAGACTGTTACAGTGGTAGCAGGTGCAGCAACAACGGGACAGAACTTTACTTTTGTCCAGGATGAATCGACGCTTGCCCCGACGGGTCTAGATATCACAAAGACAGTTTACGTCGGTACGGTCTTGACAGTCGCTACGGCCTACATAGGCGTAAGTGGTCGCAAGTCGACACGGCGCAAATATAGCCTCTAGAGGCTACACAGAGTGTCAAAATAGCGCCCACATTCATGGGCGCTATTTGTGTATATGGTTTTAGTAAAATTGGCGCTCGTTTACTTCGAGTGCCAATTTTGCTAGAATAAGGACAAGATGACAGATAGACAGGCAAGTATTTTAGGAGCGATTATAGAGGAGCATGCCGAGCTGGCTGCTCCGGTAGGCAGCGTTACGTTAGCCAAGCTGTTTAAAGTCAGCAGCGCCACTATACGATCAGAAATGGCTGCGCTAGAGCGCTCTGGCATGATAGAGCAGCCGCACACAAGTGCTGGGCGCGTACCAACAGACCAAGGCTACCGTTGGTATGTAAACAACCTGCAAGAGAGCAAAGAGCCCTACAAGTCAGTCGACAACACGAAGGCTCTGGATGTTCGTGTGCGAGGGGCCGGCGAGCCAACGCAGGCCATACGATCAGCCGTCGACAGCCTAGTACAGCTAACCCATAATGCTGCTATTGGCACGTTGGGATCCCAGCTTTATATCAGCGGGCTAGCCAACCTTTTTGGCCAGCCAGAGTTTAGCGGAACGAATGCTGTCAAAGAAGTTGCCTATTTGCTAGACAACATAGAGCCTTGGTTGCGCGAAGCTGCCCCCAACAAGCCGGTAAGTGTATTTATTGGTAAAGAAAACCCAATCGGTAAGGCCAGCGGCTGCGCCCTAATCATCAGCAAATATCGCAGCCCCTTTAGCGACCGCAGCTATATTGGCACGGTTGGCCCCACCAGGCAGCACTACAAACAGACGATGGGGCTGGTAGGATTCGCCGGAGAGATGTTAGAGAAGGAGTTATTTGCTAATGCCTAAAAAGAAACCAACTATCAAGGATCTGGAAAAACAAGTAGCTGATCTGACGGAAGCTTTGCAACGAGAACGTGCCGACGCCGAAAACGTCCGCCGACGCAGTGGAGAAGACATAGTAAATGCCATCATCCGTGGTAAAGAACAGGCAGTCGAGGGCCTGTTGCCGCTGTTGGATACACTTAGTTTGGCATTTGCTCATCCACCCAAAGATATTGCCGAGCACAAGTGGGTGAAGGGCGTTATGGGGCTAGACAAACAGCTGCAATCAATTATGCAAGAGTTTGGACTAGAGAAGATACCGACAAAAGATCAAGAGTTTGACCCCGAGCTCATGCAAGCAGTAGCAGCAGAAGGCGACGGAGATGCACAGACCGTTTCCGAAGAACTACAGCCCGGCTATAAACTGAACGGTAAGGTTGTGCGCGTTGCCATGGTGCGCGTTAAAAATGCCTGAAACAAAGGCTGCAGACAGGCTAGAAGGTGATTACTACAAAGAGGTTGTAGGGCCTGCCTTTAATCTTGCCATACTTGCCTTTAACAGAACCCTGGTATCTTGGAGCTCGATGAAAGAGGAGGATGCATTCTATGACCCTTTGCAGTCGGCTGTAACCGTCCAGAATATATTCCTAGATGTATTAATTTCATCTCCTCGCGAAATTAATCGGCGGGAAAAAGAGATTAGGGATGAAAAGCTTCGACTGCTGACGTCAGTCTCAGGAAGCATAGCTCTATCGTCTTATCTTCTGTCTGATAGGGCCGGCAATAACGGTAGTGATTGGCACAGGGTTTATCATAGTGCGCACAGCCAATGGCGTTACTTCATGGGTGCGGACTACTTACCTTTAATAGAGCGGGGTTTTGACGAGCAGACCGAGGAGTGCTATCAGGATGTTCGCGCAAATCTACATCTTCCAGAACAAGTGGCAGCAAGATTAGAATCAAGACAAAATGAGGTTGATTCCTTGGTTAGATTTGCAGGCGTAGTCTCTAGACCTAAACTTCTTGCTGCTGTATTGAGCTAGCCGCAGTCTGCTAATGCACGCACGGTATGATAAAGTATAAGCATGTTAAAAAAATATATATCTAATAAATGGCTAGAGTTACTAGCAAGCCTGGCAATATTTGCGGTATTACTAGTAGTGTTTGCCATGGCCTTCTCTGGGAATTGGGTGTTTGATCGGATTTATCTCTGGCAGCCCAACCTCCAAGCACTAATTACACTCATTGGCTTTACGGCTTTTCCGTACTATGTACGCTATATCTTCAATACAATAAAAAGATAGCAGTAGAACTACGGTCAGAAACACAGATTTAGCACTAGAGCACTAAACCCATCTATTGCCACGGCTCCTAGCGCCCCGCAGACCCTGTGAGCACATATTTTCCCTTACAACCCTTAGCTAGGGCTAGGTGTTGTAGGTAGAAATTGCACTATCAGGGCCTGCGGAGCACAAATAGCCATAGCAATACACGGATTTAGCACTAGAGCACTAAATACGCACCTTCTCACTACTCTTTGCCCCCCCAAAGACTCCACTAGAGCATATTCTTCTCACCAGAACCTAGCTATGGCTA
>CAZHOS010000003.1:51041-53769 GCA_964534605.1 uncultured Candidatus Saccharibacteria bacterium
CCCCCCAAAGACTCCACTAGAGCATATTCTTCTCACCAGAACCTAGCTATGGCTAGGATCGTGGCGAGAAGAGTTGCCCTATTAGAGCCTCTGGAGGGCAAATAGCAGCAAGAAAGTGCATATCTAGCACTCTAACCACTTGACTGCTAATTTAGCTGTGATAGACTAGTATTAGCAGTCGAGGTACGTAAGTGCCAGACGCAGTAATTAACAGATAAGTTGTTGGTTTAAATTTGGGATTCTTATCGACATTTTTGTATCCCCCTTTTTTTGCTTGGCCCACCCAGCAAAGACTCAAAAAGATAAAATCCCAAACCTAAACCAACAAAACACGAGTATTTAATATTTTGACCAATCTTATGATTGTGGGTGCGCAGCAAAAACTTGTTCTTGTCGCTTTCTGAGCAATCGGAGTTGTGCAGAGCAAGAAGGGCGCTTTGATTGTGAGCGAGCCGCACATATGGTGCGGTGAGCGCAATCAAGGATGCTCACCACGGCTATGTGCCCCCCCAAGCATGTGTAAAGTAGCGGCTTTGCTGACTGATTAACACATGCTGACGATTGGTCAGAAAGGACAAGAATGGGAAAGATAATTGGAATAGACCTAGGTACTACAAACAGCGCCATGGCAGTAATGCAGTCAGGTAAAGCCGACGTTATAGCCAACAGCGAGGGCGCTCGAACTACACCGAGCGTAGTAGCTATAAAGAAAGGCAAAGAGAATAAAGAGGGCGAACGTATCGTCGGCGCAGTTGCGCGTCGCCAAGCGGTCACCAACCCCAAGAACACTATTTTTGAGGTCAAGCGACTGATAGGTCGTAAGTTCGAGGACAAGGAAGTCCAAAAAGATCTCGACCTCATGCCTTACGAGATCAAAAAGAGCGGCAAAGCCGTTAAGGTCGCTATGGGCGACGAAGACTATAGTCCAGAGGAAGTCAGCGCTATGATTCTCAGTAAGTTGAAGGCCGACGCCGAAGCATTCCTGGGCGAGCCTGTAACTGAGGCGGTTATTACTGTACCGGCTTATTTTGACGACTCTCAGCGCCAAGCAACAAAAGATGCCGGCAAGATTGCTGGCCTTGAGGTTAAGCGTATTATTAACGAGCCAACTGCGGCCGCACTGGCCTACGGTCTGGACAAAGACGCCAAGAAGGACGAGAAAGTTGTTGTTTACGACCTTGGTGGCGGTACGTTTGACGTATCTATCCTAGAGCTTGGAGACGGCGTATTCGAGGTCAAGAGCACAAACGGCGACACCCACCTTGGTGGTGCCGACTTTGACCGCGTTATCGTTAACCACTTGATGGACGAGTTTAAAAAGCAAGAAGGCGTTGACCTTACCAAAGACAAGGCTGCCATGCAGCGTTTGCGCGACGAGGCGGAGAAGGCCAAGATCGAGCTGTCTACATCGCAGGAGGTAGAGATAAACCTGCCATTCATTACCGCGAACGAAGACGGCCCAATCCACTTCGAACACAAACTAACTCGTGCCAAGCTAGAAGACCTCGTCGGTGATCTAATCGACAAGACTCTTAAGCCATGCGAAAAAGCTCTTAAGGACGCTAAAATGTCTACTGGTGACATCGACGCTGTGATCCTAGTTGGTGGTATGACTCGTATGCCAAGCGTGCAGGCCAAGGTCAAAGAATTCTTTGGCAAAGACCCGATGCAGGGCGTAAATCCAGACGAGGTTGTAGCTATCGGAGCAGCCATCCAGGGCGGCGTGCTAGCCGGCGAGGTCAAGGATGTATTGCTTCTAGACGTTACCCCGTTGAGTCTTGGTATCGAGACTCTGGGCGGAGTCAAAACCAACCTAATCGAGCGTAACAGCACTATTCCAACCAGCAAGTCAGAGACATTCTCGACCGCTGCCGATAACCAGCCAGGCGTAGAGATCGTCGTTCTTCAGGGCGAGCGCGAGATGGCTGCAGACAACAAGAAGCTTGCTACCTTCCAGCTAACAGGTATCGCCCCGGCCCCACGAGGTGTCCCACAGATCGAGGTGTCGTTTAATATCGACGCCAACGGCATCCTTAACGTATCTGCCAAGGATAAAGGCACCGGTAAGGAGCAAAGTGTGACCATTAGCGACTCTGGCAACATGAGCAAAGAAGACATCGAGAAGGCTCAAAAAGACGCCGAAAAGCACGCGGGTGACGATGCCAAGAAGCGCGAGCTTATCGAGAGCCGTAACCAGCTAGATAGTGCTATCTATCAGGCCGAGAAGTTCCAGTCGGAGGGCAAAGACAAGCTCGACGAAGCAGACGGTAAGGTACTAACCGAGGCCGTAGCTGAGGCTAAGACGCACCTAGAGTCTGACGACAAGGACAAGCTAGAGGCAGCCGCCAAAGAGCTAACCGACAAGATTATGCCGATCGGTGCCAAGCTCTACGAAAATGCAGATGAAGCCCCAGAAGGCGAAGCTGTCGATGCAGACGAAGCCAAGAAGTCTGGCAAATCAAATGCCAAGAGCAAGAAGACTAAGAAGACGAAGGATGAGCCTGTTGAGGGCGAAGTAGTCGAAGACTAACCTCACACCCACAGACCAGCAAAAGCAAAGAGTCGGCGAAAGCCGCTCTTTTGCTTTTGCTTCGTGAGCTCTTTTGGATATCTCCCTTCCGGGAACAGAGGGGGCAGTGCCATATGCACAGCACCCCTCTGTTGTCCTCGCGGAAATTCCAAAATAGCCTCACGTCTGAGGCTGTGACCCACTTCGATTGAGGCTACG
>CAZHOS010000004.1:0-48182 GCA_964534605.1 uncultured Candidatus Saccharibacteria bacterium
TGTCGCTAGCTGTAGCTCCAGCATCGGTGTAGGTGTCGCCTTCTGTGATAGTGACAGGGTTAGATCCTTGGAGGGTTATGGTTGGAGGGGTGGTGTCGGCTCCTCCTTCTGGCTCGACATTCTGGATGTCAAAGGCAAAGGTCATTTCGTCAAAGGCACCGTTATTGTCGGTTACCCTAACAATTGCTTGGTACTTGTTGTTGGTATTACTGTCTACTGGGTTTTCGAAGTCTTGGGCTGGGAGGGTGAGGACGCCTGTTGAGCTGTTGATGCTAAACATTGCGGCGTCATTACCACCTTCAATAGTCCATGTGTGAGTGTCACTTGTGTCTGGGTCTGTGAAGTTGAAGTCTACGGTACCTAGTGTGTTCTCGTTGAGGGGTTCGTCATGAGTGGTTACTGAGCCGAAGTTGGTTATTTGAGGGGTTGCGTTAGTGGGGCCAGCTGAATTTATAGTAAAGGTATCGGTGAAGGTTGCGCCACCAACTGGTATAAAATCTGCAGTAATCGATGATGTTGAAACATCTACCTCTAGATAACCGTGAGCTGGGTTAGAGTTATCTCCAGAATAAGAGTCAAAGTAATCAATCTCTGAGTCAGAAAAATCTATGTCTCGTAAACCAATGCCTCCCGTGCCCACAATAGCGACTACAGTACCGGCGCCTTGGTCGAACGTGCTGTCAGTGTCTACAACACAGTCGGCGTCGTAGTTTCCTGGGACAATCTCAGGACAGCTGGTCCCATTGATAGCCAGTTGATGAGAGCGGTTATATGCATGTGCATGGCCTTGCAATATTAGATCGACATTTTTTGAAATAAGTAAATCATTAAGATCTTGGCCTACTTGACAGCTCTTGGACTCTTCTACATTTAGACAGTTAAAGTGCATATTTGCAACAATCCACTTTATTCCACTTGCTCTAGCGTCATCAATTGCGTTTTCGACCCACTGGTAGTTCGAATCACCTTCGTCATAGTCCGCCCCGTACTGGTTAATGTCAGGGGATACAAATATAAAACGGGCTAGATTGTTATAGTCGTAGTAGTATTCGATCCCGTATTCGCCTGTTAATCCGCCTATTTTATCGGGTAGACACTGTACGTATTCAGCGATGTCTCCGTCGTTGGAATGATTTGGGCCATCATCATGGTTGCCAGCGATTAGCTGAACTGGGTAGCTTGTTCCTACACGCGAAGTCACAAAGTCACACCAGGCTTGCTCTCCACCGGCGTTATAGCCTAGGTCACCGAGTGCTAGCGTAAAATCTGTTGATCCGGCGCCTATGCTATCAAATACTTGACCAGCTGCAGGACTACCTGTAAAATCGCCAGCTGCTGCAAACGAGAACGATGCACCAGGCGTCGCCTGTGTTTGTCTTTGCGTTAATATCTGAGTTAGCGAAGATACTGTTAAAGCCAATAGCACTAAAGATATAAACCCAATTACAATATGGGGTTTTTTTGATTTAAGAGAATATTGGGTGCGAGCCATGATGTTTCCTTTTGCTGTGTTTGCTGTTTATGTTCGGTAGCTACAATTTTGATAGCTAGACAATATAGCTCTTATCTTTTCATATTACTAACGTTAATACAAGGCTATATATAGCTAAATGATAGTAAAAAATCAATAAGACCTATTGAAAGAAGCTAGTCTAGATTAATGCTGCTTTTATTCTACGAATACCTGCGCTGCTGGATTCTTCTTTTTTAATTTTGAATTTCTTGCCTTCTTCAAATAGCTGCAAAGTATGGTCTACGTGAGGACCGCCACATATTTCGAAACTGTATGGCTTGTCTTCGTCATTCGATAACATACTGTAGACCTTAACTGTATCGCCGTAACGATCACCGAATTGTCCGAGGGCTCCGAGTGGGCCCGTTGCTTCTGATGTTGGATATTCGGCAAAAGTGATCTTAAGATCTTTAGCAATCTCGGTGTTCACGATTTCTTCTACCTTAGCTATTTCTTCTGCTGTTACTTTTTGAGGATGCGAGAAGTCAAAGCGGAGTCTCTCTTCGGTTATGTTACTCCCTCTTTGAACCACATGATCACCAAGTACATCACGTAATGCTTGGTACATAAGGTGCGTAGCGGTGTGGAGTTTTTTATGCTGCAAGGTCTGACCCTCAAGACCACCCTTAAAGGTTCCTTTGGCAGCTGTTTGGCTACGGACCCGCTGTGCTTCCCTGTATTTTTCATAAGCCTCAAGTAGGTTTTGGGTTTGAGACATATTTCTTTTTTTAGCTTCTTCGAGGGTTACCTCCAACGGAAATCCATGAGTGTCATACATTGTGTACACCATATAGCCCGATAACACTCCGTTAGTCCCCTCCAGTAAACTACTCAGCTCGATCCCGCTTACAACATCACCTGCACCCCTATTAGGGCTATCTATTCCAATGTCGTGATTCACGTCATAATACTGATCCTTAAAATAATCTACGTTGAGCTTTTGGTCGAACTTGTCGAACTCACGAAGACCTTTTCTAAGAGTTTGCTTGAAGGCTTTCTCTTCTTTTACGAGCACCGCTACAATAGACTCTTCGTTCTCTTTAAGTTCTGGGAAATCATCTCGGTAAAGCCCGGCGATAACAGGCGTTATTTCTTCTATAAAATTTTGTTCTATGCCTAGATTAAAGGCCTTAAGGATAGCTCGGCGCATTAACCGACGCATCACATAACCTTGCTGCTTATTACTGGGCTGGACACCGTCGACAGCTAAAAACATAGCTCCTCGTAAGTGATCAGCGATGACACGCATATCTTTTGTTTGATCTTCGTAGCTTTTCTTAGATAACTTTTCGAGTTTTTCAATAATAGGCCAAAGCAAACTTATTTTGAAGACGTCCGGGCTGTCTATCTTGGCAGCAGCGATACGCTCGAGTCCACCCCCGAAGTCTACATTTTGTTTTGGTAGGGGTTCGAATTCATCTTCAGTACGCTTGTACTGCATAAATACCTGGTTTCCAATCTCCATAAATCTGCCGCTGTCGTTTGCAGGGTGGGGCTTACCCCACTCGCTCTCGTCATGCAGATCTTCTCCGAAGTCATAAAAGACCTCGCTATCCGGACCGCACGGGTCACCCATCGGGGTTTTCGCAATACCGCCACCCCGTGACCACCAGTTCTCACCATCGTCGTAGAAGAATATGCGTCCGCCCTGCATACCGGTCTTGTCGCCATCGTCTGCGCTGCCGATATCAACAACTTTGGCATCTATGCCTCGCTCCTTAAAAAGCTCAGCCCAAATGGCCGCCGACTCTTCATCTTTTGGAACACCCGCATCTTCGTCGCCTATAAAACAAGTAGCGTAGATACGATTTGGATCTAGGCCAACCTCGTCAACTAAAAATTCGAAGAACCAGCGGATCTGATCCTTTTTGAAATAATCTCCAAGGCTCCAGTTGCCTAGCATCTCGAAAAATGTTGTATGCCGATTATCACCAACATCGTCGATATCTTGACCTCGGAAACATGTCTGGCTATCTACGAGCCGTGTACCCTGAGGGTGCTCCTCGCCAAGTAGATACGGGAGTAGTGGCTGCATGCCGCTACCAGTAAACAGTGTCGTCGGGTCGTCTTTTAGCACCAAGCTGGCCCGCGGGATGGCGGCATGCGACTTCTCTTCCATATAGCTGATGTAACGGTTGCGGATATCTTGGGCGTTCATAATATTCTTTCCTTGAAGTTTCAGCTAGCAATTATAGCTAATAGACCAGCCCGCCACCAAGTACTTCTTGGCCAGCATACAGAACAGCCGACTGTCCTGGGGTCGCTGCGCGCACGGGCTGTTCGAGCTGCAGGCTACAAAAGCCATCCTGGCCGGCGCTATAAATAGCTTTAATCAGCGGTGCGCGGTGACGCGTACGTATAAGCAGTTCTTGCCCCTGCTGTGGTGGCTGGTTTATAAAATGCATCATCGATAGCTGCAGTTCGCTCGTCCAGAGGTCTTTGGAGTTTAAGTCTCGAGTGACGTAGACTTCGTTCTTCTCCATATCCTTACCTATGACGTAGTACGGTAGACCGCCGCCAAGCCCTAACCCCTGACGCTGACCAATAGTATAAAAAACGGCACCTTCGTGCTGGCCAATGGCTTGGCCGTCCTCGACAATATTTCCCGGCACAGCCTCGATATATTCCTTCAAAAAATCCTTGATACCAACCTTGCCTACAAAGCAAATCCCCATACTTTCCTTGCGCTCAGCATTAGGCAGCTTGGCCTTACGGGCGGCTACGCGCACCTCATCCTTATGTATGTCGCCTAGCGGAAAGATTGTCTTGGCGACCGCTACACCGTCTATGCGGTAGAGGAAATAGGTTTGGTCCTTATCGGCGTCTTTGGCCTGGAGCAGCCTCGAGCCGTTTGAGCGCGCATAGTGGCCCGTAGCAATATAGTCAGCGCCACGCTCTAGTGACTTATCTAAGAATAACTTGAACTTGATCTCTTGGTTGCACATGACATCTGGGTTCGGTGTACGTCCGGACTTAAATTCATTGATCATATAGTCGACGACTTTGTCGTGATACTGGTCTTCGAAATCAAACAGCTCGAACTCTATGTCCAGGAATGCAGCCAACCTACGGGCTTCTTGGTAGTCGTCCTGCCATGGACACTCAAAGCCCGCTATGTCGCGTGACCAGTTCTTCATATGGGCGCCAACAACACGGTAGCCCTGCTCTTTTAGTAGCAAGGCGGTAACGGACGAATCAACACCGCCCGACAAACCGACGTAAACTGTTTTACTCATGCCTATCATTGTACTAGTTACGGAAAGATGTTCAAATATTTGACTTATTATACAAAAACTACTAAAATATTTTTATGAGAAAAGAGAATTACCCTGGAATCGGATCACGGTCTAAAGGAAGCCCTATCAGCAAAAGGGATCTAAGACGAACCCCCATAAACAATCAATGCGCAGCAGAAGCGCATAATAAATGTACTGAGAAAACACATGCTGATAGCGTCGCCGCAAATGAGGCGGCCAGGCTCGCAAATGCAATGTGCAAGGTTGAGGGATGCAGTACCGGGCCAGACTCTAACTTTGAAAGGTGCATAGGGGGTGTAAGCCTAAGGAACCCGGGCACGCAAGTGTACCTCCCACCTAAAAAGAGCTAACGGAGGTTGAAGGGTAGCTCGCCCCTGCGTATCTTGTCCTTAATACGCTTTAGCCGGTAGTGCGAGCCCAGCCAGAACGTACTAATAGCAAGTGGAATAAGCAGCAGTACCGGCCAGAGCAATACCCTGTCTCGGAACTGGACGGGGCCAGTCGCGCTCAAGTTGCCTGTCTCTGCCAGGGACTCTATTGCCCCGTTAGCGACTCCAACCAGCTGTAGGTAGCCCACCCTGCCCTCGGCGTCTGTCGCCTTGACAATAATCGTGTAGCTACCAGCACGCTCGTAAATATGACGAGCGTCAAACTCTCCTGGTAAAGCTACGGACACGAGCTCTTCATTCTGGAGGCCATCCCCCCAGTTTATGCTAAGCGCATACGGTGCGGTACCGCCAGTAATGCTGATCGGCCACACCAGTTCTTGACCAGGGTCAGTACCGCGGCGTGCAAAGTTGCTGGTAAGGGATACGCGCTGCACAGGCGAGCTGACGGTTGGGTCGTTATAAGTCACTGTTACGCGGTTAGATTCTGGCCCTTCCTGATCAAGAGCGTCAAAGACAATTGCCACGAACTCGTTGTCGCCGTTAAACAAGTCTGTCTGGATAGAATAAGAGCCGTTCTCGCATAGTGCAGAGCCAGAAAAAACACCGTTCTTAAATAACCTGACTACAAGGTCTGTTTGGCAAACGCCTGTCACCGTTATGGGTACGTTACCAAACACTGTGCCGCTGGTTGGGGTAGATATCGTTGCAGCGACTGTTGGAGCTGGCGAGGGTATCTGGGCTTCGACGCCAATCGAGCCGTCTGACTGTTGAGCGCTCACAGAACCAATACCCATAAGTATTAGTCCTATGATGAAAGCTCCCGATATTTGTAATAGTTTTTTGTAGCGAAGAAGCATATGTTTATTCTACCCCAAAGATTGAGGATATTCTATGGGGGGCAAACCCCTACTGGCTTACGTCTAGCCTAGGAATTTCTTGTAGGCAACCTTGGCGCCACCAGCAAGAATGAAGATCGCAGCTATAACAAGTAGGATGAACCAGATAGGTAGGACCCAGAAGCTAGTTGTGCGAGTTATAACCTCGCCACCCTGCACATAAGCAACATTTGCCTCTATAGTGTAGCGGCCAACCCCACCAATATCTACGCCGTCAGCAAATACGCGAGTACTGTCTGGTAGCACGTTACCTCTAGGATTAGTAGCGTTCAGTTCGTAGCTAGCGGTCTGACCACCGAACATATTCTTGATCGTAATATCACCGAATGGACGCACAAAAGTCTGGCCGGTATTGCGTACTTCTACGGCCACCTGGTTGGGGGTGTCAAAGAAGATCGATCCACCGCTGGCTTCGCCTGTCGGATTGCCCTGCTCGTCGAGCGGCAGTACTTGTGCCTCTAGGTTGCTTACCTCCGCACCTTGTGGGACTTCTCCTGGTACCTCTATAAGGACTAGGACACCCAGGCTAGCATTTAGAGAGAACTGAGCATCGATCTCTTCGCCTTCGCTATCGACAGGAATTGCCTGGTAGCGAACGAGGCCAAAGTACGCACCTGGTGCAGTTGCTTCTGGCACCTGAACGTTAACCCTAAACGTCCTGGACTCGTTACCCTCAAGAGGAATGTCTTCGAGGTCTACGAGTAGATCACGAATACTGTTGTCTGTAACAACATCGGCGTCTACGATAATTCGAGGATCACCACTAACACCGTCTGACTCGAAGTCGTTTATAGCCGATCGAGCGATCACTGGCTGATCAGAAATGTTCTCGACAGTAACATCAAACGAGGTAGCTTCTCCGCGCTCAACAACAAGTTCCTGCCGTGTCGGGGATATTCGAAGGCCATTACCGCTTTGTGCTGTAGCGCTCATGGCACCAAGTTGCAGTGCAATAAAGACACTCGCTAAGATTGTTAAGATTGATCGGCTAATGCGCCTCATGTACCCTCCTGAATTGTAGTTTTGCGACACCTTGTTAGTTGTGCTCACTAGCGCTCAATTATAACAGCCCAATTATTAATAACAAATTAAAAACACAGCTTAAAGCCTTCGTCCAGACCTCACCAAATCTAATAAAAGAGTGGGTTTTAAGCACTGGCCCAAACAATCAACCCTGCCAACTAACAAAGCTAGTTGCACCGGCTCCTTGTTTGGGCCAGTGCCTAAAACTGGGCGGTGGCGATGTATTGGATGGTAGTAGTATAAACCCCCACATCCTGAGCAGCATCAACATTAGCGATATAGCTAACAGTAAACCGGTTAAAATCAGTCGGCAGGCTGCTGCTAGCAATAACCTCTCCACTTACAAAGCGGTACTGATTTGCGCCCGCATAATTCGCTGCTGGTTGTCCACTACCTACTCCGCTAACCTCTTGACCAATACTCAACTGGCTATTCTGACGCAAATTGATGCCAAACTGAGAGGTCCCAGTGGAGCTAGAGCCGCTACTTGTCATCGGCGGGATAGTCTTGTTACCGGAGGTCAAGGTGTTACCCAGAAAGCGCACATTGTAGCCTCCGTCGTCGTTAGTAGCCACCGCGAACTGAGAGGTCCCAGTACGTGTAGTTGACTCGTCTAGTGTGCCTAGGCTTACAAGGTTGTCATTTGTCGACTGGCAGCTAGGGTGAACCGTTATGCCAACACAGAATGTAATATGTGGCGGCACAAACCCACCAACACCAAGGAACCCACTGGTACTAAAAGCAACCGATCCGACATCTATAGACTGCCCGGTCCCGTCGCTAGAGCTGTAGGACGCAATCCTTGCGTAGTATGTATTGTCGGCAACGGAGGGGTTAACGATATCATCGAACTGATACAGCACGCTTGCAGGCGTAACAACAGCAGCGGCACTGCGCTCAATAACTATTCTATTGGCGGAGGTATTAACACTATCTACGCTAAAGCCCGTCACGCCGCTCTGTAGGTTGAGGATAGCGCCGCTTGCGTCGAGGCCGGGGGGTGCAATACATGTTGTTTCTGGGAAGGGCGTGGTGCAGTATTCGAAAGCAAACGAGCCGACGTTGGAGTTTGTAGGCAGAGTAAAGCTATATTCATGAGTTGTGACAGCTGATGCAGCCGAGGAGGCAATCGCGAGCGATTGACCTTGCAGCTGAGCAGCATGAGCCGTCCCACTAAAGCCAAGAGCTGGCACCGCTAACGCGAGTGCCAGTAGGTAGGTAAATGCCCGACTAATGTGTCTTTGGAGGTACATATACTCCTTGCTTCTTGGTGTAGTTATTGTCGCTAAGACAAAAGCAATTCTCTATTTAGTGTTCTAGAAAGTAGCTGTTGCTACGTATGTTGTTGTTACTGTGTAGTTACCAGTAGGTGTGGTAGCAGCAGCACGTGCAGCAAAGCGCATCTTTAGCATCTCGTCGTTTACGACTGTGCTAGAGCTTGCAATCTGTGTTGCGTTACCAGTGTTGTCCCAAGCGTATGTAGTAGAAGCTTCTGTGTCTTCACATGTAGCGTCACTTGCATCTGCTTGGTAGGCAGCTACGTTGTTTAGTAGGTTAGCTGTGTTAGCTTCGCTAGCAGTACGGTCTACACAAGCAATGTGCATTCCGAATCGCTCGCCAGCAGCGCTTAGGTCAGTTCCACCAGTTGCAGCGCTTTGGAAACATGTGTCAACTTCGCTGGTCTCTAGGGCGTCACAAGCAGCACTGTCGTCTATGCGGAAGTTACGTAGCTGGTTTGTACCAATATCGTCAGCTTCTGGGAAGTAGCTAATTGTTACTCCACCGCCAGCGTTTGTGTCAACCATGGCAATACCGTAGTCGTCGTCTGCGCCGTTAAAACCGTCGTTAGCAACCGGAGAAACAGCAATAGCCTCTTCGATTACACCGATATCTATGTTTGTGTCTGTTGGGAAGGCGTCACAGTCTGCTGGAGTAGCATCTGCGTTACCAAGTGCAGCCACACAGAATTCTAGTCGTTCCTGTACTCGTCCGTTGATTGTTAGCTGCTGTGTTACAACGCCAGCTACAGTACCGGTATCTCTAACGGTTGTGTATGCTGAGTCTTCGTATACGCTAACTCGGATGTAAAATGTGTCGTAAATAGTCGTTTCAATCTCTGGGTTCGAAATTCCGTTCAAAGCCACCTGTACGTCTGTATCAACAGTAACGTTACTAGCGTCTGTTCGGGTTAGCTGAATTGTGTTTGCTGTGTTGGTTCCCACTGCCCATCCTGTAAGGCCAGTTGGGGTTCCATCTATAGCAGCGCTCGATACATCGAGGTCTGCCCATGGGTTCGTACACGTACCAAGTGGTGTAGAGCAGTACTGGAACTCAATAGACTGAGCAGTAGTTGCATCACCAGGTACAGTGAAGTCGAATGTGTGCGTCACGTTGGTTGCTGATGGCTCGGATGTACTTATCGTAACCGACCTGTCAGTTAGCTGTGCAGCGGATACGTTCGCACTACTAAGTAGTGGAAGAACTCCGGCACTGGCTAACATCAAAGCTTGCAACCAAAAATTGGCGCGTTTCGCGCGAGTTCGCAAGCCCGCGGAATGTGTTTTAGACATAATAATGTCTCCTTTGTTTTGTTATTTTTGTTTTGTCTTAGCTCTCTATTTTTAACATAGTTTTAACTATTATCCAATAATACCCCTTAAGGTTATCCACATCTCTGACCCAGAGAGCCCTAAATAACTTAAAGGTAACCGCAGCCCAAGATGCGGAACTAGATTGGAATTTTTATCCAGACCCCACAGGAAGGCGTGCCTAAAACTGGGCGGTGGCGACATAGGTTTGCGTAGAACTATAAACCCCAGCCTCAGTACTAGACCCAATATTAACGATGTAGGTAGCCCTATAATTAGTCTGGCCCGTGCTACGATCCGACTGAGCGATAGTTTCGCCCTGCACATATCTAAAGCTGTTTGGGGTGTCGTAGTTTGCTGCAGCCTGGCCAAAGCTAAACGAGGCGTCCGGTATTTGGACCGGGTTGGCACCCGCAACAGGGCTTGTGTTGGCAACCACGTTCACACCGAACTGCTCTGTGCCAGGTGTAGAGGTGCTATTGGCAGCTAAGTTGTCTATAAAGTTGGCGTTTTCGCTCTGGAAGCCCGGGCTAGCAAGAGTCACAACATACCCAGACGTTAGATACGACCTAACGTAGAAGTTAGCCGTACCAAAAGCTGTTGTCGAGGTCGAAAGATCACCAAGATTGATGTCAATATCATCGACAAAAAACTCTAAGTACGGCTGGTCGGTCGTCGTAAAGCCGGCAAATGCCTGGAAGGCAGCACTAGCACTATTGCCGACTCCTAGGTCGCCGATGCTAGACTTTGCCTGGAAACTAGGGCTACCAGCATCTAGCTCGCCGCCAGAACCTATAAATGCCTCGCTCAGAGAAAAGTTAGGCGAAGCGGACTGGCCATAAGCCACCTGCCCAGAAGCAAGCGCACCAAAGAGGCAAGCGAGTGCTACGAAGCGCATATATGTGCGCACGGTAAGTTGTATCTGTTTAACCATAAGCTAGAGCGATTATACCACTCCAAATGCTGCTAATATAGCTTTACTTAAGCCGGAAGCCTCTAACAAGATTCTCCATATGCAGAGGGCTTGGGTTAATACTGACATCCGAGTAAATAACAGTTACTGTCCCACCAGCTGGTGCCTGCAGCCGAGCAGTGCCGCCTACTTCACCAACGACGAGGCTGTAACTGGTGCTATCGACGTCGCACAAGAAACGCACACCTTCTTTGGTTACTGCTTGCTTGCCAACCGTAGCTTCATCTGGGCTAACGTCCGAGCACCGATCGCTTACCGAGCCAGTGGATTCCAGTACCCCTTCGGGTCCAATTGTTACCGGCAAGACTCGCTCTACCTCCTGCTCGGAGCTGTCGTCTATCAGCACCCGCAGATTACCAATATGCACGCCGTCCCTTACCAAGCGGTACCTGTAGCGTGATCCTGGTATCGAAAAGTCAGACAGATACTCCCAGCTGTCTTCTGTCTGGAAAGAAAAATACTCTGTCTCGAAGCTCTGAATACCGGCAACTTGCGGAGAACTATCAACCTCTGCCGGGGTTACAACAACCTGGTCAGAGCCCTGTGTATCTAGCCATATAAACAAAGCTCCAAGCAGAAGGACTACAGCCGCTACGATAAAGGGTAGTGTTTTTTTGTTTTGCATAAGCTCCTTAAAGACTATCATAGCCGCCGTGCCTCGGCCAAGACCAGAACATCTTTACGGTGTCGAGGTTTATCCAAAGTAGCGTTTATGCTATATTTTAAGTAGTTATGGCTAATAAAAATATCGAGACTGGTGGGTCTAGTAGTCTAGAGTCCGACACTCAGGCAGAACCAATAAGTTCGAGCCCAAGAAAACTTACATTTAAAGAAAAGCTGCGGCATAAGCTAGCTTCCATAAATATATACTTCTTGGTGTTTTTGTTAATTCTGGTAATTGTGCTGATACTGACCTTCTTTTTGTGGAGGTCGGCCAATCAACAAGACGCCGACAATAACACCTTCCAGCTAGAGAACTTGTCACAAGAAGCACTAGACGAGATAAACAACAAAGACTCTGCAATAGGCAGTCCTCAACAGACCCTAACCGTATCTAGTAACTCTGTATTCGATGGCAGGGTGCTGGTGCGCGACTCCTTGGACGTGGCTGGCACCATAAACGTCGGTGGCGCACTCAGCTTACCTGGCATAACAGTGTCGGGCACAAGTAGCTTCGAGGAGGTCGAGGTTTCCAATAACCTGCTGGTGGCTGGTAATACCAGTGTGCAGGGGTCGCTAAATATCCAGCAGGATCTCACTGTATCGGGCGATACTAATTTTAACGGTAACCTATCTGTGGCATCCCTAACTGTGGACGACCTAAATCTTAACGGAGATTTGTCCTTTAGTCGTCATATCGATGCAGGTGGCGGCCTTCCTAGCGCTAGCGCAGGCAACAGTATCGGCTCTGGTGGCACTGTTAGTGTCAACGGATCCGACACGGCCGGAAGCGTTACTATAAATACTGGATCGTCGCCCTCAACAGGCGCCCTAGCTCAGGTAAGCTTTAACGCTAACTTTAACCAGACGCCTCACATAGCTATTGCTCCTGTGAGTCAAGCAGCAGCACAAGCGAATGTATTTATTACTAGAACGACATCCGGATTTACTATTAGTGCTTCTAGTGCACCGGCGGCGAACAGCACCCTTATATTCGACTTCATAGCCATCGAATAGCCCCATACCAGCAGAGATCCACCCATCAGTCTGCATGACTAAACGTCGAGGAAGACGGTGACTTCGTTATTCTTAACATGCAGCACCCCTCGCACCACATTAATAGGCTCCTCGCCCCTATAGTTACGGACAACCACCTGACCCTTACTGATTAAGGTCAAGAAGTTCTTGTGGCCGGGTAGCACGTCGAATGGCCCTGTATCATTTACTGCTGATACGCTGCGGGCCTCTTCGTCGTAATATATTTTGTATGGACTATAGACTTTGAGGTTAAACGTGGGTTCTTTGCCTTTCTCTGACTCGTGCGTCGGCTTGGCAGCGGTAAAGCCCTCCATTTCTGCGGCTTCTTCGTTCTGACGCTTCTTTTCTTCGGCCTTGGCCTTTAGCTGAGCAATCACATCGTCTTGAGGTGCATCTGCCATAGTTTAGTACCCCTTAAGTAATTATCTCTTCTACACCCTTAAGCATTTCTTCGCGCGAAGAATACTCACCTGGCACACCATTAAATTCCTCTGTGACATGCATCGGCTGACTAAAGTATTCTATGAGTTTCTTGGCCTTGGCAAAGTCTGCCCTGTCGGAGGGAGACAGCTCGTTCTCGCCAATAATTGCAATAATTTGTCGCAGGCTCTCATATTTTTGCAGCAATGCTTGGACCCGGACGCTCAACAAGTAATGTCTATCCCCTACAACCTCTGGGGTCAACAGGCTAGAGCTTGTTTTACTAAGATCTACGGCTGGTCTAATACCTTGCTCGGCGATCTTTCGACTAAGGACAATCACACCGTCGAGCTCGTGCTGAATAGCAAGTACCGCCGGGTCGGACAAATCGTCGGCAGGCACATAGATTGTTTGCACAGACGTAATCGAGCCATTCTCGTTGCTGCTAAGCCTGTCTTGCAGTAGCTTAATGTCGCTAAATATAGTCGGCTGATAGCCACCCTCGGAGGGGACCCTGTCCATAATTGTTGATAGCTCGTTGCGCGCCTGTACAAAACGGTACATGTTATCCGCAAAGAACAGAATATCTTTCTTTTTTTCGTCTCGGAAGTACTCGGCACTGGCAGTGGCGCTAATACCGATCAGGCTACGCTGAACCGGGTTCTCGTTCATTTGGCCAAAGAACATGCAGGTGTTCTTAAGCAGGTCGCGCTCGCGCAGAGTCTCATAAAGCTCGTGCCCCTCGCGGATACGCTCACCAATACCTGCAAAGAAGGCCAGGCCGGAGTCGCTTTTGGCAATATTGTGTATTAACTCCATAGTTAGAACTGTCTTTCCAACACCCGCGCCACCAATGATCCCCATCTTGCGCCCCTTAACGAAGGGAGTAAAGAAGTCTATGACCCGTATACCTGTCTCTAGTATCTGGGCCTCACTGCCACTAAAGTCGTCTGTCTTGGCGGAAATGTCCATGATGTCTTTGGTCGGAGCATCG
Organism: uncultured Candidatus Saccharibacteria bacterium; assembly: GCA_964534605.1. Taxonomy (GTDB): domain Bacteria; phylum Patescibacteriota; class Saccharimonadia; order Saccharimonadales; family VXPC01; genus CAZHOS01. The sequence goes on from CAZHOS010000004.1 coordinate 13,752, forward strand.
ACTACTGGGTCGCCCCCATCTAGAGGATTACCAAGAGCATCGAATACGCGACCAATAGTTTTGTCGCCCACTGGTATCTCGACTCCCTTGCCGGTACGCTCTACAAAGACACCCTGAGCAATATCGCGGTGCGAAAATATGTTTAGACAAACGGCTGTCGAACGTCCGCTAAGGTTCTCGACCAACAGTAGTGATCCTTTGGCGTTCTGGACCTTCAGAATCTCGCCAACCTTCGGCAGCTCCTCGTCAAATTCTACGCGCAGCACAAGGTCTTTGATCGTGCGCACTACTCCAGTCCCAGACATTACTTAACCGCCTCTCTTCTTGAGGCGCTTAGGCCATTAACTATCTCGCGCAGTCGCTCGTCTTTAACGTGCCGTCGGACGCGGTTGTACTGCATCCTAAGATCATCATGAGCCTCCTCGGCGCGCATGTTTGCGGCGCTCATTGCCCGGAATCGGCTAGCGTACTGCGCCAGCTTGGACTCTAGTATCACCTGGCTTAGGCTAATCTGCAGCATCGAGCGCTCTAGGTGGTCTACCACCGCCAGAGTGCTAGGTTCGAAAATGTGTGTTTCTTCTGTAATTATGTCCTGCAATTCTTTGTCGTTTTTTTCTATCTTTCGGCCCTGCTCCTCAACCATTGCGCTGAGGGATATAGACTTTACGTCTTGGATCGTCAAAGATACATAGGTTTGATAAAAGACCTTGGTTTGCTCGTAGCTCTGGACCTCCTTAATAATAGGCGACACATTAATGTTCCGGTCTTTCGTAGGCAGCTTAAAATAGCGCTTGTACGAAACGCCTTTTTGAGCCAACTGAACGGCTCCGTGATGGCCAATAACAATTATGTCGTTCTTGTCGGGATCGTATTTTGTAAGGGTCCAGTCGATAAGTTTCTGGTCGATATCACCACTAAAGCCGCCCTCGGCCGTTATGATAACCATCAGCTCTTTAGGGTTAACATCCTCCTGCATCACCCTGCGTCCAACATGGAATATTCCATCAACACGTATTTGCGAATACATACCCCACAGGCGCTCGAAGAACTCTTGACTCTGCAGCACCTGGCTTTTGACCTTAGCTATCTTCATGCTAGCAAGACCTTCGAAAACGCCAGTAAGCTGCATAAGTGTGCTCATTGCTTGTACGTCAACGCCTATTTCGCTCGCTCGCCTCATCGCTTAAGCTCCAGGATAGCTTTGCTCTTTAGCTCTTCTTTGGCGGCCGCGTAACTTGCGTCGTCACCCACGCTACTAGCAAGTTCTATGGATGTTTTCTTGAGTAGGTCCGTGTCTAAGATCGCTCCTTGCTCTAGCCCAATGGCTACGTCAAACATTAATTGCTGGGACATTAACGAATAGTTCTCGCCCGGCGTCTGGTTGAGCAGCTCGTATATACGCTTACCCGTCTCGAGCGAGCCTTGGGCTTCTAGGGCAAGCTCGGAGCCGAAGTGGGCAAATTCAGCCGCCTGAGAATAATCAGACAATGCACGCATAGTCAGGCCAGCTAGCTCTTTTTGCCGCTGGTTATGACCCCGGCCACCAACACGGGTCACACTAAGACCCGTGTTGATCGCAGGTCTTAGGCCGTCGCGGAAAACATTCATGTCCAAAATCCACTGGCCATCAGTGATAGACATAATATTTGTCGGCAAATAAGCAGTGACATCTCCACCAGGAGCTAGCACAACTGGTAGCGACGTTAGTGTTTTACCGGTACTGGATAGTCGCCCAGCGCGCTCTAGTAAACTAGAGTGGGAATAGAATGTATCGCCTGGGTAGCTATCGCGTCCGGGGCTAAGGCCCGCCAGCAACGATATCTCTCTGTGAGCCATGGCGTGGCTGGTTAGGTCGTCATAAATAATAATAGTGTCTTGCTGTTTTTCCTGCCAAAAGAACTCGGCCATGGCGCAGCCAACATACGGGGCTAGGTAACTCATGACTAATGACTCGTAGAGTGTCGAGACAATAATGACAGCATTATCCATGGCACCTTCGTTTTGTAGGCGTAGCAACAGCTCGTTAACATCAGCTCGGCGTTTAGCGATCAGTACGTAGACAACTATCCTATCCGTACCTTTTTGGTTAAGAGTTATCTGCGAAGTGATTGTGCTCTTGCCGGATTTGCTCTCGCCGATAATAGCCATCCTTTGCCCCAACACAACCGGGAAGAGCGAGTCGATAATACTGACGCCTGTCACCAACTGGTCGTCCAGCTGCTGCCTAGTATAGAGAGGCGGCGCGTCATTAAACACCGGCCAGACCTTATCTGCAGCAATCGGCCCCTTGCCGTCCAGCGGGTCACCAGTTACAGAAACCACACGGCCAACAAAGTCTGCTCCAACCTTGGCTACTAGCTCGTTATGTTGGGTGGCACACACTTGGCCTACCTGAAGAGGCTCGTCTCCTAGGTGAAGTACAGACACCCAACCATCTGACACAGCATGCACAAAGCCCTTACTGCCATCGTCAAACATAATCAGAGCATGCTGGTTAGCGGGATAAAGCCCCTTAACCTTAACCAGGAAGTTATCAACAGCAATAACTTCACCAACAGATTTGCCAGACTCGATAAGCTGGTCAAAGTGGCGATTACCCATTAGCTGGCGACCTCTTCGCTCGCGACCGAAGCAGATATGGTACTGATAGCCTCGGATAGCTCTGCCTGGTGGTCTTTAAAGTGTCTGCGCAGCGAGAAATCAAAGTATTTGCTAGTGCCACGTAGTGTGCACCCACCGGCGATATTCGGCTGTACGCCTACCTGCAGCAAAGCAAAAGGATGGGCCTCGCGGCGCAACCAGGATACTACTGCCAGCACAACGTTTGCTGGCGGGTCGCTAGCAAAGCTCATATGTAGCACGGGGGCGCTGTCTTTTAGTTCTCGGATCAAGGCGACGATAGACTCTCTGCCCTCGGCGTCGTTCAGATCGACGCTGTTATCCCTAGCTATTGATTGCAGGTTTTTGCTGACCCTCGGGGCCGGACCAGATTGCAGGCCAGAACTAAAGTAGCGGTCCAAAGCTTCTAGCTCTCGATGTAACCGCAGAACATCCGCGCGAGTAGCGACAACTTCTGGCAAGCTAAGCTGTGCCATGCCGCAGGTCCTCTATAATCGCCTCTTTGTTGTCCTCCATATACTGCAGGATGTACTCGAGCTGGTCGGTCAGGTCGATTTCGTTACCAATAGCTGTCAAGACGTAGTGATTCACTACTTGGGCCATATCGCGCTCGAACCGAGCAATTATCTGCTGCTTCTCGCGGGCGACTTCATCTGTTAGGTTTTGCTGCAGGATTTGGCGCTGTTCTTCAATCGCCGACTGAGTTTTCTGGATAGAAGAGATCGCCAGATCTTTGGCTCCCTTAATGGACTCCTCGTACTTAGAAAACTCTTCCTGAAGAACCTTCTTGATCTCCTGCTTCATATAGTCGTTAAGCTGACTCGTGGTGAGTCGCAAGTCTTGCTGCAAGAACATAGCGTTCTCGTTGATAACCTTCTCGAAGTGTAGCCTACCCCTATTCTTGAGTTCTTCGCGGAACTCGTTGTTAAACAGGTGCTCGACGTCGTCATCGGCAGCATCGGTAACATTGGCCCCAGTAGAAGACCCGTGTTTCAGCAAAGAATGTCCATGCTTGCTGTTCTTTTTTGCCTGTTTATCTTTAGGCTTTTTGTCACTTTTTCCAGAGAGACTGAGCCAATATATTGCCAGCCCTGCAGTGACAGCTGCAACCAATATTAGAGCTACTTGTACTAGATCCATGCCCCCACCCTATGGTTATGTTTAAAATCTTAGTATTAAGTATACCGCAAAAAGCCCGCTAAGTAACACAATAAATGATATTACAACGACCTGTAGCAGACTCCTGATTATCGACTTGCGGCTCAAGGGGTTACGACCGATCGAGATTATACTGCTGCGTACAGATGTAAATATCAGACTGCCAGATATAACGCCGGTTAACACTAGCACCGCTAGGCTGACATATACCCGAACTGGGCTGATCGCTTCATCTTTGCCAGACACCAACTCGGCCGCTTTAGCCAAAAACTCTGGTACATCTTGCTCTGGGGCAGTTAGGTTAGGATTCTGGGCCACAGCAATGTCTGCGGCAATTCGACCAAGATTAACCTCGCCGCCAGCCCCATCGCTTGCGACACTCAGTACTATGCTGCCGTCTTGCGGCACGTAGTCTTCTAGCGCCCGGCCGATCACAATGCGCTGCTCGTCCGTAGCCTTCTGGGCAATACCAGAGACAGTCGAGATACTTAAGTAATCGCCAGATTTTATTGGTCCATTAGCGTCCGACACCAACAGATCGTGGGTGCCGGTTGTGGCCACAAGCACGTCGGAATCATCATTGCTTAGCGTAATTGGCGAATCACCGGAATCTATAATTATTCCGTGTAAAGAGTCAGGAGCTGCACTGGTGCCAGCTACCACGAAGCCCGTGTTGTCTGGGTCTAGACTAACAACCAGCCCGCTACGAAGTGTTTCGGTTGTGCGGAAGCCCTGGCTAACTTCTTGTGCCAGCAAAGCCCCGGCGCCACCAAAAGTCAGCACTAATACAAAAAGAAGACTCGTTATAATCTGTCGCATATCTGGTAGTCAGTATAGCGCTTTTGCTTATCTAGAAAAAGACTGAACCCAGCAAAAGACACAAATCCACTTCAGGAAGGGCTGTCATAGATGCCGCGAAAAACAGCAACAAAGCGGTCAATGTCGGCCTTCGTGTTCTGCCAACCCAGAGATATCCGGATAGAGCTGTGGGCGTCTTTTTTACTCAGACCCATAGCGCTCAGTGACCTGTTGGGTTCGGCCGAGCTGGCATGACAGGCCGAGCCTATACCAACAGCAATGCCAGCTGCATCGAGCTTATAAAGCAATTCTTCGTTACTGAGCCCTGGCGCTACAATTACGCTTATGGCTGGCGAGCGCACGGAATCTTCACCGACGACAACTACGCCACGCTGTTTTAGCTCTGTCTCTAAGTGCGACTGAAGCTCACTAAGCCGCTCGTGCTCGTTGACTCTAGAGTCTTCTGCTGCCTCAAAAGCAGCGACAAAGCTGTCTATCGCCGATACATTTTCGGTACCCGGTCGTAGGCCATGTTCCTGTGGGCCGCCTACCATGCTTTTAGCAAGAGCCACATCTTTATTAACATATAGCGCTGCCGCACCTTTGGGGCCACCGCACTTTGAGGCAGATATAGTCACCGTGTCGGCCTGCAGACTGTGGGGGCGCACATTTAATACCCCGCAGGCCTGCGAGGCGTCAATATGTAGTAGTGGGCGGCGGTCTTCTTTTTGTCGGTTAATAATCTTGTGGATATCCGCAACAGACTGGATCACCCCCGTACTGGAGTTAATAAGGCTCATGGCCACCAAGGATACGCCGCGCTGCAGCTTAAGCTCCAGGTCCCCCAAATCTATCTGGCCACTAGGTAGCAATTTTATCTCTGTCAGTCTATCGGCGTCCACACTACCGAGTGAGGGATGTTCACCCCTTGGTACACAAATTTGACCGCCGACCCCGCTGCTTACTAAGTTATTGGACTCGGTTGCGTTAGCAGTAAACGTGATCTCGATCGGTCTTACGTCTAGTCTTTTGGCTAGCCTAGCACGTGATGCTTCCAGCATATCTTTGGCACGGCGGCCTTGGGTATGCAGTGACGAGGGGTTCGCCCAAGCAGCGGCGCCTGTCTGCAAAGTCTCCACGGCTTCTGGTCGTAGCGGCGAAGCAGCCGCGTTATCTAGATATACATGGTCGTTCATATAGACAAGGATACCCGCTATTGCTCTGTTTGTGGATACATCCTAGCGACAACCTGACGCTCGTAGGCCTCTATGGCCGCGAGCAGCCGAGTCGATTCGTGCTTGTCCAGAGCCGTATATTGGCCGCCATTAACAGACTTTGTGACAGCACCGGGCTTGATACGGTAGTGGGTGGTAGTGGTCTGCTTTTGCCCGCCGACAATAGCGACTTGATGCCAAACCCAAGTGTTTTTATCTAGGCAAAAGAATTCTGACTGCTCGTTGGGGTTGCCGCTGTTAAACAGGCTGCCACCAAGCTCTGCCTCGCGGCGAATAAGCCGGCGTGTCAGCTGGGCGCTAGGACTGGTGCTGCGTGGCTTTAGGCCAGACATAAGTTTGTTGATCATACGGCCAAATCCAAGTCTTCGGATGTAATATTCTCCTGTTGCAGCTCATCTATTCTGGCGCGCAATCTGCTCAGATTATCTGGGTATATCTCGGCAGCGATATCGTCAAGCTGGGTTTGATCGATAGGCTCTTGGGTGTTCAACAAAGTCTGCTGATCCTGCATTAAGGTGGGGATTTCGGCGCTCTGTAGTGGCCCGGCGATAGCGGCTTTTTGTGCCTCTGGGCCTTTGTTGCGGAACATATGCTCGAGCGGTGCGCTCGGATACTGGCTAGCAATGTGATCTGTTAGCACGGTCCTGGCCAGGTCAACGGCGCTTTTTAACAAAGCTCCGCGTAGGCCAACGACATCTGCATAGTCGCCGTTATAGGTTTCTGCGGAAACACCAAAAATCTCTTTAAATAATTTCATCGCCACCTCCACTCGGAAGCTATAAGTTATATTCCAAACAATGTACGTGCGTTAGCGCTTGTCTGATCTGCCAAAAGACTTACTGTCTCTCCCCGCAGATCAGACAAAAACTCTGCTACCAAAGCTACGTTTGCTGGTGTGTTTATTTTACCACGTAGAGGTGTTGGTGTCAAGAAAGGAGCATCGGTTTCTAACATTAGCTTACCTAGCGGGACTGCCTTGGCAGCGGCTAGCTGATCATCGTCCTTAGTGAAGGTCATTATGCCGTTTAGGCCGATGTATAGTTCGCCTCGCTGTATAGTCTGCTCGACTTCTCTTGTACCCGCCGAGAAGCTATGCATTACGCCAGGCAGCATGAATTTGTCGTAGATTGGCCAAAAATGCTCGAATGCCTCCCGTACGTGGAAAATCACCGGCTTGCCAAGCTCCTGAGCAAGCTGTAGATGCTGCTGTAGCAGCCATTTCTGTCGAGCCAGACCGTCGCTGTCAACTGGATAGAAAGCATCTAGCCCGCATTCACCAATAGCTATAAACTTAGGGTCATTTTTGCTGTCTCTTGCTAGCTGCTGCAGCCTAGCCCATGCAGCTTTAAGAGTCGTGTCATCCATGTTTGTAGCCTCGTGCGGATGCAGTGCCAGCGAAAAATAGCAAATAGGCAGGGTGTCTTCGTTTGCACGGCAATACTCTGCCCCAGCTATAGACGATTTAACGCTAGTGCCGACACATATCAGACTGGTAACCCCTGCCTCCCTGGCTTGCTCTAGCATATCAGTCTGACTCCACTCGAACTCCTCGTCATGGATATGACAATGCGTGTCGATAAGCTGAGGTGTTTTGCCTGTCATTATGACGACCATTATACCCTGTTTAAGGCCAGCCATAATATCTGCTTGATCGGGCTTTGATTTGACTACCCATACAGTTAAGTATCGGTGGTTCGGCTTTTGATGGGTCCACTATCATATGCTGTAGGTATACCCTGTCTTGCTCACTAAAATCAGCATGGATGCTTGCGATATCTCTCGTCATGCTTACTGAAGCTTTAGTAGCAAGATTTTGCTGTGACAACTCTAAATACATGTCGTCATAAATATCAACACCTGTTGTTTCTCCGATCACCCCAAAGGGCATGAAGTGGCTTGGGTTATTCCTGCCTTTTAAACAAACGGTCAACTCTATCTCTTAAAAGTGTATGACTTTTAGTTGAAGCCCTACCTTCGACTATAACCCCCAGCTCCACGTGAGCTTACTGCAGCTATGCCTGCTGCTATAGATAAAGCTATACCTGTGTACATAACGTAAGTTATGTCTAATCCTGTTTGAGCTAGAGTGCCGTCTCCACCAGACTCTGCAAGAGATTCTATGTCTACGGCAGGCCCTACGGGGTCAACAATGACTCCGTTGGCTATGCCGTCTTCGTCTAGGGCTCCTCCGTCTGTGACCGAGTATGTGAAGGTAGTGACTGTTGTACCGTCTATGTCTAATGTACCGTAGGTACCGTTAGCACTAGCTGGAAGGTTTGCGTAGGTTTCTGTGTTAGAGTCGTACTTTCTCCATGTCCAGTCAGTTTGGGCTGATGGGTACTCTTGGTCTAGAACGATAGTAATGGATTCTGTGTCTCCTGCAGATGCTGCATTGAGCGTGTAGCTGAAGAGACCTAGGGGATAGTCATTGTCTTCGTCTTGAGTAGATTGCTGTGCTTCAGTTTCTATGGTGAATGAAGATATGGATGTATCGCTGCTGGCTGTAAGTGAGGTGTAGTTATCTGGGTTGGTAGCGTCTGAGCCCGGGGAGATAGTGTTAGGACGAGTGGCTACATTGTTTTGAACTGAGTCGGCTGTACCGTCATTGTTGTAGTCTCCACCATTAGGGGAGGCATCTTCCACGGAGTCACTTACTTGGTCGGTGTCGTTGTCTGGGGCAGTAGTAACTGTTACTGTTCGTGTAACTTGAGCAGCATTGTTGCCAGCAGCGTCAGTGACGTTGTAGGTAACAGTGTAGTTACCGGTAGCAGCAGTATTTACGTTAGAACTATCTATGACTATGTTGGCAGTAATGTTGCCATCTACGTCGTCATTAGCTGTGGCACCTTGTTCGGTGTATGTACTACCCTGTTGGATATTTTGGGGGTTAGCTCCTGTGAGGGTGATGGTGGGGGGAATTTCGTCAATATCTGTAATAGAAACCGTAATAGTTTGCGAGTCAGACGCTATAGGAGAACCATTGTCAGTAGCGCTCACAACGACGATATATGTATTGTTGGTGTTACTATCCGTTGGATTCTCGAAGTCAGGGGCAGAACCGAAGGTCAGTGCGCCTGCCGCAGTGAGGCTGAAGAGTGACTGATCAATGCCGCCAGTTATGCTGTAGGTAACAGTATCGGCTGGGTCTGGGTCTGTTGCGGCAACAGTTGTCACAGAAGCAATGCCTTCAGATAAGTTTATTGTAGCCGTATTATTGCCGCCGTTACTTACAATGACGGGTGCTGAATTTGTGCTCTCAGCTACGTCAGTAATGTCTACTGTAAATATCATTTCGTCAAATGCACCGTTATTGTCGGTTACGCGGACAACTGCCTTGTACAGATTGTCAGTGTCACTGTCTACGGGATTCTCAAAGTCTTGTGCTGGAAGGGTGAGTTCGCCGGTGGTAGTGTTGAGTGTAAATAGCGCATCATCTAAGCCACCCGCTAAGCTCCAAGTGTGGGTATCAGCTGGGTCTGGATCAGTAACATTGAAGTCTAGATAGAACGCTGCGTTTTCTGGAAATTGCTCGTTCTGCTGGTTCGCTGAATTGAAGTTAGTTATCTGAGGTGTTGCGTTATCATCTGACGCATCATTCGTGACAACTATATTAACGTTTTCATCGAATGTGAGGCCGCCATTATCGGTGGTTCGTACGCAAACCTGATACATATTGTCGCCATTTGCATCAACTGGTACTTCGAAGTCAAAGACAGTCGCTACGTTTAAGTTACTGCCTGTGATCTGGAAATGGGCATCGTCTGCCCCCGCAATACTACATGTAAGGCTATATGTATGCGTATCAGCCGGGTCTGGGTCTGTTGTTGTCAGTGCGGATACAGTCACACCAGATGCGTTATTCTCTTGCACTGTATTACCCGTAAAAGTAATGTCTACAGGCGACTGGTTGCCACTCTCTGCAACATCAGTGATCTCAAAGAAAACATCTATTGGGCCGCTACCTGCACCGCTATCATCTGTGACTATTATATCGAGAGCATAAAGATTGTTTGTATTACTATCTACTGGATTCTCAAAGTCCGGCGTAAGATTAAGAGTTAACTGATCGCCTACTAGGGTAAACAAGCCTGGATCATTACCAGTACCAGCTTTTGCAAAAGTATGAGTATCACCAGGATTAGCATCAATTGCACTTAGTGTAACAGTCGGATTCACGGTATTCTCTGGGAAGAATATTGGATTCGCTGGATTCACGCCAGAGGGAGCGCTGTTTCCACCTCCGCCGGCTACAAGCTCGAAAGCTCCCGCATCGCCGTCAACTCCTTGCTCTCTAGATGTTCCCAGGTAATCTCCATTAACTCCGCTCGGGGTATTGCAGACATCTACTAGTCCGTTACCACTTGATGAGTGATTAAATCCAGTTCCGACACCACCACCAGCATTTGCTGAGCCAGTTATAGGACCGACAAAATCGCCGGCCGTTGCCGTGTATTGTCCAGTGCCATCGCTAGAAACGTTACAGTTTGAAGCTACGCCTGAGCTACTGTCTGTCTGGAAGTCCCCACTATCGCCTGGGTCATAGCCAGTATTGTTAGCGACTGTAATTCCACCAAAGGTAGACGCAGCTCTGTTATTTTGTATATAAATTGCCGAGGCAGATGTGTCATAGACTATGTTATTGATAACATCAACGCCGTTGGCGCCGATTGTAATGCCGTCTCCGTCAAAGGAAGTAGTATCTGCACCGCTTGGAGCGCGTCGAGTAACTCCATGTATCAGGTTTTCTTCAACGACAATGCTCGGGTCTACCGTACCACCACCTATGTCGTACCAAACAGTAACTGCCGCCTGCGTTCGGACTATAACGTCTTCGATGTGATTACCGCGTATTGTTCCGTTACGTGCGCCGATCTTTATGTCGATCGCTTCACCACCATGCGCAAAGCCTGCATCACCAATATTAAACAGATGGTTGTCTTCTATCAGCCAGTTGGTAATAACTGTCGTAGTACCACCCTGACCAAAATATATACCCTCAGCTCCGCCGCCGTAGCTACCGCTGTACGGCCTGTCGCCGGTAAAAGAAACGTCGTTCTGCGCTACTGTAATATTGTTCGTACCGGAAGTACCAAGCTTGATTCCTTCTTGACCGATGTTGTGGACATCATTATATCTGATGTCAAGGTTTGATGAAGAACTTCTGCTGTCTCCGCTAAAAGCATTACCAGCTAGGATGCCCCAGTTATAAATATCTAGGACTTCTAAATCCCAGACGTTTATATGGTGCGATCCAGATAAGTCTATGCCGTGAAAGTTACCAGAGCTATTAGATGGGCTCGAGCCTTTAATTCTTGCACGAGAACTAGAGGCTGGATCGGTCATAATAGTAATAGGATTGCTGCTTGTACCGCTCTTATTCAGTACATTGACCTGCGTGCCATAGTCAACACCGCCCTGCAACAGTATGCAAGTGCCTGGTCCGGCTGAGCCTATCGCATTATCTAGACCCGATCTGTTCGATACATTAACCGTGTTAGTACAACTGCTTGGAGTTCCTGGAGCTCGCACCGCTCCAGCATTAATAGCAGCATAACTGTTTTGTGAACTTCTTAGTAAGGCTGAAATTGTGGCAGCCGTAAAGAGAAGGCATAAAAATCCAATCATTAATATCGTTATTTTTTTCCTAGCTGAATGAATGCTGTAACTAGTGCGAGTAGTCATTTTGTGTTTCCTTTTATTTTCTATTTATTTTTTTGATCTTTAATACTATCTCTATGAGAGTACCACATATTTTTATTTTTCGAAATGCTTATGTGAAATAGTATCTTTTTTAAGCTTTTTCTTTGCAGGACGACAAGCGTCTTGTAGCGCTATCCTAACGACGACTATAATCAGTATTCGCTTGTTTGTTGCTTATGCTGGTTGCAGTAGACACCAAAGCTATCAATACTATGCCGCTATATACAACGTGGCTAATATCCAATCCAGTCTGCGCTAGCTCTCCAGCCGTACCCGTTGTAGCTCCAAACACTATACCTCCATCGACCGTATCAATCTCTTCACCTGCTCCTAGTATATAGGTGACTGTCCTTCCGTTACTTGGATCAGCATCTGAATTGGTCGTGTCATTTGAGCCATCATCCTCCGTAAAAACGTGGTCTGCGGGTAGGTTTGTGAAGACGATGTAGTAATCACCTGCAGTTAATCTACAGAAATTGTACTCACCATTCACGTCAGTAAGCTGAGTAGCTATGACCGTATCTGTGGCGGCATCATAAAGAGTTGCTGTTACGTTCTGAACCTCATCTTCACCTAGGTCCTGGACACCGTTCTTGTTGAGATCGAACCAGACGAAGTTACCAAGTTTCGATTCTATGAAGAAACCAAAATCTACACTCATGTTAGTATCCGGGTCGATATCCCCATCGTCAGTTGGCTCGCTGCCAGCAGTTAGTGTTGCACCACAGGCAACAACAGCATTATTGGATATGGTTTGCCCGTTGTCATTATTGTTTGTATCACTATCTGAATCAGGTGCCAGTGATTCGTTTGGCCCCGCTGTTAATCCATTAGCTCCTGTAGAGCTCACATAACCTTCTAGGGCCTGTCCGGCGATAAATCGATTCGCAGGTAGCGACAACGCTTACGACCCAGCAGTAGAAGGTATCACTCCACTACTGACGCAAACATCAAGCTGCACAGGCAGCTTGGGTGAGGCTCTAGTGATAGTAGATAAAATTAAGATGCTTAGCAGCAAAACGGCTGTTAGCTATATGGAGGAGGATCTCGTGAAGATTGAGAATAAGGTAGATAAATTTAGGAAGCTATGAAAAGCAAAAAAACCGGTTGATTTTAGCAAAGTTTTGAAAAGAGCCAGATACATGGCGGAACACCTCAAAATATCCGCCTCCACCCCTTATTCGAACTAATAAAAAAGACCCTGAACGATGCTGAGTCTCTTGTGGTGAGCCAGATCAGGGGTAATTGGAACTCTGTTATTGAAGATGTTTACAGGTTAGATAAAGTTCTCACCGAACTGGAGGAAGGCGATGTTTAGTCTTTTTCGCAGAGCTGACCCTTCTTCACTCCTGAACTCGAAATTGTTTGACGAGCAAGGTTTTTATGCTGCTTTCAGTAAAGATTTTAAACAAGCCAAGCGCGAAGTCATTATTGAAAGCCCATACATCACATGTAGACGTTCAGCCGAGCTAGCTCCTCTTTGTAAAAAGCTAGCGAACAGAGGTGTGAAGATTAAAATACTGACACGTAACCCAGGCCATCACGATGATAATTTGCGGATTCAAGCTTGGATCGGAATCAAAATTCTTAGAGAGGCAGGAGTAAGGGTTTTTATCTGTGATGATCTACGTCATAGAAAAATCGCAGTGATTGATGGTGAAATTTTATGGGAAGGTTCACTCAACATGCTGTCGCACAGCAATAGTCGCGAGATAATGAGGAGAACGCAATCCGAAGAGCTGTGCAATCAGCTTTTAAAATTCACCTCTGTAAAACGAGACCTGAGATGGTACAATAAGCGATAATGAGTGATAATATTGGCTATACGCCTACAGAAAAAGATATCCAGGCCGTCGTTAGATGGCTTAAGATCAATAAACCCGAAGATGCTACGCCAGAGTACGCAAAGCAGATGTTGACTGAGCTGAAGCTAGCTTATAGAGAACTAGGCAGTATTGACGAAGACTTACTACACAAAGAGCTTGAAAAGCTCGCTAAAGACTAGCGAGGCAATATATCCGAAGAGCTGACGTCGAGCGCCTTAGCAATTTTTAAAAGTGTCTCAATGGTCGGCATCTGGTCGCCTCGCTCTACTTTTGCATATGCGTTAGCGTTGATATCCGCCTTTTCAGCCAACTCTAATTGAGTTAGGCCAGTACTTTGTCGAAGTTTCTTTAGTCGATCAGAAATACGTTCTTGAATATCCATATGTCTGTATTCTATCAGAACTGTACTGCACCTCTCTTAGCTAACTGTTCGGTTCGCCTTATCAGTTTGTGTAAACATTATCGGAGTTTGTGAACGAGGCTTCACACCTTCTATCTCATTAGTTTGCATAACTATCGGCATTGGAAATTCATTCCCCGTCAACAAAGCTTGTCCTTTCCCAAACGATGGCAAGAAGGAAAGTACTCCGGAGGAACTGTCCTGGACAGAGTTCTTGATGGCCTGTATGTCTCGCTCGTTGATAAGTCTATGTGCAATGAACGTGCCCATTTGACTCAGCACTCCTGCGGGTATATCTGCAGGGCGTTGCGTGCTCAAGCAAAGAAACAACCCGAACTTACGGGATTCCTTAGCAATTTTTTCGAAAGCATCAAGTTTAAATTCATTTGAATATTCATCCTTGACTCTGCTGGTTTCAAAAATCTGATGAGCCTCATCTATCATGAATATTAAAGGTGTTCTTACAAATTCTTTGAACAAGCCACCCTGCTTTCGCACGCCCTCCAGAAAATAACGGCCAACGGCGTTACTAAAAATGTCTTTAACATTTGCCTCGCTGCTTATTCTTGATAGGTCAACGATCAAGAGCTTATGGTCTTGACTGCTGTAGAAACTCTCAAACCTATTAAAGAAGCTGTCGAAACCTTCAACAAGGTTATCTTTGAACCCAAAAAGCATAGATACGTCTGCCTTAACCCTTAAATTGTTGATGCGCTTTATGAGGCTAGAGCAGTAAGCCACCGTGCTTTCGTTTTTCCCACCCCATTTCGTAGGAGTTGATCTATCAGTATCCCATACACATTCGAGTTCTATCTGCTGGACAAGTTTGTTTATATCGAAGTCAGCATTAATATTTTCTACTGTTTCGATATGTTCGTTGTAAGCAGCATTGTACGACGCTTTGCTCTGTCCTTCTTTTCTGATTGTGCCGTTACTAACGATTCCTGAATCACCTATAGCTTTCGCTAATTTAAGACTTCGAATAGCCTGTTGTAGTATTGGCTCCTGTACTTGACCAGATGGGCGAAAGAGTGCAAATAGGTCACTCTCGGTTAACTGTTGATATGGAAAGTATGTATCGCCATCGTCACCAAAAGACAGTCTTGCACAGTAGCTTTCTGAAGCATAATCTTTAAACTCGCCCGTGGCATCCAGGAGAATAATCTTTGTATTGTCTTTCTTACAAAGCTCCTCTATGAGCTTACCCGTGGTATAACTCTTTCCGCTCCCAGTGGTACCAACAATGGCACAGTGACGGGAAAGGAGCGCATTTGCAGATATTTTGATACGTTTTGCGGGGCTTGAATCAAGACAAGCCAGCTCTAGTAAATCATCTGGAGGACTCTCATCTTCGCTTAGTCTGCCAAAATCATCAATTAATCGACTTAAAATGCTGGCCGGACAGGCATATACTTTTGCACCAATCTCTGGATACTGCACTATGCCAGAACCCTGCCCCTCCAGTGAGAATGAATCAAACGACAGTTGAAACTCCGCTATTCCCACAGGGTGTGAATTACTATCTTTTAAGTTCCCTAGACTTTTATAAGTACCTAATTTATCTGGCAGTTGAACCTTTATTGTTTTTGCCAGCAGGCCGTACCCGTATCCTTCAATAACAATATAATTACCGACGAGTCCACCGTGCAAGATGTCGCCATCGTAGAAAAAGCGGTCAAGTAGTTTGGGGTTCGGGAAGGTGATGCTGGCCGATGTCGGGGTGACAGTAGATACGTAACCAACAAATCGCTCCCTATCAAAGGGTGATGGTATCTTCATCGTCAGCACTCCTTACATCAGCATATTCATCCTCAGCATTTTTCGTTTCATCACTTTCAGAGTATGAAATCGTTGGCATTTGGTATACAAATCGCTGAAAAAGATCATTGATCAGTGTAATGTTGGTATTCCCGCTATCGATAAGTTGATGTAGCTGCTTCAAAACATCATCCTTATCGCTAGCAGGCAAGTTTACCGATGGTGACACCACGACGACTTCAAAGTTAAGATTTGAATTAAGCGCTTCAAGGATGACTCTATTTACATGAGCATCACCAAAACTATATCCAACAACCAGTAAGACCGTGTTTTCACGCCGTAAAACCTGCTGAAATCGTGACATCATTTCAAAGAACGGCATTTCGTAACTTTGTTCAAATTTATGTGCACTCGGAGGAATAATCAGCGGGTCATTGTCTTTAATAAAATCCTGTCTTCGAACTATCTGATTCTCTGAAATCTCCCAGTCCAAAGAACCGTGTAGTTTATAGAGGTGGAATACTTTTTCCTCAAAGTTTTCCTGGTGGAATATGCGACTCTTCTCTCTTCTAACAATATCGATGTCAAAATTAGATCCATTAAAAACTGGTCTTCGAGTAAACGAGAAGCCGTCTATAGTAGTTGCGTTTATCTCTTCTGCTGACTGCTCAAATAGTGTGTCGTAGTTTAACGTAAATAGCTTCAACCTGGACTGTGATCTTTTCCTGGCGGCTAGCAAAGTTCGCAGGAACTGCGGGTGAGGTGCAGTGTCATGCAACTGCAGCCTGCACTCATCCTTAAGCGTCTCAATTATCTTGTCTTTTAACTTCCTGCAGTCATCGACAAGCTTCTTTATAGACTCTTCAGGGATGTTTTTGTTTGCAATTAAAAAGTTTTCTATTAGAGATAGCAGAAGCTCTAAGTTAAAACTATCCTTTTCCTTTTTGCTTCCCTCGTCATAGAAATCGAATTGTTTAAGTATGGCGATAACATCAACGTCAACGACAGAGTTCTTAACAATTTTCCATATACCCCAAACCGTTTTCCCGGCGTACTTATTGCTATCACTGTCTGGAACAGGATCTCCTTTTCCATCAACAGTAATTGATGTACCTGCTCCTGTGAGAACGACCAGGTTCTCCGACAACACCCACTCCTTAAGTGTTTCGTTCAGTTTTTTATATGCTTCGTCTGCATGCTTTTCATCTACGTACTGTTTTGTTTCTATGTTTACTTCGGCTTTTTTGACCTCTGGGTGACATCTCGCGCATTTTATCAGCGGAACAGTGATGGCGCTCTTTTTGATGCCCATTTTGGCATTCTCTGACTTAGGGCGCTTTTCAGTCGCTTGATCGTCACTGGAACTCACTATATACCCATCTTCCATGTATTTTTCTCTCTGAAAGCAGGAATTGACTGACGTTTGGCTGCGTTTAGCTGGGCGTTGGTTGCTAGATCTTCCTGCTTAGCCCAATCTGTCAGCTTGATTATCTTCTGTCCTTTTAGATATGCAATCCGCTTGTGTAGTGACTCCTGAAGAGATAGGGCTAGTACATCAGAGAAGTCGTCAAATTTGCCGTCATCGACGTACTTTTGAAATACTGGATAGTACTCAGTTTCTTTACTCTTATTTCGGATAATAACAGGTGGATAGCCGAGTTTTGCCAGTTGTAGGTTGATAAGCACGCGACCTATGCGACCATTGCCGTCGTTAAACGGGTGGATTCGTTCAAATTCAAGATGAAAATGAGCGACATTATCCAGGAAATACCTGTCATGGCTACTAGCATAGTCTGTGAATAATGCCTCCATTAACGACTCTACGTGCTCGGGAGCGGGTGCTACATGAGTACCTACACGTACATATTCGCCTTCTGCGCGGAATCTACCAGCGATGTTGTCGTTTATTGCCCCTAACAGCATCTTGTGCAGTAGTAGAACTGTTTCATTGTCGATTTCTTGGTCAGCACGAGATTCTAGATACTCTGTTACACGCGCCAGGTTCTTGGCCTCAAAGAGCTCCCTTACGGGTACTTTTCTAGCAGTTTCTAGTTCTAGCAAGATCTGCTCAGTTTCTTTTAGGGTTAGAGTGGAGTTTTCTATAGCATTTGAGTTGTAGACAAGCTCAGGAAGTTCAGCCTCGTGCAGCACTTTCAGAAGCGACTCTTTGCCACTTTTAAGCTGCTCAAATTCCTTTTTGAGCTCTTTGATCTTAAGTTGTATACCCTCACTAATCATGAATGTATTGTAGCAAATTCACGTTGTTTTGTCAATACGGCGTGAATTTGACGTACTTTCGCTCTAAATTCACACCAGTGCTTGATTAAACAGGTCCATCATCTTGTTGGATATCCAAAAGATTTAACCAGGCAATAGTTCGTGACTGTTTGTTCGCTGGATGCTTTAGATATCTTTAATTATATTGCTGCCATGAGACACCTGAGTCGTTGCTCACGAAGACTCTAAGTTTTTCAGTGAGTATGTATATGGTTGCTGGGTCACTCTTAGCGTAGGACATGTAGAACACACGTTCGGCATCCAATGGAGCGGATAAAGGACTCCAGGTTTGCCCCCGGTCCGAGCTCATCAGTAACTCATCAACGTCAGAGTATATTGTCATTTCATCGCTGTTTTCCGGGTTAATTGCAAGTGAAATTGCAACGCCTTTAAATGTGTTTAATTGATTCCACGTTTCTCCTTTGTCTTCGCTGAAGATGATACCTGAAGAGGTCGTAGCATACACCACGTCTTGATCTGGACCGGTAGCTAGTTGGATGATTTTAGTTGGTATATCTACGTACTGCCAATTAACGCCTCCATCTGTTGATCGTTGGAGCCGCCCATTGAAATAGCCATAAATGACATCTGGGTCAACCTGATCGACGGCAAGCGTGTGGAAATCGACAGGCCCATCGAGGCCAGTAGAAATTTCTACCCAAGAATCGCCGCCATCAACTGATTTCTGCAACCCTAGGTTGCCGCCACTAGATGGATGGCCGCTAGCGAACATGATATTCGGATCCGATGGATGCAGGGCAAAGCTCATGAAGTCGGTTCTGTTTTGGCTAACATCCGTTAGGAGTTTATCCTCGGTAAGAGCATAAACTCCACCGTGGTTAGCAATGTAGAGCTTCTGAGGGTCATCAAGGGCTACAGCTATTGCATGCGCATCTGCCAGTTTAAGATCTGTATGAGCTTCCTCATCTGATGCTCGGTTAAATTGTCCTGCGAAAACGACCAGAAATAGAACGATTAGTATTCCCGGTATGATACCGATTTTTTTATCTTTAAACATGATTTCCCTCCAATACAATCAAGGATATTTTGAATACTTTATCTTCCATTAGAACACCTCTTTCAAGCGATCGGTGAAGCCATGGCTCTCGCCCGAGCTACATGCTCCTGGGTCGCTACTCTCATTATGTTCATGCGCACTATCTGGTACTACGGAATCAAAGAATCCCAATGCTTCTTCGTCTGACTCTGCACCGACTACGGCTAACAGTCTGTCTTCATCACCAATCTCTTTGGCTGCCGGACTACCAATTACTTTTTTGCCGTTAAGTACATAGGTAACTGATGTGTCGTCAGACGTATAAACGTCTGTACCTGTTGCAAGGTGGTCAGACCCGACTGAGAACCCAAGGTTTTCGAAGAAGTGTCCCCACGTAACGGCTTCATCATGCACGTGTACGACTGAGCTTTCAGGCTCATGCATGTGCACGCGGCCTCGAGCGGTTGGTGTCGTATCAAGCGAGCAACCTGTTAACTCTTCATAGTATGAAAAGCTTTCAAACTGTTCCTTCTCGCCGTTTATATAGACTGCAAAGTTTGCATGATAGTGCGTGTGCTCAGGGTTATAGCTTGCGAATCTATACACGCCAAATCCAAATACCCCGATCAGAACCCCAGCTGTTAGCAGCAGCAAACGCCTTTGTTGCTCTGTGATATTTCTAATTTTCTCTAACATAAATACTCCTTACTTTTTAAGTTGAATTCCTTTAAAAGTAAGGCTTCAAAGTCTGAGTAGTGAAAACCTCAGGAATAGCTTATTTTCAGGGATTATAAAAACAGTACGATACTTATGTTCGAGGTAGTCATAAGGAGAGTTATTCTTGGAGAAGAATTCATAGTACGGCTGTTTTTCTTTCTCCTTCTTGCGCTGAGTAGCATTTAACTTGCGTTCTTCGCTACGATCAACGAAGCCACAAGCGGCTGCGCAATCTCGGATATGTGTTCATACATCATGTCCTGCGACATTGCTGCCGCATTAGGACCGTGCATATCATGAGTGCTAGAAGCATCTACTGGCGTGGAGCTGATTGTGAAGGTAATTAGGGTCAACAGCACTAACATAAGTCTAATGAGCATAGATGGCGTGTTGGTCTTCGAGTTGTCGCGCCAGAATCGCATTAATTTGCCCCGTCTTTCGTTATTCTGAACTGTCCCATCATGCCGGCGTCCTCATGCTCGAGTAAGTGACAATGATACAAGAAAAGGCCGTCAATCGACTCATCAAAAGGCACAGCAATGACGGCAGTATCACCCTCGGCTAGATAGATCGTGTCGTGTCGTCCTTTTTGTAGTTCGTTTGGTTCTTCACCGTTAAACTCTACGATATCAAATTGGGTAGCGTGCACGTGGAATGGATGAAATAGGCCAGGGCCAGGCCTGCTAATGTTAGTTATCTTCCAGTACTCAACTGTGCCGGCCTTTGCCTCAAAATCTACGCGCTCCATGTCGAACAGCTCGCCATTTATCCCGTAGGTTCCGCCCATCATGCCCATGCCACTGCCCATTAAGAATTCAAGGTCAAAATCTCTAGTTACTGTACCGTCGTAGTTTATCGGGGTGAGGTTGTTCATGCTGCTCGGTACTTCATACTTTGTAGCTAAACTATCAGCAGCACTAATTGTAAGTTCTGGCGAGCCGTTGACCTCGAGTGATACTGATTGGCCTTCAAACTTTGAAGCATCTACCAGAATCTCGAATCGCTTGGCGTTCGGGACTTCCAGAGAAGTCATTTCTATAGGTTCATTATAGAAACCTCCGTCGCTAGCAATGACATAGAATGGATCACCATTTGAGAGTCTTAGCTTGTAGATATCGCTGTTTGAGCCGTTTAGTATTCTCAGTCTTACCAAGTTAGTCTCGGCATTCAGTGTCGGCTTGATCTGGGCGTTAATTAGAACTGTATTTCCCTCAAAGCCGTGGATGCGCTCGTGGTTGCTAGTCGAATAGTCTATGAGCTTACCGGAACTGTCTAGATCTTTGCTTTGGATGATAATCGGGATGTCGTCTACACCGTACTCTTTGGGGATGTTCAGCTCTCTAGAATTTTCATCATCAATTAGCAGAAATCCTCCGAGTCCTTCCTATACTTGGCGAGCTGTTTCCTCGTGTTGGTGTGGGTGGTACCAGAGTGTGGCTGCTTCTTGTCTAACCTTGAAGCGAGCATTCCATGTTTCATCTGGCTTTATTATATTGTGAACGCCGCCGTCGGCATGGCCGGGCACAACTGCACCGTGCCAGTGAGAAGTTGTTTGCTCATCCAGCTTGTTTGTCACGGCAAAATTAACCTCATCACCTTCCGAGGCACGAATAGTTGGCCCGAGAATATCGCCGTTAAAACCTGATGTGCTCGAGGCAACACCATCAACAAATTCATACGATCCGTCTTGGGCAGTTAGTGAAAAGTTCTTTACGCCATCCTCAGTCGTGTAATCAAGAAGTGGAGGCACCGCAAGAGTTCCCGAGCTGCTCGCCGAGCTATCGAAAGTTCCAGTCTGAGTATTATCGTCATTTGTAAATAAAAGCGCACCAAAAATGGTGCCTAGTAGCACACCAGCTACAACTAGTGCTGGCATTGGTAGATTCTTAATCGTTTTTATTATTTTGTCTATCATAATTCAACCCTCCTAAGTAGTTGTGCATTAGCGGCCACAATAATTGTAGATAGCGACATTAGAGCGGCACCAATTGCGGGAGAGAGCACAAAGCCTGCGAAAGCCAGAGCTCCGGCCGCAAGCGGCACGGCGATGAGGTTATATGAAGTTGCCCAGACAAGATTTTGTACCATCTTGGTATAAGTTCTCTTAGATAGAGTAACTATCTTGCTAACACCTCTAGGATCGCTGCTAGCGAGCACAATCCCTGCCGACTCAATCGCTACGTCTGTACCTGCGCCAATAGCAATACCTATGTCTGCTTGAGTAAGAGCGGGCGCATCGTTCACACCATCGCCAACCATGGCTACTTTTGAACCATCGGCTTGTAACTGCTTAACGACGTCTGCTTTGTCGCCGGGCAATACCTGTGCGTAATATTCATCTAGGCCGAGTTCTTTTGACACCCAAGCAGCAACACCTTTTGAATCGCCGGTTAGCATGGCGACACGCTTGCCCGAGTTCTGAAGCATTTCAACCGCTTCTCTTGCTTCTTCTCTAATTACATCTGCAATCAGGAATGCGCCGATCACTTCTTTGTTGCTAGCGACATAAACTATAGTTTGACCGTTTTTATCTGCTTGCGCACTAGCTTCAGCAAGTTGTTTAGTGAGTTTTATCTTTAGCTCTTCGAGTAAATGTGGCCCGCCTACGTAATGTGTGACGCCACTAACCTTGGCTTTGGCGCCGCGACCTTCTAGCGCTGAGAAGTTAGATGACTTTATTGTCTTCAGTTTGCGGGCGTGAGATTCTTTAACTATAGCTCTGGCAATGGGGTGCTCCGACTCATTTTCAATCGATGCAGCGATAGCTAGGGCCTGATCCTCATCTTCGGCAACCACACCAACGACGCCTTGTTCACCTTTAGTTAAGGTACCGGTTTTATCGAAGAGGACGATATCAATATTGCGTGCAGACTCTAGAGCAGCTCGCTGTCTAACCAGCAAGCCTGCATTAGCTGCTTTAGATGTAGAAATAGCCGTAACCAGCGGGATTGCCAGGCCAAGCGCGTGTGGGCATGCAATGATGAGCACTGCAACTATTCTCTCTAGGAAATACCCACTCGATTGATCGCTGAATACACCCCAGCTAATACCCGTAATTAAAGCAGCCAGTAGGGCAAAGTAAAACAAGTAGGCTGCAGCTTTGTCGGCCAGCAGTTGAGTTTTGGACTTCGTTGCCTGAGCGTCAGCTACCATCTTCATAATTCCAGACAAGGTGGTGTCGTCGCCAGTCTTTGTTATCTTAGCCGTAAGTGAACCGCTGCCATTAATTGTTCCACCAATAACATCAGACTTTACGCTCTTGTGAACGGCTTTGGACTCACCAGTTAGCATGAATTCATTTACCTTGGACTCACCCTTAATAACGACACCGTCCATAGGAATGCCGGCACCAGGTCGCACCAAAACTTTGTCGCCAACCTTAAGCTCACTTATAGCTACTGTTTTTGTACCATCTTTGGTAATCAGCTCAGCCTCATCTGGCAATAGCTTGGCAAGTTCTTTAAGGGCTCCTTGGGCGTTTTGGATAGAAGCCATTTCAAGCCAGTGACCGAGTAGCATGATTGTTACCAGTGAGGCTAGCTCCCACCAGAAATCTTTGCCATCTAGAATGTTCAGAGTAATAAGAAGGCTGTAGGAAAAAGCTACGGTGATGGCTAGAGAGATAAGGGTCATCATGCCGGGTTGACGATTAGCAACTTCCGCTCGACCGCTCCGTAGGAAAACCAATCCACCATAGAAGAATATTGCTATTCCCAAGATTGCCGGTATATATTCGCTGCTTGTAAATGTGGGTGCCGTGAAACCTAGAAGATCTTGAATCGTCTCAGAGAAAAACAATACGGGGATGGTTAAGACGAATGACAACCAAAACTTCTGCTTAAACATGTTTGGGTTATGCCCAGCGTGTTTGTCATGGTTCATGTGTTCGTGATCATCATGGCTCACAGTTGTTTTTTCTAGAGCCATGTGACAATGAGGGCACGAGCCTCGCTTGCTCTCCATGACCTCTGGGTGCATCGGGCAAATGTAGACTTCTTGCATTAGCTTTCTTCGCCTTCGTTTGGATGTGGGCACTTCTTATCAGAGTACTCGCAGATAACGCAACAATTATTTGATGATTCAGGAGGCTTAATTAGCTGTTCGCAGCCTTTACATACATACATCGCTAAGCAACTATTTTGAGGAATATCTACAGTTGTTATCCCTCCGCAGTTTGGACATTTTAAATCTGCTTGTTCTTTAGACATTCTACCCCCTTACATTACTTAGTTCGTACAGCCGCAATAGTTCTTCTACTAATTGTTCCTTTTCTTTGTCTGTGCCTTCACTCATACCTTCTTTTACATGAGTCTGTAAGTGGTTCTCCAGGACAAGTTTGTTAAGCGATCTTAGTGACTTCTGAATAGCCAGGCTCTGAGTAAGAATCTCTACGCAGTAATCCTCTTTCTCGATGGCCTCGACCAGGGCTTTAAACTGTCCTTCGATAATCTTCGAACGATGGGTGGCGCGTTTTTTAATATCATCAATCATGAGTTTATTGTATACCCCCAGGGGGTATTAAAGCAAATCGCTCGATCATGCCTCCGTTGTGTGTGAAGTCTTAGTGCACTATCCTAGACGAGTCCTCACAAACTCATCCTCATCCGACTCCATCAGATCAATCCAAATATCCTCGTCCTCGCTATTGAGAAGGAGATCTTGCTGAGTAATGTAGAATTCGAAGTCCTGCATAGCATCCTCCGCCATTTTGAACAGCCTTCTCTCTGTACTCTCGTTCTGAGCTACTAGCAGTACATGCGTGCTCTCATACTCTGACTCCTCATCAAAGTCCTGGTACTGGCGTAATCGGCGCCTCAGTAGCCAAGAAAGTGTAAAAGCTGGGAGTATATCTAATACGTAGTCTAAGTCGTCTGAATCCGCTTGTTTGCGCTCTAGACATAGTTCTGGTGGTGGGTTCGGGAAAGCTTCTTTGTTTAGCTCCCATTTAGTGTAGAGATTGAACTTATCTCCTAGTCTGGTTCTGAGATTTAGATAGATTGTGAAGATGTTTAAGTACTTATCTATCTGCTCGTCATCCATACTTCTGCTTTTGTAGAAGTTTCTGAGGGTCTTTTCGTCAAGATCGGTATTGTCTCGTAAGTAACGCAGCCCTTTAGTATCTAAACAATAGATAGCTGGTCTAGCTCGCAGCCTATAGGTACTGTCGTAAAACTTATAAACATAACCTTGCTTTACTAAGTTATAGAAACTCTCATAGATAGTTGATCTATCTTTACTAAGTAACTCTGCAACTAAATCTGTACTAGCAAATCTAAATCTATACAGAACATGTAATAACTCTACTTGCTTAGAACTAAGTCTCTTATGATAACCAGGATTTTTTACTAACACTAAATCTCAACACACAATCTCCCACCGCACGCTACTTTTTAAATAGCTCTATATGTATATATAATAGAAGGGAGAATTTTATGCAAGGATTAACAGAGGTAGAGAAAAAAGTTAATGTAGTTATCCATAGTGGGGGTTTTATCCACAGGAAAATGAAAACTTTAGCTTGCAAATATCCTAGCCAGGATAGTATAATTATCCTAGATAGGTTAGTATAAATTTGTCAGAGAGGGTAAAAATGAGCAGACCAATTGGTTCAAAGAACATCAGAAAACTGCCACCTGAATTATCTATGTCTGCAGCTGACCGTCTTGAATATATCGCCAAGCTTTTACTTGAAATAATTGAAGAAGAACTAAGCAGGAGTGAGGCGAAAAATGCAACCGCTGGACAATAAAAATGCTGTAGCAGCTATACGTGTTTCAACTACTAAGCAGGGCACTGAGGGTGACTCGCCAGAAGCACAAAAAGAGCAGATTGAGAGATTCGCTGAAAACAAGGGTGTAACAATAAAGAAATTCTTTGTATTCCTCGAATCTGCCAGCAAAGAGCAGCAACCGATGCAAGAAGCAGTAGATTACTGTAAAGATCCAAAAAACGGTGTTGAGCTGTTTATTATAAAGTCAATTGATAGATTTACCCGCGGAGGGTCACTATCCTATGACCTCTTGAAAAGTCAGCTAGAATCAAGCGAGGTACAACTTGTCGATATTTACGGTGTTATTAGTGGTCAGCAAGTTAATACTCTTGATCATCTTGGTTTCGAATATAAGTGGAGTATCTATAGCCCTAGTAAGAAATCTGAAATCCTAGAAGCTGAGAGATCCAAAGATGAACTACGTGACATTATGAGTCGCATGATTGGCGCTGAAATCCGCTATACACAAAACGGCTACTGGATGAGGCAGTCGCCTTTGGGATACACCAGTGAAAAAATCGAAACTAAGCACGGCAAAAGATCAATTCTGCGACCTCACCCAACAGAGGCCGAACACATATTAAGGATTTTTGAATTGCGGGCAGAGGGGCTACTTACGGATCAGCAGATATGTGACAAAGTAAATTCACTAGGGTTCAAAACCAGAGTGAGATACAAAAGGGATCCAAACGACAGGACTGTGATAATAAAGCAGCTTGGAGACGCAAAGATTGATGTGAAAACCATGCAAAGAATTATCTGCAACACAATTTATGCGGGCATCAACGTCGAGAAGTGGACAAACTACGAACCTGTTAAGTGTGAGTTTGATGGACTGGTGACTATTGATTTGTTTAATCGTGCTAACAGAGGTAAAAAGTACATTTCAATGGACGAAACTGGAAATTACGTAGTACTTCGCCATAAACCCAAAGAGCAGCGTGTAAGCCTCTCGAGGACCAGTCCTAGGTTTGCGTACAGAAAGTATGTACTGTGCCCGGAGTGCAGGAATCCTTTGCTCGGTAGTGCGTCGAGAGGAAAGACTGGCAAGTATTACCCTGCATACCACTGCAGCAACAAGGGGCACTACTTCAGAGTGCCTAAGAAGGACTTTGAAAAAACCATTACAGCCTTCGTTCAACAGATAAAGGTTGAAGACAAGCAGATAGATAGTCTAATGACTACAATTAGCGAGGAATACGAACGAAGGCAGAAACTATCTGGGAAAGACGTTGAGAATATAGATAATCAAATTGTTTCCTTAGAGGGTCAGCTAAAAGTGACTGCTAGCAAAATCAAGCTTTTAAGCAACCCTACCGCGATAAACCTTATCGAGGCTGAGATATCTGACATTGAGAAGCGAATCAAGATGCTCAGGAAAGAGAAGAAAGTGCTATCAGATAAAAAGCCGATCGATATTGATAGGGTTTTAAAACGGGTTCGCTACTTTATGGAACACCTAGATGAACTACTGTTAAAACAGGGTGATGAGCTACGAAAAGCTCAGTTATTTGGGGCGTTATTTACCGAGCTACCAACTTACGCAGATCTGGAAGGTGGAACACAAAAAACACCCCTTTTTACAGGGGTGAATTCTGTGTTTTCGCTCGCTAGAGCTGAAAAATCTCATATGGTGACCTCACGGGGAATCGAACCCCGATTACCAGGATGAAAACCTGGCGTCCTAGCCGTTAGACGATGAGGCCGTGAAATTTAATGATGCTTTTATTGTCTGTGCTGACGATCTTCATCCTGGATTACCAGGATACTTTTTATTTGTTCTGTTTACAGAACCAGCCTGGCGTCCTAGCCGTTAGACGATGAGGCCGTGAAATTTAATGATGCTTTTATTGTCTGTGCTGACGATCTTCATCCTGTTGCTTTGGCCTTTTGGCAAAGTGCTGGGGTGATTTGCATAGATTGCTGCAGCTTGTCCATTTTCTCTGACTGAAGCGATATTTGCAATATCGGTGAGTGTCAGAAAAATGAGCAAGATGTCGTAAGCCATGTGAATCAAACTGCGCTTGGTCAAAATGCTAACGCATTAACCAGGATACTTTTTATTTGTTCTGTTTACAGAACCAGCCTGGCGTCCTAGCCGTTAGACGATGAGGCTCCAGTTTTTGGTGCGGTGGTAACCTTGCCGAAAGACTGGGGTAGGATAGCATATTATGCACTTATAGCCAACGAGACACCTCTGCAGGTGTCTCGTTGATTAAGTCTTGAGCGGTCAGTCAGTGCTCTTGATGTGTGGTTATCTTAGCATAAAACTTACGTTTTTGCTAGGAGTTATCCACAGCATCAAAGGGCTTAGACTAAACTTAGCTCGAGCGGCGTGCAAGCTTGTTGTAGCCAAGGCTAGCAACAGTTGCAACAGCAGCAAACATAGCGATTGAACTACCAGGACCAGTTCGTGGAAGAACTGTAACTTGCTCTGGAACGTTCTCTACAGGTGTTTCAACAACTGTAGGTGTAGAAGTTGTTTCGACAACTTCTGGAGTAGTTTCTACTACTGGAGTAGCTACTGGAGCTTCCTCTGCACGTACAACTCGAACCTGAGCTGTTACGATACCGAGGTACTCCCAGCAGCCTGGGATAACGCCACCATCGTAACCGATGCCAACGCCGTTAAGTAGGTCGCTACCGTGTAGACGGTATTCACCAAGCTGAGCGTCTGTAACTGCTGTAGTTCGGAAACCACTAACACCTACGTACTCTAGGCTGATGTCGCCTTCGCCACATGTAACGTTTACGTCGTTACTGATCGCAGCAGCGTTGCTAGCGTTGATCGTACCAACTACGCTTGTACCGTTGATGTCTAGATCAACAGTTGTGTTTCGGGCAACTGAGTCACCGTCGAAGTGATCACCGTTACGGCTAGCAGCCGCACCGTTGTGTACGTAGAACCATAGGTCTAGGACCTGGTCGTCTTCGCAAGCTTCGATTGTGTTTCCACCCTGGCCGTTAGCGCCAAAGCGAAGGAAGTCTGCTTCGCTACCGATACCGTCTACGTCATTGTAGATGTTAAAAGTAGCTGCGTTTGATTGTGCGCCTACTGTGCTTAGGCCGATAGCTGAGCTAACGACACCAGCAGCAAGAACACCAAATACTTTGCTTATTGTCATATTAATTCTCCTATTTCTGACACATCTAAGATGCATCTAATTATTCCGATTAGTCCCATATGGGATGCGGTAGATATTCATTAACTTGTGTTGACTTGAGCGATGCTCAAATCTCTTACCCCCTGCGGGATAAGGTGCTATATTTGCCACTTTGTTAATGAACATCTGTAATCTGATTGATCAATCAAGCCATAACACTTCACTTAAAATTGGGATGACTCACCCCGGGAGAGTCCGAAGACCCTCCCAGGAATGAGTTAGGTGTGAGAACCTAGTTGAAGACGGATGACTGAACTGCCTTGCAGTAACCTGCGCCATCACGACGCTGGCCTTCCGGGATCGGCACAAGTGCACCTCCAGCATTGATGCAAGCATCAACACAAGAATTTCCCGAAACAACGGTACCTGCAGGTGCACTTGATTGCGCACCCGAGATATTGCTGCATACGTCAACTACTGGCTGGGGAGCAGGCGCTGGGGTTGGTGCTGGGGTTGGTGCGGGTGCTGGTGCTGATTCGCAAACTCCTCCTGAGAGGGGCTTGTGGTCTACAGGGGGTGGTCCGAAACCGGACTGCACAACGCTGTAAACACCGTCGCCAAGCTGTACACACACCGTGTAAGGCGCAGGCCCTGGATCAGAGCTGGCGCCATTACCGTTTCCGGCTCCTTCACCAGGTCCAGTGTTTCCACCAGCTCCAGATCCATTACCGTTTCCATCAGAACCGCCGCCATCCCCGTCACCGGGTCCAGCGTCGCCTCCGACTGGTCCAGTTACTGCTGGGTCAACCCCAACAGGTCCTGGAAGATCGGCGTCAACACCTTGGTCGCCTTCGACGTTAGGATCAACGCCGTCGGCAGCATTGCTGCCTCCGTCTGAATCGCCCTCGTCGTCATCCTGATTGTTCTGATTAACATTGCCGTCAACCTGATTGTCAGAATTCGGATTTTGGATCGTTTCAGCTTCTACGGGGTCGTCTTCGCCTGGTTCAGGCTGGACGCTCCCGTCGATCGGATCAGCGTTCTCGTTGTTAGTGACGCTACCGTCAACTTCTCCAGAAGCGCCTTCGTCATTGTTGACGTTGGTGCTGGTCTGATCGTCTGCATCCTCGTTCGGTACAGACTCAACTTCGATGTCGCCTTCCTCTTCGTCGGTGTCTTCGGTTTCTACCTGATTATTGGCGTTTTCTACAACGCGGAGATCAAGTAGTTCCTGAACACCGTCGAAGTCAGCGCCACCAACACAGTCTTCAAAGACGATTGTGCGTCGCTCGAAAGCAATCTGCCTGAAGAGCACCAATTCGCTATTATCCGAATCGATGGTCGGGATCAGGAAGAGTGCCGTACCCTCGTTTTCAGGGTTTGGCTGTGCACAGGTTGTACCCGAAATCTCAAAAGCCTGTCCGTAGACAAGGTAATTGAAATCTGACTGATCGTCAGAGGTCTTCAGATCAACCGAACCGTTTGCAAGGTTGTCGTCCAAGTACTGGACAATTTCCTCGCAGGCATCCTGCCACAACTGGGAGTCGTTACGGAATGCTGTTGCCAGCAACTCCGTATCGAGATCTTCAGCTGCTTGATCGAGTAGCTCTGAAGGGTCAAGTTGACCCCAAAAGATTGCTCCCTCGATACTTGCGGTGGTATCGGCGATGATACCTCTACGAATGCCGGTTTGGATCTCTTGAGCTGAGTCTCCTCGATGCGCAAGTGGCAAACCTGTGCTTGCTGCTGTCGCACCTGGTAGGTCTTCGAGGTAGCTTGGAGCTTCCTCGAGATCTACACATGGAGAGGCCTCAACCCCTCCGTCAGCTGCGATAAGCGCAGCACTTGAGGTGGGTTCTTGAAGTTGCCTGCTAGGATCCTCGGACGGAGTCTCATCCTCAACGGGTGCTGTTGATGAGCTCTGCTGGCTAGCAATCACACTACCGCACGCGGCTATGGCAATTGCAAGCACAAAAAGAAAGGCGATGAGTCCCTTGCGGGACCTGTTTGCCCCTTCTTCTGGGCCTACAGTTTCGGCAAAGCCGATTCGTTGGTTGGACATTACAATTTCTCCTTCCCGGTCGTGACCGGGTGTAATAAGACATCGGCGAACCAATGACTTACCTACCCGGTCGGGTAGAACCATAGGCACTTTATATAAATGCATATAGCTCTACCCTTAACCTTAGAAAGAGAGTGTATTTCTAAACTAGATATTCTCACTGTTCACATATGGAGCATATTCTAGATAGAATTAGCTCGACAAAGTGAACTGTTATGACTTGATTGTTAAGATTACTCGATCATCCCATCCCTTTATGATTGCTTGGCCCACTTGCTTTATAAACGAGTAAGTCTTGCCCTCAAAGGAGAATCAACAACTTTTCTTATGTACTAATACATGCTACTTAGGTGCTGCACCTCCGGGACTCCACCGGAATGATGATGCAAGCATTTTAGCACTTTTTTAACAATTTGTCAATACTTATTACATGGATTGATATTTAAACAAGCACTATGAAATGTATACTTATTCTTTGCATAATGTACTTGCTTTTTCTACATGCTTATGCTATTATATGTATATCACGTATTTTGACAGGTGGATCAATAGTACACAGTAGATATCCTACATGGGCATCTACAACCTCTTTTTATCCACTTATGCACAAAATGAGTGATTTAACAGCTACGGAACACAGCAGTCGTTACGGCCCAGCCATAACATGTAGGCACTAGCCTCCTGTTACTAGTACGAGCGCACGTTAACATTCTAGAGCAATAATAATGTCTATTTCATATCCGTTGTTTCGGGATGAATGGCTACTAGCATTAGATGGCTATAGTAGAAATCCACCAATACTTCTACTGCAGCTAGCTAGCAGCCAGCCACCCCGAAACTACGCCTATGCGTAAGGGGATGTTGATCAAAGCGGTCAACATGAAACTCCAGCGCATAGGCGCAGGAAAGGTATAGACATGACAACCCAAACACCACAAGAAAAGTGCAAGAACATCAACGACAACATGATCGCAGCAATGAGCAGCCATCATGGAAACCGTAGTGCAAAGAATGAGCTGGTCAAGACGATTCTCGCTGACGGGCACGCCCTCGTCGAGGGAGTACCTGGGACAGGAAAGACGCAAGCAGTCAAAAAACTTGCGCAGTCAATCACTGCGCAGTTCACGCGGATCCAGTTCACACCTGACCTCCAGCCTTTCGACATGACTGGTGGCGACATGTTCGTCTCCGACCCGAACGGCGCAGGAAGATGGAAAGAAGTCCTTGGACCGTTGTTCAGTAATATCGTCCTCGCGGACGAGATCAACCGAGCGACCCCAAAGACCCAAGCTGGACTCTTGGAAGCTATGGGAGAGAAGCAGGTCACCCTTTCGGGGCGATCGACACCCTCACCCCTTCCAAGTGTTTTCTCGGTACTCGCTACCCAGAACCCAATCGAGCAAGAAGGCACCAACCCCTTGCCCGAAGCCCAGCTTGACCGCTTCTTGACCAAAATCTACTTCGATCCAATCGAAGATAAAGATGAGAAGGCAGTGCTTACAAGCACTGGTGAGCCTAAGAAATTTACACCGCTCACACTCGATCACATCCTCTTCTTTCAGAAACAAGCTGAAGCTGTTGCTGTAGATGTCAAGATCGCAGAGTATCTAGTGGCTCTTCGCAGAGCTACACATGACGATACTCGCGTCAAGGACAAGGGGGGTGTTAGCACCCGTGGCAACCAGATGATCCTAAAGATGGCGAAGACCACTGCTTTGACCAAAGGTCGCAGCAGTGTAACCGCAGAAGATGTGCAGAGCATCTACTCATGCACGGCTTCACATCGGATCATCCTCAACATGGATGCACGCTTTAAAGGGCACACTGGTAAGGATGTTGTTGAAAGTGCACTGGCAACAGTGCGCCCACCAACCCTTACACAGGATCGGCGCGAAAAGTGAAAACATCAGCACTGGAAATCAATTATGCAGCGATGAAGACCCTTGCCCAGCAGATTCCTCGGCGCAGCCAAGGATCTGTAGGAATTACGGGTACTAATCGCTCAAAAGTAATCGGTACGGAAACGCACCATTACTCTACGCTGATGCAGACAGGGGAAATTCCAAGACATGTTGACAGAGCGGCTAGTCGCAAGACCGGCCAGCTTCATCTCAAGCGCAGTACTGATGAACGGCAACGAGAACAAAAACTCATTGTTGACATCAGTGATCGCATGAACGAAGCTTTGGCGTACTCGAACTTTTCAAAGATCGAGTTCATCAAATCTCTGGCCTCACACCTGGCTCACGCCCTAGTATTTGACGGTGAAAGACTGTCTCTATACCTACATGGGATAGATTCGATCGCTTACCGCGGACAAGATGCTGGCATAAATGTTGAGAAAGCGCTCGCAGGAATCAACCCTGCGAGCGCCGCATCATCATTCGGTCAGCTCTTGCAGGCAGTTCAGCCAGCCAATTTCAGTCATGAATCGCTGATTGTGTTCAGCGACTTCTACGACTCTGGCTGGGAAGAGATGCTTGGCAGGCTCCAAGGAGTCAACCGACGCATCGTATTCATCCACGTCATGGATCCCGCCGATCATCAGATCACGGAAGAAATGGCGAATTCAGGTCGGCTCCCTCGAGTAATCGAGTGGACCGACGACAGCGGCCATCACGTCTACAATCTGCGCAAGCAGGCTCAGCGTGATGACTACAATGCCAAGCTCGCCAGAGGAGATGACGGCGAGAGTGGTAACGAACACATTTGGAATACCCTCGGAGCCATTCCCGGCGCGACGGTCATTCCGGTGATCGTCAACCAGGATGTCCTCGGGGCAACAAAGAGGATCTGGCAAGACCCTCTGTTCATCGCCTAAGGAGGCATCATGCAACTTTTTAGCCAGCTATACCAGCCCGCGTGGCTGGCGCTGGCGGTACTGCCATTGGCAGTACTCGCCTTCTGCTTCTGGAAACCCAGTAGCAGAACTGTCGTTAAACCCGCTAACCCGGGAGTAAAGGCAACCAAAAAGAACAAACGCCGTCCGAGCATTTGGCTGGTAATCATCCTGTCTGTAGTCATCGGTACTGTTTCTCCTGTTGGAGCAGCCGGACTGATAGCTCAGCAAGATGATATCAGCCTTAGCACAGAAGATCGTGATGGCAGCTGCCATACGGTATATGCCCACGATACTAGCGTGTCGACCGGCTATACCGATGAAGGCTTTGAGCTGAATCGTAACGACATTCGCAAACTTGCCTGGGAGCAATTCCAAGCAAGTGGCGAAGGATGCGATTCTCAGACTTTGGTGGTGTTTGACGCTAACGCAGAGATACTCGTACGAGTATCTAGCGATGGCTCAGTCGCCGATGCAGTCCAGGAGCTAAGCGTAAGCGAAACTCCTGGTACCGGTATTGGTGAGGCTCTGCACCTTGGTGCAGAGCGCTGTCTCGAGTCGGTACAAGGCTATGGCATCCCTTGCAATGTTGTGATCGTCTCCGACGGTCTCGACGAAACAAGCGGAACCGGCAGAACCTTGGATAGCGGTCTGGAGCTGCTGGTTGAGTCAGAAGTCCCTACCTTCACGGTTGACATTGGGACGGACCAAGCTACAGGAATATTCCTTGTAGATGGTCAAGAAGTCACAGTATCGGCGAACAATGATCCTCTGCCAGAAGGCGAGCGCAGCATCATGCAACGCATCGCCGAAGAGACAGGCGGGTCAGCCTTCAAGGTCAGCCAGATTGATGAGCTAGTCGAAGCACTGCAAAGTGTCGACACTAACATCATCCCAGGCGAAACCTTGACGCAGCCAATACCTGACGTCATAACGTCGCTTCCGATTCGTATTGCTTCAGTAGTCTTCTCAGTGCTTGCACTGATGATCCTGCTGGCAGTGCTTCGAACAGAAGAATTGCTCTAGAAAACTCCGCCCCGATCGGGACTACGATTGGGACCCACCCGCAGGTAACGCGGGTGCCAGAGATGGCGGGCGTCTGAGAAGACGACCAAATCGAACCCCAGGACAACGGCGTCCTGGGGTTCTTCCATTTTTATGACTATTTTTT
>CAZHOS010000005.1:0-1859 GCA_964534605.1 uncultured Candidatus Saccharibacteria bacterium
GTTTGTGAGCGTGTTTGGCGTGGACCTGGCTATACTGCTGGCTGGGCTGGCCGTGATGGGGTTTGGCCGCCTGCCCTTCCGCCTACCCCTTGGCCTAGCGATTGCAGGCCTAGTGCTGCTGATGGCTGCCAGTCCATTTGTTGCCGAGGATAACGGCTGGGAGAGGCTGAGCGAGAACATCGCCATCGGCGTGTTCTTTATGCTGGTGTTTGCAGTGTTTGGCATGGCGCTGGACATGTGGCTAGACAAAGACGATAGTACCAGGGATAATTCATCAGTTATGGCTAAAAAATCTACACGCAAACAACCTGCCCACGCAGACGAAGATATCGACGACCTGCTGGCCGCCTATGCTGGCGAACACCAAGGCAATAATAAGGGAGGGGTAAAGAGCAAAGAGACCCACGCTCCGCGCAGGGCGACCAAGCATAAGCCTATGCACAAGAAATCATCTGTATACAATGTACTGCCCGGCAAGATGAGCGGCATAGTCCGCGGCGGCAGCACAGACAGCGAGCCTCAGCCCCCAGTAAAAGAGCAAGCCCTCCCCCATCTGCAACCCCTCGGCTACGGCAAAGCGCCTCTACTGGGCGGAGGAACCCAGCCAAAAACAAAAGCAGCCCACAAGCCAAAAGCCAAACCAAAACACATCAAAACCCGCACCAAAGGACCAAAGGTTCAGGGTTAGCATTGTGCTGCTTAGACTCTTTACCCAAGAACAAGCTGTGAGTATATAGCGCCAGTTAATACTGGCGCTAATTCCTTTTTGGCGGCTTTTTTAAAAAAATTGACTTATATGTATAAAATATTTATAATATGTACAGCTGGGGAGACCCCTTAGCTCGTTACTTTTGGAGACAAACATGACTCACAGACTTAACACAAGGCAGACGCCGATGACTGTGACAACCATCGACCAGAAAGCTGTTACAGAAATATTCGCCGATTGCCGCGATCCAGATCCTGGAGAAATAGCCAGCATGGTGCATGTGCCCTCACAAGGCACCAACATGCGATTCAGCGAAGCGAAGCTTAGTAAGCACCGCGAAAAGATACAGGCAGCAGTTGACTTGCTGCCCAAGATATTCCACTCAAGTGGTGGTGCCTTGGCAGTGAATGCCTGCCAGCTGGACAGCGGCGTAATTTGGACCAGCCAGACGACAAATGCTGAAAAGCTGCTTGTCCTGGCTACTGCAGCCGGTATGGTCACGCAAGAGGTTCATGGAGGCATTGGTCACTACAAAGTAAAGGAGTAGCAACTCCTCCGTGCCCTCAATCAGGTTGAGCAGAAATGCTCCCGGTTGGGGGCATTTTTGCTTTTTGTATAATCGCCTTAACCTTTCTCTTTTTAAAGAGATTAGAGTTGTACCTACTACCACTGGGAGGCCATGATGGCGACCATAGTATTACCCACCAGGATGACCGAGGATCAAATCTCGGACATCCGCGAAATAAGGGGTGATGCGTCGCCCCTGCCCTTGTTGGAAGAGCTGCTGAGCCTTGGCGTCGAGCCATTCAGCCAGCAGTCTGTTGACGAGTACAAAGCTGTGCAGGTGAAGGCAAACAGAGTCAGGATCGGCGTCAGATTCTATGAAAATGATTTTGATACTTGGTCAACAAGGTCAAAGTTCATTGCCTCGGCTGCTATAGCTATAGCTTCATTTGCAGCCCTGTTTGCGTTGATGACTTCGTCTGTGCTGCTCACCGACTACCTGTCGTACACCATGAGTGTCTTGGTGACCTTGTTAGTGATGTTCACCCTTGCTGTATCTGTTTTCTTCTTCTGCTTTCAGCTGGATAAGACAGAAATCTTCAGGGTCAGATGCAAGTGGATCCGAACGTCGCTTGCAGACTACCAC
>CAZHOS010000005.1:1959-46568 GCA_964534605.1 uncultured Candidatus Saccharibacteria bacterium
CTGCAAAGAATATCCTGGATGAATTGCTTGCTACCGCCGTTAGTAATAAAAAATTATTCACCTACCTATTTCTTTTAGTATCTTATCATGTTACAGCTATAGCAATATATGTGGCCGTAGCCTCTCGCTACACAAATGAAAACGGAGATGGTGATGCTGGATTGTTCTGGTTAACAACTGGTGTCTGGGTCGCTGTCAGTGTGTTCTCTCACAATTTAATCATTCTGACTTTCTTGAACCATATTCATTCGATATACGTAAATCAAAAGTCTCAGCTAGCAACAAGCCTATTCAGAGCTATGCGACGCGTGGACGTCCTAGCATTTATGACTGTTTTTTATTCAACAATATTCTTGCTTGCCCCAGCCTTAAAAATATCTGGTAACGGCCGCCAAAAGACAGCGGTAAAAGTTGGTCTATTCTCATTACTGGCAGATATATTTAGTGTCGGCCTATACTTTGTAGTCCCAACAGCAGCAATGGATGTGCAAAAAAACCTGTTTGTAGTAATAAAAGAAAGCTTTTCAACGGTTAAAGATAGGTGGCGGGATGTCGCCGGTATTGTGTTAAGCATACGCATCCAAGCACTTGCCAGCTTTTTCGCATTATTGCTGCCAATTTATATGCTGATAGCATCTGTACTCTATGTTGCTCTTGGCCTAATCAGTAACTTCACATCAATACTACCAAGTGACCTTGACACCGAAACAATCATCTTTCTCCTGCCAGTTGGGATAAATATCATAGTCACCTTGTCTATCACATCGTTATTATCTGGCTACGCAAGACTGCGCTACCTGCATTATGGAGAAGACCTTACATGGCTAGACCATCACTCAAAAAGTGCACCAAGACATCCCTTTGTTGCGACAGACACAAAAGTATTCATACCCATAATAGGTCTCTACTACGTATGGAAGAGGTCTAATGAGTTCATCAATAATAAAGACTACCTTGGCGTGGTTGGCTCTATAACGCAGATATCGCTAAACATCTTATTCCTACTTATCAGCATCAATTTAGTGCAGTCGGCAGTGCAAAGATTCTTTAATTAGACATATAAGAAGCTTTGCATAATACACGAGTAGCAGCGCCCTGCTCTCTACCCGCCGCCTTTGGTGTGTCTATCGTAGTCAAGTACATGAGAAGAGATAATAACGGTTGATTTCTATGAAAGATAAATAATAAAAGTATTTCCGACCGACCCAGACCTGCATGATGCATGGCCTAGGGTCGATCAGAAGATACGAGTCTGGCTTATGCCGCAGATCTGTGGGCGGTCTCTTGGTGTACTTGCCCAACAATCTCTGGAGAGGTATCGATAGCTGGCTGTTCGTGGCGCCGATGCAATGCAAGCAGCCAAAACGGCGCATACATGTAGACGGCTACCACAAACAAGCCGGCAGCTAATACGAGTGCTAGCTGGGCCACGTCTCGCAGTGGACGAAACGACGATGGTTCTGGATTAGAGGAAATTGCCTCTGCCCCAATACTTTCCAGCTGGCCTATATTGCCTAGAAAGATGCCGTTGCCAACATATCCCTGATCGGTCCGATCAAAGTATGTATGGACAAAATGACTTCCCTGCAGGTTATGTCTCTCGATACGGTCTGTCTCGATGACATACCCGATTTGGGAAGACGACTCGATACTGTCCAGTACAAATGTGCTGAGTGGATCGAACGGCACTTCTTCTTCGATGGCGAGCCACATGCGGTCCGCATACACCTGGTCTTCGTAGTAGTCGCTCGCGGGGATGCTAAGAAGCATCGCTACGAACAAATAGGCAAAAAGGCCGGCGCTGGCGATTACAGCCAAGGCACAAAAATTAGCAATCGCTATCTCGGCTCGAGAGAGCCACTTTGACTCTCTCAGCATATGCCAAGCTTTATTTCTGCTATTCATCATCGGATTCCCTCTCTGGGGGGTGTTGGGTCAAGTTACGACAGGTCGTCGGGCCTCTTCCTCGTAAAGAGATAGATTATGTCCGGTCGCGCTACTATGCTATCCAAGGAGGCTTAAGCGCCACGAATTGTTGAGGCCGAACGAGTCGGTTCCAACGCGCCTTCTTGGGTCGATGCATTACATCTGTATGTGCTATATAATATACTTTTTATATGATAATGTCAATATTCTATAGCTGATATAATGAGTCTTAAGATGAGGCAGAAGTATTACTGGTTAATTTATGTATTCTTGGCACTGGTTGTACTGGGGCCTGGGTTAGATTCGGGCTACTTGTTTTTGATAGACATGCCCTGGCCAGAAGATCTGCACCTGCACAGATATCTAGGCAATGGCCCGCAACATCAGTTACCGCTAAGCGGTATATTTACGGTGCTAGACTGGCTACTGCCCGCCTGGGTGGTCCAGAAGCTCGTGTTGCTGGCAGCGCTAGCCGGCACCTCAACAGGTGTGCACTCCTTAGCCAGGCGGTTATCGCCCAGCATGGGTGTTGCCTTTACTGCAGGTGTCCTGGGTATGCTGAATCCCTTCGTGGCCGAGAGGCTATTTGTTGGCCAGTGGCTAGTGATAGCCGGACTAGGTATGAGTGCCTGGGTGCTAGCTAGGTTAATAGACGCCCTGCGCAGCGGCTCGCGTCGTAACTGGATTATTTTGGCTGCTGGCTACAGCTTGCTGCCAATGGTTAGTGTGCACTGGTGGTTTATGACAACCCCTACCCTGCTGCTGCCCTTCCTGTTGCGCCGATTTGGTTATTACAAAAAGATCCAGGTGCCCAGCAAAAGGTTCGCCCTGGGGTCCGCAGCGGCGTTCTTGCTCGCTAACAGCTACTGGATAGTCAACCTCCTGCGTCCGGGCAGCAAGCTGGACCAGATAAGTAGCCGGGACTTCGAGGTGTTTCAAACGGTTGGCGACCCCACCTACGGGCTAAGCGTCAATGTGTTGAGCCTCTACGGCTTCTGGAGCGACGCAGCTAAATTACCCAAAGACTACCTACCAACCTGGTGGATCTATGGCTTAGGACTGGCGATCCTGGGGCTTGTCGGGCTACTTGTAAAGTGCCGGGCCAGCAAGCATAGCGATCAGTCTAGCCGAGCCGTTACTCGTAGCATGGTTTACTGTTTGCCGCTGATAATACCTTTGGCGCTGGGATATAACAGCGCTGTAGGCGGCGTAGCAATCGACCTGCTAGACAGTTTGCCTGGCTTTAGCGGCCTCCGCGAAACTGGTAAGTCTATCGGGGCGTTAGCCATGTTGGTGGCTGTCTACGCCCCTATTGCGGCCTATCACTACGCCCGCCGCAGTGGACTGGCCATACTTGCAATACTGGCAGCCATACATATGGCGCCCCTAACACTTGGTGGCTTTGGACAGTTAAAGACCTACAACTACCCGATTAGTTGGCAAGAGGCTAACGCTGTCATCGCCGACATAGAAACGCCCGTACTGCTGCTGCCCTGGAAAGGATACATAGACATTAACTTTGCTAGCAACACCAACGTCGCTAACCCAGGAATCCGCTACTTTAACGCCGATCTGCGCCACGCCAGCATTACGGGTAATCCTCTGCTAGATAGGCAACAAAGCAGCCTAGACGCACTAGTCCTAAGCCAGTACAACCAGCAATGGATCGATAATGTCTCTGCAGAAGGCATAACGCATGTGTTGCTGCTAAAAACAGACAGCTGGAGCAACTTCCGCGGCCTACTAAACGACGAGCAGATCGTCTACGACTCCTTGGAGATCGCGGTTATAGAACTATAGTTGCCCGTGTTGAGTGGCATAATCATAGAGCCTCTTAAGTAGCTGGCCCATAGAGTCACCTACCTCGTTATCCGAGCCTGCGGGGCACTCTACCCCAATGTGCTCCGAGGGGAACATATAGCTTTCGGCGCCCTCCGTTAGGTCAATGATCTCCATTGGGCAAAAGCAGTCACATGCAGTGTGTAGGTGGCCGTGGGTACGCAGTTGCCCAAACATGCCCTGGGCAATATGTTCGGCCTCCGGCGGATACATGTCTGCACAAAGCAAACCTATGATGCTCGATTCGCTGATCTCGACATCTCCAAAATAAATAATTGGCTCGTAGCTTAGCTGTTCGCCGGATAGATCCAGCTCGAAGCGCAAGCCTATAGCAGCGAGATGCCGGGCTGCTATGCGCAGAAGCCCCCTGTCTGCGCTACCAGATATATTAAATTTCTCTCTCATAAGTAGAGAAGTATACTACATTATTTTCCGACGCATTAACCCCAAGGACCAAACAAACCCCTGTTATAGGGGTTTGTTGTACAAAAAATGTGCTCGTTATTAAATGTTTGCTAATGGTCCAGCAACTGCAGTTGCACTAGTTGGCACAAAGATGACACATTCTGGAAGGATCGACTGGTATGTTGGGTCAACGTAGGCGTTGTGTACGAAGCGAATCTGGTCGAGCTCGCTAATAGCTACGTTGCTGCCAATAAGCGTTGTGTTGCGGTCGATACCGTCTGGCAGGTCGTCTGTAGCATTGCTAGAGTAAACCTGAGAACCGTTGTACCAGCCCTCGACACGCCATGACTCGTTGGCAAGAGTGTCCCATGCGTGGTTGCTGTGATCGTCGTAGCTAACACCGTAGACGTCGTAGTTACCCGCTGGCACGGCTAGATCGACTGCAGAGGTGAACGCACCGCCAGCATCGTGTGATAGCAAGAACTGAGTGTTGTGTAGGCCATACCCTGTGATGCCCTCGCAGGTAAAGTTGCCAACTACTGGACCGCCGCCTGGGTCAGTTGGGCTTGTAGTAGCACCGCGGATAAATGTCTGTCCGACAAGGCGCTCCTGCCCGCAGTCTTGGCCGATGGCTGTAATCTGCTCGCCAACTGTCAGATCGGCAATGCTTTGGCTGCCTGGCAGAACAACCGTGTTGTTATCGAATGATGTGTAAAAGGTAATGCCAGCCCTAGATAGGTAGACGGCGCCGTCTTCGATAGAAGAAACTGTTACATCCTCGATGTTAAAGGCCTCACAGGCAGTTCCGTAGCCGTAACCAGCGCTAATGACGGGCTCGATGCTCTCTAGTAGTAGTGCTCCCTGGTCTTCGCGGGCTTCGACGCGCACTTGGTCGCCAACAGACACACTGCTGATATCTGCATAGCCGCCTGTAAAGTCGCTATTGGTGTCGACAACTACTGGTAGTGGGTAGACGCCGCTCTTTTCGATCTGGATGATCGATCCGTTAACTTGTGTAACTCGACCATTGAAGTCTAGATCCCCACCGATAAAAGAGAAGAAGGCGCTTGCTTGGCCAGATATAGCCAATGCAGCAGCTAATACTCCGAATAGTAGTGCGCTTGTGCCAGCTGTTTTCTTGATTAAAGCGGATGTTGCAGTCATTGGTAATAGTTCCTTTGCAGACGTTTAGTTAAATCTCGTATTAAAGTCAGCGTTTATTATAGCTTGTTTCGAGGCTTCGTTACAAGCAAAACCATAAGAATACGATGTAATATTTATCAATGTTACTTACGAGCAGTAGAGGGCGTCTAGTTGGTTGCTGATTCTGCAGCCGCTAGCTCGGCCGGGTAAGGAGCAGACAGACGCAAGTCCTCGAGCTGGTGGATCAGCCGTGGTAACCAGAACTGGTTAAAGACATTTGACCCTTCCCTAGCCCAAACACCAGAGTTCTCGTTAAAGCCACCAGCTATCAGCTGATCGTTGAGTATCTGGTCGGCTAGCTCTGGGTTAACCAGACTAATGGCTGGATAGGCAGAACCATAGAGCAGCGTATCGTCAAAGGTAGAGCTAGTGGAACCGTCCGTGGCGATGACGGCCGGAATGTTGTCTGTGTCCTGATAAACACCACCGGCGTAGATGCCGTACGGTATCAGAAGTTCGCGCGCACGGATGTCAGAGGCCTGCATGGCGTTAAGCCAGAACGGTATACGGAATGCCTCGTAGCCAAATCTGTCGGCCGACTCGCCAGCAAATGCCGTGGCCGACAATAGCTCGCCCGCCCCCGTGACGCTAACCCAGTTGGGGAACAGACCAGTCTCTGGGTCTTGCACATCTGCTAGCAAGCTGTAGCTATCCTCGAGCAGATCGTCCCAGCGGAAACCGCTGTCGGTATCGTTCTGGGCAAAGTATGCCAGGTACGGTAGCGCCGCATGCGACGGATTAACGGTAATTGTCGCTGGTAGGTTATCTATCTTTTGCGGCAATATGTATAGCTGCCCGTTAATCTGTAGGACTTCGTCGGCCCAGTAATCGGCGATTATCTCGTCTGCGTAATCTTTGTAGTCTGGTCGCTCCCACTTGTCGGCAGCAACTGTCAGAGCATAGGCTATTTCTAGATCGGCCAGACTGTTGGAGTTAGAGTTGGTAACAGAGCCTTGGCCGGCTTCGTCCACTGTCCATTCAGATGATATTAACTTGTCCTGAGTACGGTTTTGTAGCTGGTCTTGCGTCCAGGCCCAAATACCTTCGAACCATATTGGCTGATCGTCCTCAACAGCACGTACGAGCGAGTTCGACTGATACTCCGACAAGGTTACTTGGTCGTCTTTGTTGTCGACGATCCTGCCGTAGTCTAGGAAGTGGTTGGCCAGGAATCCCTCGAAGCTCTGCTGGCGCACGATCTCGTTGTCTTGCTTGACCTCGTAGATCTTGACCCAATCACCATTGGTGCTAACAAGATCTTCGAT
The DNA here is from genome assembly GCA_964534605.1 of uncultured Candidatus Saccharibacteria bacterium. Classification (GTDB taxonomy): domain Bacteria; phylum Patescibacteriota; class Saccharimonadia; order Saccharimonadales; family VXPC01; genus CAZHOS01. The sequence continues at coordinate 8,598 of CAZHOS010000005.1, forward strand.
ATCGTTGAAAGATGTTGTACCTTCGGTAAAGCTAGCTACTTCTACCGAGTGTTCGAATGCTTCGCGTAGGAACGGTGTTTGTCCCAGACGCATCTGCTTGAGGACTTCGTGGGTGAGCAAGATATAGTCCAAGTTACGCCAGTCGTCGTTAATGATGTAGCGCTGGTCTGGATCGTACTCGTACTTGAAGTTATAGTGCAGGTTCTGGAAGTTGCCATCGGTGTTGAGGAAGAGTGTGGCGTAGTTATCGCTAGCTATGTAGGCGTCTTCCTCGACGTTCTCTTCGATCCAATCGAGGGCTAGCAGCAAGTTACCGTTTTCGTTATTGGTGAAGGCCAGGTTACTGACAATGGCTGGGGCCTGGATAGCCAGGGCACAGAACAGCAGTCCGCCTTTGTAGAAGTTGCGCACACTAGGTGTCTGGAACTTCTTGAAGCGTAGCGGCCAAGCCAAGACAGCTGCAAAGACAAGCGCTGCAAATGGCATGACGGGTATAAAGTAGAACTCTAGCACTACCCCACCACGCGCCAAGAACAACAGCATGCCCATGAGCATCAACGAAACGGTGATAAACATAGAGTGCTTTTTGCGGACAGATTTAGATATCAACATAAACATCGAGACCATGGCCAAAGCTGTAAAGAATATCAGCAACGCGTCTTTACTAGCCCACTCGTCAAGCGCTGTTCGGAATCCGCTACCGACCTCCCAAAAAGATAATCCGAGATCTGTCCCACGACTAGACTGGAATGTTAGTGAGTCGATAAGGCTGATGCCTTGGTCGAAAACGCCTGACTCTGGATTAGCATTCTTGGAGAAGAGCTCGCCCTTAAGCAGTGCATACAGCGGGAACAACGCCATGATCGAGCCAGATATCCCAGCCCATAGCGCAATGCTCATGGTGCGCATCTTTTTAGGGGTATGCATAAATAATGCGTACAACATTGCCGGGGCAAAGAACACTGCATTAAGTTTGGTTAATACAGCCAGCGCAAAAGCTATACCCGATAACGCCGAATGACGCATCTTTAGTGGCTTGTTGAGTAGCAGCACGAGCGATAGTAGCGCCCAGAAGACCATAATGTTATCTAGCAGTACACGGCGCTGGAAGAATATAGATAGTGGCGAAATAATAAATAGCAGACTGGCCATAGTAGCGAACCATCGCTCTTTGGTAATACGCTTACCGATGATATACACAAGTACCGCACTCGCCATGCTCAGCAAGAATATAAAGAAGCGAGCCGAGTTGAGCAAGCTACCAAACAGTAAGGCCTTGCCAGTCGCAGCGAACCAACCAGCCATAAATATCCAGCCAGCTGGTGCGTGGTCGTACCAGTATGTATATAGGTCAAACGAGCCGTCCTCTAGGAATGCTAGACTGCGGATTGCGTAGGTTGCTTCGTCGTTTTCGTAGTATGGGAACTCTGTAAAGTTAATGCCGTGTAGCAATATCTTGAAAATAACAATCACGAGTATGGGTAGTAGCTCTCTGCGATGCTTCTTTAGAAATCTTGGCACACCTGTAGCCACGGTCTTTAGCTTGCTAGCAACATAATTGATCATGAGGTCACCTTTCTGTGTGCTCCACTGTGGTCTGTCTTTTCCCAGTTGGACTGACCCTTTAGTTCGCGCCATGTGGCACGGATTGCTCCGGCACTAAGCATTATAAGATATGGGATAAATGTTACTGGGAAGAGTACAAACACCCACAGCCTTAGCGGCAGTTTCTGTTCGCGCACGAAGTCGTACAGCGCGGCCATCTGTAGCAAGATCATTGATAGCACCATCAACAGCGGCACAAAACTAAGGATACTCACAGCAAATGGCAGATCTGCCAGCTGACCAATTATAGCCATCAAGCCACCCATCAGCAACATGCCAACCAAGAGGAACGGCGAGCCGAGTAGATAAAGAGCCATCAGAACCTTTAGCGGCGAGCCGAGCTTCTTCCAATGACCGTAGCGCAAGATCTGGATAAAGCCTTGAGACCAGCGTGTACGCTGCTTGATGAATTGCTCTATGGAATGTGGTGTTTCCTCTTTGGTGACATGGTAGGGATCGTAGCTAGCCATCATTTTTGACCCTTGCAGGCTAAGGCGAATACCAATATCGGCGTCCTCGCAGAGGCAATTCTCGTTCCAGCCGTCTACCTTGCGAACCTGATCTGTGCGGAAGAAAACGGTATTGCCGCCTAGCGGCACGGCGCCGACCTTCATGTGCGCGTGCATACGTGACTTAAACCAGAAGTAATACTCGAGTACGTTGTGAGCGGCGAACCACGTAGAGTCGTAGTCCATTAACTGGACGCCGCACTGGATAATGTCGGCGTCGTTCTCTTCATAAAGTGTATTGGCGACGTTAAGTATATTGGGGTGCACCTCGTCCTCTGAATCAAAAATAACCAAGCTATCGAAGTTAGTGTGCTCGAGTGCGTAGTTTAGCTGGTAGGGTTTATTGAGCGGTGTGTGGTCTGGATCGACGATAAGGATCTTGGCGTTCTTGATCTTGGCCTCTTTAATGGCATCACGGGCAACCTTGATAGTCCCCTTGTCGCTTGGCTGGAGGATAATAAGCATCTCGTACATATCTTTGGGATAGTTCTGCTTGGCAACAAGCTTGATAGTGTCGCCCAGAACCTCTTCTTCGTGATAGGCCGGCAGCATGAGAGTAAAGGTCATCTTGGGATCGGCGTACTTTTTAGGCGAGCCGCTTTGCTCGATGCGGTCTTTGTCTAGCCAGATATAAAGATTTAGATACATAACAAGAATACCCTGCGCTAGCAGGAACAGCATAAAAAGTATATATATTGCCATCAGCATATTGTTGTGACTGACCTTTCCTCACTTACATTAAAAAAGCAACCTGTCCACTCCTTAGGGTTGCTTGCCAGAAAGCGTACTTACACTGTTAGGTGCGCCTACAATATATGTCTAACTATATCTATAAGCATTCGTACTTTATTTCTAACGTCTATATTAGACCGCTTAAGTATACATTACAATGATAAAATAACAAAATGTAATTTACAAACTTCAAAATTTATGCTTTACTATACGTAATCAAGTTTTTAAATTGTGTGGTTACACACTGATAAGAGGTTATACTATATGTTCATGAGCAAAGATAAACTATTGGGTCTGGTAAAGGCGCCGTTCCTACCAAAGAAGGCCGTTAACAAAATTAACGAGTATCAGCAGGTACTAAAGTATGGCATCTTTGGCGTGCTTGCCCTAGCCGTTGATCTAGGTGTGTTCTTTGGACTACACGACGGTGCTGGCGTAAACGAATTCTTGGCTAACAGTATCTCTATCTCGATCGCGATGCTACTAAGCTTTGGCCTAAACTCTTGGTTTAACTTCGGCACCAAGGACAAAATAGGCACGCGCTTCTTGTCCTTTGCAGCAGTTACATTTATCGGCTATCTTGTCAGCCAAGCTGTATTGTTTGGAACAGTCGAAGCTCTTGCAGATAACGTCAACGCTGCAAACATTGGTAAGGTCATTGGCCTACCCCTTGTATTTATAGTGCAGTACATACTGAACAAGAAGTTTACCTTTAGTAAGTCAGAAGAGGCTATTGACTACACCCGGGACCAGTCGCTAGAGGGCAAAGAAGTTGCTGTTATCGGCGGTGGATTTACTGGCCTGACTGCCGCTTACGAGATGCAGGAGCGTGGCGCTAAAGTAACCGTGTTCGAAGCCAGCAACAAGCTAGGAGGCCTAGTAACAGGCTTTAAGCTAAAGGACGGCACTCCGCTAGAGATGGCCTACCACTTCCTATACAAAACGGATAATTTTATTATCGACCTATGTAAAGAGATCGGTGTCTACGACAAGCTAAACTTCTACCCTACCGCTATTGGTGCCTTTTACGGAGGTAAGCTCTACCCGTTTAATACAGCTCTTGACCTGCTTAAGTTCAAGCCACTTAGTTTTGTAGATCGTATCCGTACGGGCATTACAGGTGTGCGACTAATGATGGTCCGCGACTGGCGACCACTAACGGAGGTTACGGCCTACGACTGGCTGGTGCGTGTTAATGGTAAAAAGGCAGCTGACCTCGTTTGGAAGCCTCTACTAAAAGGTAAGTTCGAGCAGCACTGGGACAAAGTGACCATGGCTTGGCTGTGGACTCGTATTAAGGTACGCCAAGATTCCCAGGACCTCCTAGGTAAAGAAGAGCTTGGTTACTTCGATGGTGGCTTCGGCGTAATTATTGACGAACTAGAAGATCGCCTAAAGTCTGGTACGGCCACAATCAAGACAAGTACCAAGATAGACAAACTCGGCTACGACAAGCGCTCTAACAAACCTACCGTTAAACTAGCTGGCAAGAAGTCACAGACCTTCGACGCAGTTGTATCGACTATCCCAAGCCCTGTGTTTGCATCACTTAGCGCCGATCACCCGGACAGCACTCAGACCTACCGCAAGAAACTACAGTCTATTAACTACCTAGGCGCCCTACTAATGGTTCTGCGCACCAAGAAGCCTCTAACAGAATATTACTGGCACCAGATCCATGACGAAGATGCTCCTTTCCTAGTTATGCTATCGCTAGATGCCCTTACCGGCCCCGAGAAAATTGGTGACAACTACGTCTACTACATCGGTGACTACCTAGACCAGGACAGCGAGTTCTTTAACGCTAGCAACCAAGAGATCCGCAAGAAATGGCTCGAGGGTGTTAGCAACCTATTCCCAGGGTTCGAGCGCAAAGATGTTGCCGAGAGCTATATCTTTAAGTTCCGCAACGCGCAGCACATCGTAGACACAAGCTACGAAGATCGCATGCCAGACCTACGCACACCACTACGTGGCCACTACCTAGCAAACTTCTCGCAGATATTCCCAGAAGACCGCGGCACCAATTATGCCGTACGCGACGGTGTCAAAATTGTCGACCTTGTAGATCAAGACCTAAACTAGTAGTGTTAATGGGATGAATCAACTTAATTGGCGTCGTATATTCACCATAGTTGCCGTATTCAGTGTAGCTGCTGTACTGGTAAGCACGCTCCGGAGTGACGATATGCCAATTAACGAAGAAGCTGCCGAGTCCCAACAAGTCGAAGAACAGCCCTCACCTAGTGACCTGCTACGAGAGCAGCGCGACCAGCTAGGCGAAGACCAATCAACAGCTATAGAGTTGCTAGACTTTGCCATATGGCTAGAGGATAACGACGTCGATGGCTTTGTTGGCGAAGTGGGCTGGCCAAATAACGCTGCCCGCCAAAGCGAAGCTTTGCTGTGGCTTGACCTGGCAGAAAATAACAATATACCGGTTACAACATGGGCAGCCGGTACAAGCTGGCCAGACAGCTACAATTTGCTTTTCTTTGCAGACAGCGAAGATGCCGACGATATCGTTGACGAAGCACGCCCACAAGGAACCCTGCTGACTAACAGGTTTGCCCAGAGCAACCTAGACTGGGGTGTTAACGTAGCTGGACTAGAGTTCGCCGCCAACGGAAACCCCGAATACTCGGCCGCTAACCCTGGCGAGCTAGGCGTTAACTACTTTATAGAGCCTGCTGGAACCTACACCTACCTTGCCTCCCAGGGCGTTGAGGTCGTGCGACTACCATTCAGCTGGGAACGGCTGCAGCCAGAGCTTTATGGCCCGCTCGACCAAGATTACCTGGCGCTTATTACATCGTCCGTCGACGCTATATCTGCAAGTGGTATGCAGGCAATACTGGACGTGCACAACTACGGGCGCTACACCCCCACCGCCGGCAACGAGCTACTGATCGGTAGTAGCGAACTACCCTATGATGCCCTGTCTGACCTCTGGCGAAAGATCCACAGCGAGATGACCACTCAACTAGCAAACGACGCAATCTGGGCCTACGATATCATGAACGAGCCTAGGGACTTACCTAACCCCACCCAAGAAACCCCCGCCCGCGAATGGGAAGTCGGCAGCCAACAGGTTCTAGATGCTATTCGGGCAGAAGGCTACACTGGCACAATTCTTGTCCCAGGCTACGACTGGAGCAAGTTACACAAATGGAGCCTCAACCACCCTACCGCTTGGATCAACGACCCACTGAACAACTTTGTATACCAAGCCCACCACTACTGGGACGAGGATAGGTCTGGCACCTACCAAAACGAGTCCTAAACCACCTGGGCCCGGAATCAGCACCTGCCAAAGAGCAAAGCTCTTCGCACTGTGCTGATTCCGTCTTTGGCCAGAATACGATATTTTAGCTTACGGCTCTTATTGGGGCAGTGCCATATGCACAGCCGCCTCCAAGCTTCCGCACTAAAATTCGATTCTGGCTCAAAGCCAAGTGGTTTAGTGCTCTGATTAAATTCATTTCCATCTCCAAGTTAAGCGCTATGAACGTTTCGGTTAAATTTTCTAGACAAAAGACCTTTAGCTTAGGCCAAAAGCGACCACACCAATGAATACCAAAACAGATCCTACAATCTTACGGCCATAACTTTTTCTCTCTTTAAGTAGTAGTATCCCTGCAATTGCAGATAAGGGTATGGATAGCGACGTAGACGTTGTTAGCAGGGCTATGCTGGAGCTGTTGTTCTGCGCTAGAAGATAAATGAGCCCTATGACCCCGTTCAGAACGCCCAGAACAACAAAAGGCATCAGAGTGCTTCTCTTCTTGCCTGCTTTATTAGACTCTTTCGGCAATACCGCTGTAGATACTCCGAGTATCAGGGCCTGCAATGCAGAAGAGCCAACTAGCAACACCCCGTTCGAGGCATAGTCGGTCGCTTTGCTCTGAAAAACTAGAGCGCCCGCAACCGCTAGTGCAGCGAGCAAAGCCAGCAGGTCATACTTCCTGCCGTCGCTCTTTAACTCGTCTTTAGAGTAAGCCACAAAGCCTATCCCAAGCACTACAACCGCAATACCAAGTACAGCAGCCCAAGAAAGAGACTCGCCCAATATAAGCGACAGAAGCGCTGCAAAAACAACGTAAGAACCACTCATAACCTGGTACCTACTGGCTGTCATATGTTTCAGCACAGTCATGATTAAGATATGAAAGAGAGAGGCACAAAGCGCTCCGAGACCCAAGAACAAAACAGCCCGAGACGTATCGCCAACGGCAAAGCTTGAAAAGGCACTTATTACTATCGTGATCGGGAGTGTTCCAAAAGCTATAGCTATAAAGGCCCTTTTAATTGGGCTCATCTTTGAGTCTTTATTTGAAACTCTAGCCAAAAGACCATGGGACACCGCAGTAAAAAGATAGAGACCGACAAATATTATAAAGTTAGAGTTAAGCATGAGCTCATTATACAGTTAGCGAGCTAGTTCTGCTCTTTTGAGCCAAACCCAATCATGATTTTATCTACCAAGTCCTGACAGGGGCGGACCACACCGCTCAGCTTGAGTGCAGCTTGGAATTTTCATTCAGACCCCGCAGGGAGGCGTGCATATGGCACGTTGACCGAGGATGGCTGACTTAAAATATCCAAGCTAACCCGATGAAGAGGGGCTAAACTACTTGGCTTTGAGATAGAATCGAATTTCGGTGCGGAAGCTTGGCGGTGGCTGTGCAAACGGCACTGCCCCGTCAAGGACCGCAAACCGAAATATCGTATTCTAGCCAAAGACAGAAAACCTACCAGTGCGGCCAGCTATGCTGGGCGGCAGGGTAGGATTTCTGGGCCAAGTGGTTTAGAAGGCGGCACGCTCTGCGAGGCCAACGGCATACTCCGGCCACCACTGCCCCTCCGAAGGGCCACCATTACAAGCCAGGTCTGACTCGCCAGGATACTTGATCCACAGGTAGCCATCGTTAGCGCCGAAGTTAGCGGCACCAGGCTTGGGGCCAAGTGCGCGGCCCGGGGCGTTACACCATTCGTTGTCCGGTGATGGGCCAAGGCCGTTGCGACTAGTGTCTATAACGTAGTGGAATCCACCTAGCTCGGCCACTAGCCTCTGGCCGTAGTTCTGGCTCTCGGGGACGCTACGATAGTTAGATACATTTAGCGAAAAACCTCTGGTGCCATCTATACCGGCCTTGCGCAGACGACTAGCCATCTCTGCTGGGCTAACCCAGTTACTATGCCCGGCATCTATATAGATGTTGGCGCGAGGATTCTTCTTAAAGCGACTAACCGCATCGGCGACTACTGCCAGGCGTTGATCCTCCTGGGCAGGAGTACAGTTAGTGATAGGTAGCTCGTCAGGCTCGATAATAAGCATCACATCTCTGTTACCGATCGTGTCCGCGATGGACTGCGCCCAAGAAATGTAGTCATTGGCGCTACCAGGCAACCCTGTGCAACCTTCTTGAGGCATAGAATATATGACGAATACAGGCATCTCGCCTCTGGCAGTGGCGGCGTTCATAATCCCGCTGACATAGCTAGTAGTGGCCCATCTACCCAGCCAGACACCGATCGACTCGCCAGATATTTTGTTAAGGGCGGCAGCCCCTGACGGATTGCTAGACGCCCACTCTGCAGCAGTCCAGCCAGCAGGGTCATGCTCGCTAACGTGCAAAGACGTGCCGATAAACGGGTTCCTGCTGGCAACTATTGTTGTCTCGGGGTCTGCAGCCAGCTCTTCTTCGGGCTCTGTCTCGCCTACTACGACCTGGCTAGGCTGAGAGCTATTCTGCTGGTTAACCGCTTCTGTCTGGCTGGGGGACCCTGTCTCGGCGAGGACCTCCTGCCCGTTGCTGTCACGGATAACTAGACCTGTCTCTATACTCTCTTCTATCCCTTCTGTATAAAAATCCTCGACCACAACATCGAGGTTTTGCTCTGTTACAACGACAGGTTCTGGCTTCTGATCGTCGCTTTCTAGAGCAAAGATAGTGTTAATACCAATACCGGTGCCTATCGTTAAGGCAACGAAGTATGCGAGTGAATGCTGGAGGAGGTGTTTTGTTTTGGTGTTCATGCTGTATTACCAATGAGGATAATTATAGCAAACTAATGGTTTTTTTGAAGAGTAGATCAAAGGCCACAACACAAAAGACCTCGCGCGTGCAGCGGAGGTCTTTTAATTAGCTGTAGAAATTGTCTACTTGGTGCTAAAAGCTGTCTCTTTACGAAATATAGCAGTAACTGCACCGACAAGGCCAACACCGATAGCTGCAGCAGCAGCTGGTGAAACACCTGTGGCTGCAAGGACAGCTTGGTCAGATGCACCGCCGTCTGTAGTGGCGTCGAGCACAACCGTGATGTTGTCCTGGGTTACAGTGTTACTAGGGTCGTCACATACGGCAATCTCCTGGCCGTCTGCAAGAACTGTTAGGCGTACATCGTACGTGCCAGCATCAGTGTAGCTGTGAACTATATCTTGCTCTGTAGTGAACACCTCGATCTCGGAGTCATCACCCCAGTCTACCTGGTAGCTAACAACTGCGCCTTCAGGAGCGTTCTCGTGCTCGGCAGTTAGGGTTAGCTTGGCTGGGTCGCTCTCGTCGAACAATCCGCTTAGCGTACAAACTTGATTAGATATTGTAGTCTCGCCCTCGACAACGGTCTGAGTGTCGGTGAATGCAAGGCATGCTGGGACTACTGAGTTAAAGATGAAGTCTTCTGGTAGTACACCAGCGTCTGCTTCTGGGCCAAATGCGTGAACGTATTCGATCTGCACGACGTCTTCGGTAATCTCTACTTCACCGAAGTCGACAGCGATGCGATCAGTGTCTTCTGGAACATCGTTAGTAACGGGTGAGCTGTAGACAACTTCGCCGCTAACACCGTAGAGGTTAACACTCCACTGCTCGTTAACCTGGCGTGGGTCTAGGTGATCACTGTGCGTATCGTCATAAGATATACCGTTGATAGCGTAGGTACCGGCTGGTAGCGGGTCAGAAGCAAAGCTCTGGCTCTGGCTGATGCCGCCCTGGTCGTGTGATAGTAGTGTGCGGTTCTCTATAAATAGACGAGTGTTGGCGCCTTCTAGGCTGGTACATACACCGTCGATGTTAACGTCGCTAGCAGTAGCGACAGTTGGGCTAATAAAAGCAACTGATGCTAATGGTGTAGCTGTTGCAAACGCAGTAATGACTGCTTTCTTAAGTAGTTTCATGGTGACTCCTTTATCTCTAAAACTATTGAGCTAGCTATATTGTACAACTATTTAATAAAAAATACAAGTACTTATACTTTGTGCTCCCAATCTGCTTAAATTATCCCAAACATAAGCATTAATTACCAGCGCAAAACATCACACTTATCCCCCCTACTATTCCTGAGCCAGCAATGCTCTTAGAGAGTCGCAAGCTTTTGAATACACGTTAAAGGCATCGTCAAACGACTGCACCCCAGACTCAATTGCACGGTAGGTATCTTCTGCAGAGATTGAATAAGTCGGGGCGTACTCTTGTATCAATCCTAGCTGTTTTGGTCTGCTGGTTGTAAAAGGGGCACCCTCCAAAACAGCCAGCGCAAAGAGAACCCTCACGGTAAACTTCTGGATCCTCCGTACACTTTTGCTCTCTCGCTCTTTTAAGTCTAGGGATCTGACGATATCTTGCTCTCTGAGATAAAAAGTAGTGACAGCTTCTACGAACTCGAGTCTGTCAGTGGGGGCAAAATTCGCAAAATTGATTTCTTGTCCGTAAACACAAGCACCTGATGCGGCAAGAATGGCAGCGTTCATGGGTCTGCTGCCTGCTTCGAACTCTTGGATATCTCTGGTTGAAATATCCAGACGATACTCGGAGTCTGCGCCCAATCTAGCCAGGAGCTGACCTTCTTCGTCGATCAGCTCCTGGCTATCGCCAGCCTCGCTCGTGATTATAGCTAAATCGATATCGCTAACCGTTTGGTCAAAGTCACCCCGCACGGTACTGCCGTGCGCATACACAGATACTAGCTTGTCGCCGTGAAGGCGTAAGAAGCTCTGGGCTACCCTATCGATAACCTCTTTTACATCCTTGGGGATGTTATCAGTAGAGGGCTCATCTATAAACTCAATAGGACTAAATGCGGGTAGCTCGCTCATTCATAAAGTATAACAGCCCAAGAATTAAGACCTCTGGCAAAAGGTCCTTGGAATTTATGCTAGGTCCTGCAGCTTGGCTTTAGAATTTTCATGAATCAAATCAAAGCGCGGACCGATAGGATTGCTGGCAGGCTAGGGTTATGGGTAAGTGATCCTAGCGGAAGGCTTGCTCTGAGGCGAACTATGGGAGTGATAATTTGGAATTTTGTTTGAGGAAGCGCAAAGGAGGTGTAGGCACTGCTACTCCGACTGCGCCCCGGAGAACAAAATATCCAAAGTAGCCTTACAGAGTTTACCTCAGTGTGCCGGCGAAGACTTGCCAGGCTAGTGCACTTTTAGCCACCAAAGAAAGCACCATATAAGCCTTCTCGCCGTATAGGTAATCGGCCCATTTACCCTTCTTCTTGTATTGCTTATACATGTTGATCGCAAAGGCGTTAAAGAATAAGAAGATGCTGATGTATATAACGTAGACGAAGGTTGGCGGCTGGCCACTACCATACAGCCAGTTGCTAAGGAAGAATAGCCCGATAACAATCCAGGGGATAATGCCCGCGATCGAGCCCACGACAAAGCTAATCCAGCTGGTCTGTTTGGTGTCCTGATTATGCACCTCCATGATATAGCCACAAAGGTTCATGACAGCAGTCAGTGCAAAGATGGTTATAAAGAGGCTGAGACTGGTGATACCTACCAAAAAGCCGATAGCAACCATCATCGTGCTGGCGCTAAGGGAATACTCTATCCAGCGCGCGCGGTTGATACCGCGGCTTAGATCTTTTTTATAATTATCAAACCAAGGGCCGGCAATAATTGCGTGGGCTACGGCGCTCATAGCCAAAAAGGCGATGATCAGCCAAGCCAGCGGAACGTCTGCAATAGTCCGAGATGTAGTGTCCAGGCTTTCGGTGGCGTCGTTGAATGTCAAGAAGTTAACATCTAGTGGCAGACGAAAGTCTTTGGCTAGCAGCGCCATGGTAACGGCCTGTGCTGCATGCAGCAAACCAAGGCCAAGGTTCCAATTCTTGAGCTTTTGCCAGACGTTGTCGTCAGTTGTCCGAGTAGACGTAGCTGCAAGTTTAGTAGCGCTAGAGCGTGGTGATACTTTTGGCTTAGGTGTAGGAGCCGCCTTTTTTACAGTCTTTTTGGCAGCTGTCTTTTTGGTAGCTGCCTTTTTTGCGGGTGTCTTTTTTGCCGCGGGACGCTTGACGGTCTTTTTGGCTACTCTTTTAGTAGCTTTCTTTACTGGAGCCTTCTTTTTGGCCTTCGCAGTAGTTGTCTTTTTGCGTGTCGTAGTTGTAGTCTTCTTTGCCATGCCCACCAGTCTATCAGAGATGTAGGTATTGGGACAGCCTAGTTAAATAATTTATCCCAATAGTCTAACAACACTCTAGCGTTAACTGTGTCGGACCCTGCAAAGAAATCTTCTAATTCTTTACGAGTATAAGGCCGTATACCTTTAGTAATGTCATACTCATCGTCCGTAAGCCTGCTGCGCATGTGATCAAGCTCATCGTCCGTAGGCTCGTAGGTGTAGCAGAAATTTACATCTACCCTACCGCGCTTATTAGGGTCAAACTTGCGGTAGTCCCAAGCAAAACGGTTAACTGCCAAGAAGCCTAGCTTGCTTGGTGATATATCTGTGCCAGTCTCTCGCTTAACGACAGCTATCGCAGCCGACTCGATATCTAAATCCCTGGCTATGCGCCCACCAACAAACCACAACCCCTCTGCTGGACGCGAAGTACGCTCTGCCAGCAGCAGAGCCTTCTTATGGCTATCTATCATCAGAACATCAACACATGGTACGACCGTGTTATCCATGATCATATCTAGCTGGTCTTTACTGAGATCTACAGCCAAAGAATGATCAAAATCTGGATTATTGCTATAAGTCTTAGGGCCATCAATCTTCATTGAAATATAATATAACTTTTTTAAAAAAATTTCAAATATTATTTGTCTCTGTGCTGTGCTTGTGAAGCTTAAACAGACACAGCGACACAGCCAGAATCAGAAACGAAAATACGTATATTAAAAAGAATGCAGCAATGTAGCTCTGACTCTCTACCAGACACAGCTGAGAGTCGGGCTCGTCAATGCAGTTATGTCGCCAAACCCTTAAGGCATCTATAGCTAGAAGTAACGAGGGTATAAAGAAGGCTGCTAACGTCGGAGCCCATATCTGTCGAGCTGCAACAACTGGTTGTCTTAGGTAGCGAGCCACTCGCCAGACTGCTATCAGTAATGCCGTCATCGCCACAGCAGCAGGCAGAAGCGACAAAGGCAACCTCCGGGCTAAACCAAAACCGATCATAGCTACCGCCGCAGTAAGGCCAGCAATTCCGATAAAAGTAATTTGCAACCCAACTATAATAAGTTTTTTCATGCTGGCTTTAAACATACTCTGCTGCTAGCTCTAGATCTAGTCAAAAAGACTTCCTACCAAAACTATTCTTAAAATACAAAAGCATCAAAAACCCTAAGATGATCGGAGGCCCAAAAAGAATAAGATACCGCAGCATATTAATAAAATTATACCTCCAAAAAGAAACACCCCAAAACAGCAGCTTTAACCAGAACGCCAGTCGTGCTCAACTTAGAGATAAAATCCTAACCGAAGCGTAGCCACACTGCTCAGCTTGAGTGAGCTTGGAATTTTCAGCAGACCCCACACAATCAAATCGGAACGCTAGGTTCCACAGACGCGGAGCTATTTTGGAATTTCCCATAAGGACAACAAGGAGCGGCTGTATTGAAGCGTGGCTACACCGATCAGCTTGAGTGGATTTTATCGAAGCTGACTAAACCGCTTGGCTTTGAGCTAGAATTGATTTTTCTCTGCGGAACGCAAAGGAGGTGTGCATATGGCACTCCGACTGCGTACCGTAAAGATAAAATATCGATTCTAGCCAAAGACAGAAAACCCGCCAGCGCAACTAGCTAAGCTAGTTGGCAGGGCGGGTCTTCTGGGTCAAGTGGTTTAGTAGTGGACGCCGCGCGGTAGGTCCTTGGCTTGTGCAACCCAATCGGCAACCTTCTCTGCACTTGGTACAACACGAACGAGCTTCTTCTCTTCGTTCAGCTCTTCCATCTTGGCGGCCAGATTGTCGGAGTTACGAGTCGCAAGCTCGACAACAGTATCGACACCGGCGCACTCTAGGAGGTCTGAGTATTCCTCGCCGACACCCTTGATGCGCATTAGGTCTACCCTGTTAACCCATTCTAGAATCATCTTTTCGTCAATGCCTGTCTGATCAGCAATCTGCTTACGGCCAGATGGCTGTGCGCCAGCTTCGCGCAGCTTCTCTACAGTCGCAATATCTGCCGCCTTAAGTTTGTCCTTATAAGTTGGGCCGATACCCTCTACTGTGTCAATACTCGCCATATTTTGACTCCTCTGCTTGGTTAGTGTAACTATTATCTCAGACATGGAGTGTATTTGTAAATGAGGGCCCTTCTTGGCAACTATAAATATCACTAGACAGCCCCCTAGACTGTCTATATAATCGCGCGTCTATGAGTTTTTTTGAAAACTACCTAGGTACTCGCTTTGAGGAAGGAGAATCTCTGGGCGTTTACGACCTAGACAATGCGCCTGCTATAGAAGTTGTATCGGCCAAGCTTGATGGATCCATCCTAGAAATAGTACCGTTCCTCTTCCCGACATCAAGCGACTTCCCCGAAGGACTGCCAAAGACTGCAATATTAGCAAGCGCCGAGAGCTTAGGCTCTGACATACTCTGGGCAAAAAAAGACGAAGCTAACCATCACTGCCTCAGACTATCCCGGATTATTCAGGCAAGCTGGCGCTGCTTTAATTTAGTAGAGATTCCAGATCTATCATTAGAATTAACTCCAGAGGCGGTACTGCTTAGTCAGAGCATTAACGGACTCGTTATCGCCGAATAGAGCGATACCGTAGATGTCTACTTCGTCCATTGATTGGCCTGCAAGCGCTTCTACAATCTCACTGTCGACATTTGTCTCTATCATTTCGCGCACAAAAACGTGCATCTTAACGTTACTGTCCTTGGCCTTTTTGTATAGTTTGCGCAGATCCTTGAGCTCGGCTTTCTTTATAAGTATTGGGTGCTGCGAATTGCGCGGTAGCTGGTGGCTATCACGGGTTACGAAGAACTCGCCACTATCGAACTCGCCCTTGGCCATTTGGTGTGCGTGGTAGGCGCTCATATGGGCGGCAGTGTTGGCAACCTGCCACGGCTCTAAGGCCTTATTAACGACGGCTACGATACGCTTGCTGTCGTCCTGTTGTCGTTGCCCAGATGCTGCCAGCAAACCAGACGGACCATATATTTCTGGATAGATGTCCTTGGTAGACTCCTCAACCTCGGCGCGTAGCTGCGGAAAGACTACGCCCTCACGCGCCGTGACGCCCTCAAAAATCCAAAATACGCGCTCGCTATTACCCCAGCCGCAAGCCGGGGGCATGCCGTACTCCAGCATCTCGACATAGTCCATGTCTAGCATCTGGGCTTCTTCGTCGCCTTTGTCGCGCATAGCCTGCTGTGCCATAAACCTATCCAGCTGATCGACTGGATCATTGAGCTCGCTCCAGCCATTACCTAGTTCGGAGCCAGCGATGACTGGCTGAAAACGCTGTACGTAATTAGAGTTGTCGTCACTTGCTTTGCTAAGCGGCGATATAAACGCAGGGGTATTAATAAGCCAGACTGGGCCGACCACGTCTTTGCGAATATTCTTCCAGAGCTTATCGATACCACGCGGCAGGCTGTCTTGCTTCTCGACCTCGAGACCATTGGCCTTAAGGGCAGCGGCTACTTGCTCTATTGTGCAGTCAAAGACGTCTATGTCGTAATGCTTTTTGATAACTTCGGCGTAATCCCATTGCTCCCACTGCCCTGCCATATCGATCTGCTGACCACGGAAGTCAAACTGCAGAGTGCCAAAAGTTTGCTGCAGCACGTGGCGATACATATCCTCCATAAACTTCATGCCGTCCTGCCAGTCTGCGTAAGCCCAGTACCATTCCATAGCAATATGCTCGGGCAGATGTTCGTCGCTATAATTCTCGTTCCTAAAGCGCGGGCCGAGGTCGTAGACTTTATTCATGCCACCGCCAAGCAGACGTTTGAGGGGCAGCTCGTGGCTAATACGTAGATAGAAGTCTTCGCCCAGGGCGTCCATGTGGGTAACGAACGGATTAGCGTCGGCACCACCAGTTGTGTGCTCTAGTACTGGCGTGTTGATCTCGCTAAAGCCGTTCTGGTTTAAGTAACTGCGTGTCGCATCCCAGAAAGCGCTACGGCGCATAAAGCGTGCCCGCACGTCGTCATTGATCGTCATATCCAGATAGCGGCGGCGCATACGAGTCTCTTTGTCCTCTAGCTTGTCTGGCAGTGGGCGCAGGACTTTGCTAAGGATACGCAGCCCTTTCGTCTCGACAGACAGCTCCCCGCTATCGCTATGTGCAACAACGCCGGCAGCCTCGATAATGTCCCCACGGGTCAGTAGACCTAGGTCGCTAAAACCGAGTAAGCCTTTGGGATGCTCTGCCTCTAGCGACTCGGCCCGTACAATCAGCTGGATTTCGGCACCTTCGTCACGAATATCCAAGAACATAACCTGGCCATGCTCGCGGATGCTCATTAACCTGCCGGCCACGCAGGCGCCATTACCGATGTATTGATCCGGCTGCCCTACTATGGCTGCGACAGCTGTATCGCGAAAGCTCTTAGCCGGATACGGATTGATCCCCATATCCTTCATGCGCTGCAGTTTAACCAGCTGTTCTTGTCGGTATTCTTTTAGTGATGCCATGCTAATAATAAGAATACAGCAGACAGAGACGTCTAGCTAGAGGTGAGGCCTACAATCTGCGGCGTCAGTTGGAACCAATAGGTGTCCAAGAAGTCTTAGCTAGATACGCGTGCAGACGAGGACGGCGCGATTCTGTCCTCCACTGAATCGCACACAAGCCTTCGCTGCTTGCTGCAGCCTTAGCAGTCTCTGCAATCAAGCGTACTGACATAGCTCTAGATCGCTCGGCATCAGAAGTCTGCTGGTGCAAAGATAGATCAAGGAGACGCAGCAAAGGCGCTGTATTGACTGCCTCGTCGCAGAAAGGCTCGAACATAGGATCGCTCAGATAAACTTCTACAAGGCCTGTGACGACTTCTAGTAGGCCTTGGTTCTTTACTGCATCAAAGACAGCTTTACAGTCCTCTTCTTCCGGGCAAACCGGTGCATCAAAACCCAGGTCGCTGCCCGGCACCAAAAATAACGTAGGGTCTACATTGTATCTATCAAAAAGTTTGTTGGTGCTCATTGTCTATCTTGCTCACTATCACTTAGGGAATACTCTCACGAAAACTCTCAACCACCAAGCACAAGCAAAATAAAATCTTATAGTCGAAGCCGAGAGCTCGGCTTGGGTGTAGCTTGAAGACTTTATTAGAAACCCGCCGCAGGGGGCGTACATATAGTACGTTGACCGAGGACAGCTAGTCTACAAAGAAAGAAAAAGAGCGGCTTTTGCCGGCTCTTTGCTTTCTGGTCTGTGGTTATGGGGTTAGGAGATGGAGGCGACAGTGTACTTCTTAGTCTCTGCCGGCGTAACAATCTCTACCTTCTCGCCCAAAGCTGCACCAAGCAGTGCCTTGCCGATTGGCGACTCGTCGCTTACCTTACCTTCTAAAGGATCGGCCTCGACGGTGCCTACGACGCTAAAAGTAACTTTCTTGTTGCCGCTCTTTAGCTCGACAGTAGAACCTAGTCGGACCTTATCGTGCTTGCGCGGGGTCTTAATAACTTCGACGTTCTTAAGGATGTGGTCAATCTGCTTGATGCGCTTCTCTAGACGATCTTGCTCGAGCTTCGCATTTTGATATTCGGCGTTCTCTGATAGGTCTCCTTGCTCGCGGGCCAAGCTAATGGCCTCGGCAACTGCCGGACGCTTTGACAATAGCTCTTCCAGCTCTGCTTCGAACTCTCGGATACCCTCACTTGTTAGGTGGAATTGTTTCTTCACCTTATTACTCCTATCTATACGCCCTATATGATTTGGCTCGACAAAGTCTGCCCATATAGGCCGTGTTGTTGACCAGCTGATGTTGGACGAAAGCTTACCGCCTAGTAGCAGAATGTGCCGCTTGGCAAGCTGTCTGTCCCCTTAACTCCTAGCTTGAGGCAAGATAATACACCTTCTTTGATCGTTTGTACAGTGTAGGTTACTAGGACTTGGCTTTTATGAGATCAATAACTTCGTCAATCGTCTTTGTCTCTGCCTGAGAAGAAGTGCGCTCTTTAAACTCTACACCGCCTGCCTCCAGGCTGCGTCCGCTAATAACAACACGGTACGGAAATCCTAACAGATCAGCATCAGCAAACTTGTTACCAGGTCTTATGTCGCGCTCGTCATGCAGATAACTAATGCCGGCCTCGGTTAGCTTTTGGCAAATAATATCTGCTTGGTCCGGCTGGTCGATCTCGGCTAAATACACCAGGTAGGGGCTGATCTGTGCGGGCCAGACGAGGCCTTTGTCGTCACTGAGCATCTCGGTAATCACGCCAATAAGACGCGTAATGCCTATCCCGTAGGAACCAAGAATAACGGGCTGCCTCTGGCCCTCCTTGTCGGTAAAATACAGTCCAAGCTGCTCGGATTTGGTGCCACCAAAGCTAAATATATTGCCAACCTCGGCCGCCTTCTTTTTGACGAGGTCTTCCTTTTTGACCCCGAGCTCACCCAACACCTCGTCGTTTAGAGCCTCTTCGTTTATCGCCAGCTTTTTTTGCTCATGCACATAAATAATGTCTTCACCTGCCTCGCAGATTGTCTGGAATTCGTGGCTATATTTTGTGAACGCCCCGCCGGATGCGTAAGTAAAGTAAGTCTGCTCGCCTATGCCAAGACGCTGGAAGATGCGGTGGTAAGCCTCTATGCAGCTGTCATAAAAAGTCTGGTGGGACTCCTGGCTATCGCTATAGCTATAGAGGTCCTTCATGGTAAATTCGCGCCCGCGCATGATGCCACTCTTGGCTCGTAGTTCGTTACGTAGCTTATTCTGGAACTGATAGACATACCGAGGCAAGTCCTTGTAGCTGCTGATGTGGTTGATCATCATATCGGTAATTGGCTCTTCGTGCGACCAACCAAGACCCAGCTCGCTGCCGTTCTTTAGCTGGGTACGAAACCAGACATCTACCTGCTTGTCATCCCAGCGGTCGGTCTTGGACCAAACGTCTTTGCGCTGCAGCGAGCTCATCAGCATCTCGTTGCCACCGATGGCATTCATCTCTTCGCGTACGATCTGTTTTATGTTTTCGGCAACCTTCCAGCCTAGCGGCAACAGGTCGTAGACGCCTGCCATCTCTTTATGTATGTAGCCTGCCTGAAGCAGCAGTTTGGCATTCTTGGCTGTCTCGTCCGCTGGAATATTTTTGGTAGTTTTGGTTGCTAATTGTGTGATCTTCATCTTTATTACCTCTGAATAATCAGTATACCTCAAACCTCGCGCAGCTACGCCAAAAAGAGCACATAAAAAGCCAGAGCATTTTTGATAGCATGCATAATAATAGGTGCCAGCAAAGTCTTCGTGCGCTCCAGCGCAATAATCATAAAGACACTCAACAATGCAGTATCCATAGCAACCAGCACCTGCCAATCGGCACCCCTAATATGGGCCAGCCCAAAAAGAATACTGGTCACCGCAGCAGCAGAGACAACCCCAGTTAGTTTGCTCAAACGCTGATATAGAAAACCCCTAAATAGCAGCTCTTCTATCAGGGGGGCTAGGACGACAAGCGTCAAGAATGCTGGTATCAAAGAGGCTCCCTGCAGCGCCCTGTCAAAACCAATGCTCTGATCCCCATCGAGCTGAACGTAATCCTGCCACTCCAGAAGAAGGAGGATACTAGCAGAAGAGATTATGTACAAAAATTGCAGGACAGCAATGCTACCAAGATGCTTTAGTTTTAGCCTGCGCACGCCCAACTGGCGAAGAGTCGTACGTACGCTGCCTCGATGATGCTTGTTGAGCACCAGGGAAAGCAGCCCAGCAACGACTAGAGCAAGGGCACTAAAGGCTACCAGGTTTTGCCATGGCGACACAGAGTCGGGGCTTCTAATAAAATCCGGCTCCAAAAGCAGCAGTACTAAGGCTGCCGCAACCTGCCCTAAAAAGAAGATGGCAACGGCCAGCAGGACCGTTAACGCAACTCCTTTTGTTCGAAAATTAGTACTGTGCTGTTCCTGCCTAGAGGTCAAAAGAACCTTCTGATGTCTACGACTGTTATAACAAGCATTAGCAGCAGTAACATAGCCATACTACTGCCAACGATCTTCTCCTCGGTATCCTTTGTTAGTGGCTTCTTAAGAATCTTGCGGAAGAGCACGGTTAACATCAAGCGTCCGCCGTCTAGGGCTGGTATTGGCAGGGTGTTCATGATGGCTAAGGTTAGCGAGATAATAGCGATGATCATCAGAATAAACCTAAACCCAAGGTTAGCCCCTTCCTTTAAAATAAAGAAGATACCAACAGGGCCAGACACTGACTCGCTAGCTGTCGTTGTGTCCCCGGCAAACAAGGCGCTGACAGCCGTCCACAGTCCTTGTAATGTTACCTTGCTGTATTGTAGTGCCAAACCAACGCCAGTGATTGGCGCCGACCATGTGCTCTTCTGTAGTACGAAGTCTGTCGCCACAACACCCAGGTAGCCCATCGCTGGTGAGCACGAGCTGCCGCCAGCGGCAAGGCATTGTTCGCGCTCGACCACACTAGCCTCTATGACTTCTTGGGTGCGCAAGGTTGGGGCGAGCGTTAGTTGGCCGCCGTCCCGCTCGACAACTAGGTCGACTGTTTGTCCAGCTAGCTGGGGCGTTAAATTACCGAGCGTCATATTTGTATCGATATTCTGGCCCGCCAGCGATATCAGCTTGTCACCCAGCTGTAGGCCAGCTGCATCCGCTGGTGAATCATCGGCAACAAAAGACGTGATTGCAGTCGAGCTCGCAATAGTCGTGTCCGAGGCGATAGTAAACTGCTCTTCGTCGGCGAAGCCGGCTGTTGGTAGTAGCCTGGGGATGCCGATTAAAGCCAATAGAGTAAACAAAGCAATGGCTGTCAGGAAGTTGACTACAACACCAGCCAAAATAATCTTGGTCTTCACCCATAGGCGCTGAGACCCGTAAGTGCCTTTGCCCTTAGCAGTATCGTTTTCGCCCTTGAGCTTTACAAAGCCGCCAAGCGGTAGCCAGTTGATGGTGTACAGGCTGCGGAATATCCCCTTGCCCATAACCTTGCCAACCATGCGCGGCGGAAAGCCGAGGCCGAACTCTTCTACCTCTACCCCGTTACGTTTGGCAACCAAGAAATGGCCGTACTCGTGCAGTACAACTAAAAGCTGAAACAAAATTATGCCCAAAGCTACTAACAGAAATGTCTGCATTTGTGATAAATCCTCTACTTACTTTAGGAGAATATAATACAGTAATTCTTATGCTGGCACCACCTGCAAATACCTTCTGCCTACGAAGCTACTTACCTATGCGCCTATCACGGGAACAGTAAGCGTTAATCGCTTGTTCCATATCGTTGGTAGTGAAGTCAGGCCAATTCTTATCGACAAAAAAGAATTCTGCGTATGCTGCACGCCATAGCTGAAAGCCGCTAATACGGTGTTCTCCACTCGTGCGGATCACCAGGTCCAGTTCTGGAACCTCTGGTGTATACAAGAATTGCTCAAAGGTCTTTTGGTCCAATTTATCGGCTGATAGCCCAGACTCTACAGCTGCCTTTGCAGCATCTATAATCTCTGTTTGACCCCCGTAGTTAAAGCACATGACTAAAGTCCCTGCCGTGTTGTCTTTCGTTGAATCCTCTAGATCAACCATAGCTTCTTTAACGCTTTTTGGTAGCTTGTCGTGGCTTCGCTGTCCGGCAAAGACTACCTTTAGGTTATCGCTAAGTAGCTTGTCTTTCTCCTTTTTCATCAACCTGACAAATAGGCTCATCAAGTGCCCTACTTCTTCTTCTGTGCGTTTCCAGTTTTCAGTAGAAAAAACAAACAAGCTTATATACTCGACGCCCATGTCCAAAGCTTTTTGTAAAACTTCTCGGATGTTTTCTGTGCCAGCATTATGGCCCTTAATAGAGGCTAGACCCTTGGCCTTGGCCCAACGACGATTACCGTCCAGTATGACCCCAACGTGACGTGGTGCAGTTATATCTGACATGTCTCGTACCAATCCCGCAGGCTAAACCTTGAGGATCTCTTCTTCTTTTAGCTTAGCAGCTGACTCGATTGACTTCTTGACCTTAGCCATAGCTTCGTCAATGTCTGACTCTAGGCCTTTCGCCTCGTCACCCTTAAGACCCTCTGTCTTTATCTGCTTGATGCCGTCATGGCGTGCGTTACGCATACTGATAAAGGCATCTTCCATCTTTTCCTTAACAACCTTGACTATCTGCTGGCGGCGCTCGGTAGTCAGGGGTGGCACCGGTATGCGCACAACCCGACCGTCGTCGCTTGGGTTGAGTCCAAGCTGCTGGTCGGCACGGATCGCTGTACTGATAGCCTCTATGTTTGTTGGATCAAAAGGTGTGATCTGCAAGGTTGTTGCCTCGGGCACGGTAATAGAGCCAACCTGAATGAGTGGCATCTTTGTCTCGTAAGCTTCAATCATCAGGCCATCAAGCATACTGGGGTGAGCGCGGCCAGTGCGCAGCTTGCTGATCTCGTCACTAAAATGAGCCTCACTCTGCGCGAACTTGTCTGCCGTCGTTTTGACTATCTGGTTTCCGTCCATGACTTAACCTCCTTGGGCTTTAAGTATTGATATGCTTATACCTATTATAGCTTAGATACGACGATTTTACTCACCAGCACCTAGTTCGATACGTGCAAACTTGCGTATAACGATGTTTTCGCCAAGCTTAGCAATGCGCTCCTTCAAGTACTGCTCGACGGTTATGTCGGGGTCCTTGACGTATGGCTGGTTAAGGAGGCAAATGCCATCCATGTACTTACGCAGCTTACCCTCGCTGATCTTGTCGATCATGTCGGCTGGTTTGCCCTCTTCTTTTAGCTCGGCTGCGATTAGTTCTTTCTCTTTTTTGACTAGATCTGCGGGCGCATCAGCTTCTGCTACGCAAAGCGGGTTGCTGGCAGCAATGTGCATGGCGATATCGCGTACAAAATCTGTAAAGTTCTCGTTACGAGCAACAAAGTCTGTCTCGCAGTTAACTTCCAGCAGCACACCTATGCGGCCACTGTGGACATAGCTGTCTACGACTCCCGCGCGAGCTTCTTTCTCGCCGCGCTTCTCAGCCTTGGCTAGACCTTTGATGCGCATTTCTTCAAGCGCTTTATCGAAGTCACCCTTGGCTTCTTCTAAGGCCTTCTTGGCGTCGGTCATACCGACTCCCGTTAGCTCCCTTAGTCTTTTGATGTCTTTGATGTCGACGGCCATTTATTCCCCCTTTTTTGGATCTTCTTCTTTGGTAACTTTTTGCTTCGTCTTGCCCAGCTCTACTGCTTTAACAACTAAGTCGGTGATGGCTTGGATAGACTTTATAGCGTCGTCGTTCGCTGGGATTGGGTAGTCGACCTCTTCTGGGTTAACGTTAGTGTCGGCAATAGCAATGACTGGTACGCCGAGTTTTCTAGCCTCTTTGACGGCGGTAGAGTCAACGATCATATCGGTTATAAACACTGCGCCAGGCTTCTGTGGCATCTCTTTGATACCCAGGTAAACGTGGTTCATGCGCTCGATCTGCTCTTGGAAGCGCTGGACCTCTAGCTTGTTGTAGCGGTTGGCCAGCTCGCCTGATTCCATCTTTGCCTCAAGGTCTTTGAGCTTCTTGATCTGTACACCGATTGTCTTTTGGTTGGTCAGCATACCGCCCATCCAACGCTCGCAAACGTAGGGCATATCTGTTTTTTCAGCAGCAGTGCGAACTATGTCTTTGCATTGCCTCTTGGTGCCAACAAATAGGACCTTCTTGCCTGCAGCAACCGCGCCGCTAATAACAGGTAGTGCCTCTTCGAGGGCAGTCACCGTGGTTGTTAGATCGATGACATGGCCTTTACCGCGTTTACTATGTATAAACGGGGCCATCTTTGGGTGCCATCTACTGGTATTGTGTCCAAAATGGACGCCGGCTTCCAGCAAAGCCTTAATATCGATGTCTACTTTACTCACATCAATCCTTTCTCTTCATTCTTGGCAATTGCCCGTTAGTCGGGAGGATTGTTGCCCAGATTCGAGCTGATAGGTCTATCGTAGGTCAAGCAGGTGCCAGAAACAGATGTAGATTTTCTCTAAAGCTCCGGGAAGTTAGTTTAAGCTACTTCTCCAAGAGTTATTAGGGGAATCTGTGCTGTTAATGGTGCCTGAATGGTCACGAGAGCTCTATAGCTCGGATCTTTAAGAATTGTTTCGTTACATTTATTTGTAGCTAGACCAGCTTAACAGATAAGCCCCTTCTTAGCAACTAGGCCTTCCCAATTCTCGACTAACCTCTTGCAGGCCGGCCACTCATCTGGTATAGTTCTGCGGTTATGAAAGCAGCAATCCACCCAGATGATTATCAAGTTGTCGTCTTCGAAGACCTCAACGACGGCACACAGTTCCTTAGTAAAAGCACCGCCAAGAGCGAAGAAAGTGTGAAGTGGACTGATGGCAATACCTACCCCCTTATTAAAGTACACATCTCAAGCGCTAGCCACCCATTCTATACGGGCCAAGAGAAGCTTATGGATGTCGAAGGTCGCGTCGACAAGTTCAAGGCACGCTCCGAAGCCGCCAAAAAAGCCCGCGAAGCCAAGCAGGCTGCCAAGTCTAAGCCAAAAGAAAAGGCTGAGCGAACGGTACAAAAGATCGAAGGCCTCAAAACCAACAGATCTAAGGCTAAGCCAAAGCAGAAATAGCTAACAAGATCACAAAGAGCACCTACGCAAGGTGCTCTTTTTTGTTACACTACTACCATCATGAGCAAGCAGCAAGAACTCCAGCAAGAACTCCAAGCTATCGAAGAGAAGCTATCCGACAACTCTGTCTACTCTAGCCCTACCTACCCCAAAATTGCCAAGCGGCAAAAGCAAGTCCAGAGCATCTTGGACCTCTTTGATCGTCGAGATGACCTAGAAAGACAGATGAGGGAAGCGAGAGAGCTGGCCCAGGGGGACGACGAGATCGCTCAGCTGGCTGCAGATGAAGTTAAACAGCTAGATGCCCAGCTGGCAGAAGTATTCGCATCGCTAGAGGAAGCCCTACTCCCCAAAGACCCCAACGACGAAAAGGATGTTATTGTCGAAGTTCGCGCCGGTGCAGGCGGTGACGAAGCCTCGCTGTTTGTTGGCGAGCTATACCGCATGTATATCAAACGGGTCGAAGCACTCGGCTGGAAGGCCGAGCTGGTAAGCGAGACGCCTTCTGAAGTCGGTGGCTTTAAAGAGATCATCTTTGCCGTCCGTGGCGACGCAGTATACGGACAGTTCAAGTTTGAAAGCGGCGTCCACCGCGTACAGCGAGTACCAGCCACCGAGAGCCAGGGCCGCGTACATACCAGTACCGTCACGGTTGCTGTTATGCCAGAGGTTGAAGAACAAGACATCGAGATCCACTTGAACGACCTAAAAGTCGATACCTACCGCAGTAGCGGCAACGGTGGACAGAGCGTCAATACAACCGACTCCGCCGTGCGCATCACTCATCTACCCACTGGCCTGGTGGTAACCTGCCAGGACGAAAAGTCACAGATCAAAAACCGCGAGAAAGCTATGGGTGTTCTGCGCTCGCGCCTTATCCAAAAGCAGATAGACGAAGAACAGGCCAAGGCTAGCGCCCAACGCAAAAAACTTATTGGCAGTGGCGATCGTAGCGAAAAGATTCGTACCTACAACTTCCCCCAAGACCGCATAACTGACCACCGAATCGGCTATAGTCGCAGCAATATCCCAGCTGCCTTGGGCGGCGATATAGCTGACCTACACGAAGAGTTAATAAAGGCCGAGGCCGAACTTCTCCGCTCCGAAAACACGTAAAGTCGGGCCTGGATTACTTCATATGTCCGGCAGCAAAGTCAGCCTCTTAGACCAATTAACCAAAGACTTGATATCTGTGGGTATTTCTACTGCGCGAATTGACGCCACTGCCCTATTGGCGCACGTGACGCAGTCAAGCAAGGCCAATGTGATTGCTGGCAACTTCGAGTTAAGCACCAAACAGCATACACTTCTAGGCAAGCTGGTCGCTCGTCGCAAAACCCAGGAGCCACTCGCCTATGTACTAGGCCAGAAAGAATTCTACGGGCGCAGTTTCTTCGTTACTAAGCATACCCTTATCCCTCGACCCGAGTCGGAAGCCGTAATATCTCTGGCGCTGCAACTGAACCTGCCCTTAGGCAGCAATGTTATCGACATAGGTACGGGTTGTGGGGCTCTGGGTATAACCTACCGGCTAGAGATACCCAAGCAGCGCCCCGGCGATAAGCCGGACAGGGCGACAAATGTCGAACCTACAGGCTCTAGAGCCTGGCTACACTTAAATGATATATCCGATCAAGCAATAGCTGTGGCCAAACAAAATGCCCGCAGTCACAAAGTATGCGCCCAGTGCCTAGAGCAAGACTTTACCAAGCTAAAAAGCCTGGAGCACTACGATCTAGTTCTGGCAAACCTACCTTACGTACCAGCCGACAAGCAGCGCAAGTTCGAGTCCGATACTCCTGGTTTAATCTACGAGCCAGAGCTTGCGCTTTATGCCGCCGAAGACGGATTATCGCTATACAGGCAACTGTTGGGTAAAAAGTACAAGGCTGGTTGCTACGTTATTATTGAAGCGCTCATAGAGCAGCACGATAGTCTCTTGGACTTAGCCAAGTCGCACTCTTTTGAACTACACTCTTCGGACAATCTCGCACTTTGCCTGAAGAAACTAGCCTCCTAGAGTGTCTCTGGCGCTGCCTCTAGTGTGACGCTAATATCGATGTTATCGCTCCCACGCAGGACTTCTAGCTGCAGTGTTTCGCCAACCGAGTACTTACCGATGAGTGCGCGTAGTCCGTTATCTTCGTTAATCTGTTCGCCGTTAACCGACAGGATGATGTCGTCTTCCTGAATGCCGGCCTTAGCTGCAGGGCTGTCCTCGAGCACGGCTGTGTCGTCGCCGAATCCGCCTCTAACCAAAGCTCCGTTGTCGGTATTTAGGTCTAACTGGTCGGCTAGATTATCATCAACGACTTCGTAGCGTACGCCGATAAATGGTACCTCGAACTCACCAGTTGCCAATACGCTATTTATGCTGCCAACGACGTCACTGATTGGTATAGCGAACCCGATGTTCTGACCTTCTGCGACTGCGGTGTTAATGCCAATGACCTGACCAGTAATGTTAAGGAGTGGCCCGCCGGAGTTACCAGGATTGATAGCTGCGTCTGTCTGCAGAAGATTAGTCAAGGCCTCTGCCCCGCCACTACCACCTGCTACGATCGGACGAGACCGTCCAGATATGATTCCGGTCGTTACGCTGTTTTGGAACTCGCCCAGAGCGTTCCCAATAGCGATCACTTTGTCGCCAATATCTATCGTGTCAGAATCACCAATAACTGCAGGCTGAAGATCATTCTCGCCGTTGATCTTCAGGAAGGCGATGTCTACACCAGTGCGTGGATCACGACCAACAACATCAACATCGTCTAGAACAGTCCCATCAGATAAAGTAATCTCGATATCCTCGCTACCCTCTGGGATGACGTGACGATTAGTTATAACGTATCCGTCGGAGCTCAAGATAATACCCGTACCCGCACCTTCTGACTCGAAGGTCCTAAAGAATCCTTGTGTCTCGCTGGTCACATTTATAGAGACAACACTTGGGCTAACATCAGCTGCAACTGCACTAATAAGGTCGCTCTCTGTACTAATAAGCTCGGCCTGCAAGGCCGTATCGGTACGGGTGTTCTGGTCTGAGTTGTCGGTAAAGCTACTGCTAAGAGTGCCTCCCAAAAAGCCCGTTGCACCAGCGACTACCGCGACTGCGACTAATCCGCCCTTGATCGACGACTGTTGTTGCTTACTTTCCATGTGTTACCTGTCTTCTATATTGTTTTATCTTGCCAATCAGAGAATATCAAGATGGCTACAAGCAAGATACCAAGACTGCCTGAAATTTGTCTGAAGAGGATGGGCGTAAGCGCCTCTTGCTTTTGCAACAAGTGTAGGAGAGCTAGTGAGACAAAAATAACGCTAAGCAGTATCGCCATTTGCGGGATAAACCAAAACCAAACCTGCCAATGAGCGCTAACCCAAGCGACTTGCGCTGCAAACAGTGCCCATACGTGGGCAACAGCTGCCGGATGCTCTTCTTCCAAAGAAGAGATCACATGGCGTGCGCAAAAATAACCAATCAACCACGCGCCGAGCGTCAAGAACCATATCTCTGTATCTTGTCTTTGGTAAAAGATCGCTGCCACAGCTAATGCCTGAGCAGTTGCTGCTTGAGTCAGCATGCCGTAGCTGCCAGAGAGTCGCTTGATAAGAGTCACCCAAACCACATAAAAACCCAGCCATGCTAGTCTTGGCCAAAGAGTAGTCGTATCCATAAAAATAACAACCGATATGCCTAGCAGCACATCAACCATATTTGAGCGTAAGTTTATGCCCCAGTAGCGACTCTTAACTGCCAATACACGCCACTTGCTGAGTAGGACCAGCGCCAACGCCAACGGGAAAAGGTCTAGACTAACTAACAAGAAGGCCGACACCGGCAACAGTACGTTAAGCGCCTGGTGGGTTATTGCCGCCAGACTCTTGTTGAGATCGATAAATTTAGTTATTGCTTTCATTTGCACCAACGATTATAACAAAGTCGGTACCAAATACACGAAGCGCCGGATCAGTCGACGTCTCTGTGGTCGCATTTAGCCTTGTTTCTAAGAAGCTACTCGTGAAGGGCTTGTCTATTTCGCCAGTACGGATAATTTCTGTGTTCAGATAGTCAAAGGTTGATGCGTCGTCGACGTTAACCACATTGTACCCATATGACTCCAGCTCTGACGCTCGCCTGGTAGCCAGTCCAGTTATGCCTGCACCGTTGAGGACCGTAATAGTCGCAGCCTCGTCTTTAATAAAGCTGTCCACTAGTTGATTCCTAACGTATGTTTGTATCTCGCTGAAGTCGCGTACGCCGGCGACAGGGATGACTACCGACTGGTCACCGATAAATGTCGATTGTACTAGCTGGACGCCATCTACGAAGCTAAGTGACTGAATGCTATCGCTACTAATCGACTGTGCTATTTGCAGTAGCTGGTTAGCCTCGTCTAGGCTTATGTTGGTCACGACGTTATCACCTATAACATCTAGCAGCTGGCTTAGCCTAACTGGGTTGGCAAATGTACCAGCACTCAGCACCTTGTCTTTGATAGCAAGTAGTATCAGCCGCTGACGCAATGATCTATCAAAGTCACCACGAACACTTGTCTTGCGGGTGCGCGCCAAAGCAAGTGCTTCTTCTCCGTCCAAAGTCTCTGCACCTGGACCAACATCCAGTAGTAGCTCTGGCAGGAATGCATCGTCAAAAACTCGCTCTTCCAGGAAGACCTCTATCCCGCCGAGGGCATCTACGGACTCTTCGAAGGCCACGAAATCCACCATAACGTTATAGTGTATTGGTATACCAATAGTCTGCTCGACAACATCTTCTAGGGTGTCGAGGCCAGCATCCACGGCCCTATCAAAACTAGCACCCTGGGATATATTTTTGTCACGCGCCGTTACAAAAGCTGCGTTGATCTTCATCGACCAAAGGCCCGGGACATCTACGTATAGGTCTCTGGGGATACTTAGCAGCCCTGCGCTATTATCCAGAGGGTCAATACTGGCAACAATAATCGAATCTGTTAGCTCGCCTCCGTCATGGCCTTCGCCGCCCTTACCCA
The DNA here is from genome assembly GCA_964534605.1 of uncultured Candidatus Saccharibacteria bacterium. GTDB lineage: Bacteria > Patescibacteriota > Saccharimonadia > Saccharimonadales > VXPC01 > CAZHOS01. The sequence goes on from CAZHOS010000005.1 coordinate 38,468, forward strand.
GCAGCAAGATATTTATGCGCCCGTCACCCTCTTGGTTAAGCTGCGAAGGGTCGACAGAGCGATTGAGCGCCAGTGAGCCTCCGCCGCCGCCGTCAAACACATCGCGGGCAGTCAAGAAGCTCTTGACACCCAGCCATATGCCAATCATAAGTACAAGCACAGTAGAGGCAAAGGCTAAGCGCTTGAAAACCCTTAGACCAAGACGAAGCTTCGCGTGCTTTTTGGGGGTGCCCTCTACATGAAAGTTGGCCTGGGAGTATGTGCTCCGCAGACCAGGAAAATCCTTATGGTCAGCCCTAGCAGAAAAACCGCCTTTTGGACGGGCGTCATTCAGGTCTGACTGCGAAGCTCTACGCACGAAGCCTTCGGACCCTTTAGCTGACTTGCTGCGACCATTATAATTTTTGAATTCTGACATTACCTTATCTTAGCATTATTACTTTCAAATTTAATCTTTTATGCTTAGAGCTTCTCTTTGCATTGAGACTAAAGTAGAATAGTCTAACATGCCAGAAACAAATTTACCTGAAGTTGCCCCATTAACGCCGGGACCAAAGAGAAAAATAAGCCTCAGACACCGTTTTAGAAACATATTTTCTTTAACCGGTCTATTTGTTGGAGCAATCCTCTGCGCCTCGCTATTTAATATATTCGTTTTTCAGCCATATTCAGTTGAGGGCACCAGCATGGAGCCGACCCTATCGGATGCCGACAGATTGATTGTACTCAAGCTTGGTAAAACTGTAGCTAGCATAACTGGTGGTGACTTTGTACCCGAGCGCGGGGATATTGTTGTCTTTAAGCGGGATGGTAGCGACAAGAATCAGCTTATCAAGAGAGTTGTTGGGCTGCCAGGCGAGCGTGTGAGTGTCGGTAACGGCGAGATCACGGTCTTTAACGACGAGTTTCCCGGTGGGTTTAACCCAGATACAACCTACGAGGCAGACTTGCCACCAACCGACGGAGTGGCAGAAACGGTAGTCGGCGCACGAGAGATTTTTGTAGTTGGGGACAACAGATTGCCCGGCAGATCCTTAGACTCTCGCAGCAGCTTAGGCAATGTGTCTGTAGACGATATTGTTGGTACGTTAGTGCTGCGGTTCTTCCCTTTTAATTCTCTAAAAGCTTTTTAAGTCTCTTTAGTTCTTTCTCGTTTTTATAACGTATATGTATAGCGCCTGATCCATTAGGAGTTTTACGCAACACTACTTTGGCCTCTAGCTGATCGCCTAATTTATCCACCCAAGGGTCGCGAACAAACCGCGGCCGCTTTACAACCAAACTAGGGTTCTGGGCAACGGCTCGTGCTCGGTCGGCGAACTCCTTGGCCTGGGCGGCCGTCCAGTTATAGCGAACCAACATACGGTGCAGCTTAGCCTGATCCTTAGGCAGATCAATAAGCGCGACCAGTGCGGCAGAAGCGCTAAGGTTAACTGCCCCGCTCTTGATATCTGCTTTGATATCGTCTGGTAGCTCGATCAGCTTGGACACTGACACGATATATTGCTGCGACTTACCTAGGCTATGGCTAATCTGATCATACGACTGATTAAAATCGTCATGCAGCCGAGCGATAATGTCGGTTAGCTCGATTAGATCCAGGTCTTTACGCTGGACGTTCTCGATAATGGACAGCTCGAGATGCTGCAGCTCGTCTACTTGCTTGACAATACAAGGGACAGACTTTAGACCAGCCTTTTTGGCAGCCCGCAGACGCCTCTCGCCTGCCACCAACATATACTTATTGTTCTTTTGTGCCGAGACCATTAGTGGCTGTAGTACTCCGTGCTCGCCTATAGAGTGTGCTAGCTCGGCCAGCTCGGCCTTGTCAAAAGTTTTACGCGGTTGCTTGGGGTTAGGGACGATGTCTTTTGTGGCTAGTTGACGAACCTGGATACCGCCTACCAGCGAATCAATACTAACGCTCGGTAGCAAGCTATCTATGCCCTTACCAAGTCCTCGTTTAGCCACGGGCGACCACCTCTTTGGCGAGAGACTTGTAGGCCCTCGCGCCCTTGGACCACTTATCAAATACGGCGATTGGCAGTCCATGACTCGGTGCTTCAGCCAAGCGCACATTGCGTGGGATGCGTGTCTCGAAAACCAACTCTCCAAAGTGCTGATCCAACTGGGCAGCAACATCGTTCGCTAGCGTTGTGCGCTTGTCGAACATTGTCAGCACTAAGCCCGACACCCTAAGTGACGGGTTGGTGCTCTGCTTGACCCTGTCCACAACACCTACTAGCTGCGACAACCCCTCCAAGGCATAATACTCTGCTTGCAGCGGGATAATAACTTCGTTTGCGGCAGTCAAGGCATTAATACTTAGTAGGCCAAGTGACGGCGGACAATCAATCAGAACCATATCGTAGCCATCTAAGCTCTTTATGGTGTTTAGTAGCATAGCGTGCTTGCTAGCGACCCCGGTTCCGTCTAGCCCTGCCAAGGCAGAGTCGGCGGCAACCAGGTCAAACTTGGACTCATCGATACGAATGCTTGCCTCGGCGATAGTTTTGTCGCCCAATAAAACATCGTCGACACCGACAGACTGTTCGTCCAACTGCACTCCCAGGCCGCTAGTTGTGTTACCTTGCGGATCTAGATCTATCAGTAGCACCCTCTTCTTTAGTCTTGCCAGCTCTGCAGCCAAGCTAATACATGTCGTGGTCTTACCGACACCGCCTTTTTGATTTATAACTGCGATCACCCTCATTACTGCACTAGTATACAGCCTAATCTGCTAACACATAAGTACTTTGTGGGGGTGCCTAATAACCAGTCAGTTGTGTCTGCTCTAGCGGGTCAATAAAAGTAGTCTGGTCGCTCAAATCCTCGGCGACGAGCGTTGCCTGCCAGTTAAAGTTGATGTCTTCTAGCTGCACTTTACTCAGCTCGACCGTAAATCCAGTTTGATCTACTGTCTTAATGCGGTACTGGCCTTCTATGAAGTCTTGCGGAGTTAGTTGAATATGCGGTGAGCGCGGGTATTCGCTATCAAAGACAACTTCGGTCTGTAGTGTGCCAGCCTCTACAACTACCTCGCCAGCGGTGTCTCTGGTAAATGTAACAAAAGACTCGAAGATCACAGAGCCAAAGAACCGGGTCTCGTCCTCAAAGACCAGCGCACCCTGCAGCTGTCCCGACTGCCATTGCTGCGCTAAGATTCCAAGATCTAGCACGTTTATTTCTAGTTCATTTATCTGCCCCTGCAGAGAACGGAAGCCTTCGATGATAACCTCTGACTCACCTTGCTCGCCTTCGCTGCTAGCAGTAGCGGCTGACTCAGCCAGCTCTTCTTCGTATAGCCCCTCCAGCTGAGCACTAAGCTCGACAGATACTGGCAGAACAACTTCTTGGCTTACAGGATCAACAATTCCGTCCAGGCTAAGCACAAGAGGCGCCTCGTAATATGTCAGACCAACGAACACATCTATAGTCCCGTCTGCGCTAGCATCCTCCATAGCGACACCTATTACTGAGCCGCTCCGTATTGCCTTAACTGCCCTGCCCTCTAGCCCACTTGTCAGGTAGTCACCTCGACTAATCGCCCCGTTAGAGACGCTCACGCGTGTCGGTACACGACCCTTAAGTCCTACTGGCACGCCATCTACATCTGCGTCAAGCACAATAGCAACGTCACTAGACACAACTCCAGCCAAGGCAGCCTGCGATTCTTGGCTTGTCTTGGCGACGGTACGGTTGTCTACAAAATAAACGACATCACCAGGCTGAGCGTCGTCATAATTCTGATAATTTTCGGCTATGTCGGCTCCGCCAGATATATTGTTTGTACCGTCAGAATAGATATCACCGTCACTATCAACACGGAATTTGACATCACCGACCTCGCCAACATCACTGCGTAGCACAAGTAGGTCAACATCGCTTGTTGTGTTTGCGTTATAGCCTTCGATCAGATTGTCGCCGTATACAAGCGACGGAGCAGCCGAAGCTTCTCGGACGGTAATAGTATCTAGTCCGAAATCGTTATTCCAAATCGTACCGCCTGCTGGCATAGTTACCAAAAATCGTATCTGGGTGTTAGCGTTTGCAACAAGCGCGCTCATATCCAAAGTCTCGAAGTTCCATGTGTTTGCGCCGTTGGTTGGCTGGTCACCGCCGCCGTAAGAAGCTTGGGTAGTCCAACCAGCACCTGCCTCGTTTGTTTGCAGATCAAGCGTAGCTAAGTTACTGTCACCCTTTTGGTTCCAATAAAAATCTACAACCCAATCACTGGAGGCCGCATCCAGTACAGTATTGTAAGTTACGTGGAAGGTATCGTTAAAGGCTGTTGGTGCGCTAGCTTCCGTATAGATATAGCCGTCTGGGTTGCCGCCTTCGCCGCCGTTCGGCCCGATTCCACCACCACCGGAAGGCGTGTCACCCACAGCATGAGACCAAGCTCGCCCAGTGTTTGTAGGGTTAAGTCCATTGCCGCCGTTATCAGAAACAAATGTCCAGGCTGCCTCATCGCCGTCATTATCGGCATCGAATGCATACGTATTGGTAACGCCGGATCCAACAACGATCTGCGTTTGGCTCGTAACTGCATCTTCTATATATAGACGAGAGTCTACATTAGTATTGGTTCCGGCAACCTCTATGTCTCCGTCTGCGCCTATAGTTGCCCGGACAACATTGTCTGTTTCTAGATTTAGAGCAAAGATATCGTTCGTTCCTATAGTTACGTCGGCGGCTTCAGTATTACCGCCATTAATAATATCTCCTGCCCCACCGCCACCGCAGTCAGCGAAACTTAGCACTCCGGTGCCGTCAGTAGTTAAGCATTCTCCGGCGCTACCGTCAGTCGAAGGTAGTGTAAAGGTTAGATCGGCGCCCAGTGCAGCAGATTGTAAGTTTGTGCTATTGGCGGTTCCGTCAAATATTCTAATAATGCCTGCTTGTGTATTGCTGCCAACCCCAACAGTCCCTCCGCCAGCCAGTACGTTGCCGATAGTCCTAAGGTTGCCGCCTGCGTCTACTTGCAAGGCATCGTTGGTGCCGACTGTAAATAGTGCAGTCGGGGTAGTATCCCCTACACCAACGTTGCCACTCGGGGCAATACTAAAGTAATCTGTTCCGTTTAGCTCGATCGTGAAGTTCCCCTGAGAAACGCCAGCTGCTGCCTCTACGCCAATCGCCCAGTCTGCAGCCGCACCACACTCACCAGCGTTACAAACAACGTGCAGACTATCTGGCCCGACATATACATCCTGCCAGCGAAGCGTCGGCGACCCAAGATCAAAGGTGTCGTCAGCACTCGGCAGTATGTCACTGCCTACTTGGCCTGCAAATGTAATGATGTCTGTCGCTGCGTCGCCCAAGGCAACTGAACCATTAAGGTTTACGTCGCCCAGAGCTGTAATCTCGCCGCTGCTGTCTATGGTCATTCTAAGCGCGCCATCTGTCTCGAATCCAAGAGCCTGGGTATCATTTGTACCCAGTATTGCTGTCGCCCCAAAGGCATTACCGTCTTGCTCAAATACGTCACCAATAGGCGGGGTTGCTGCCGAACCGCCACCAGAACCGTTTGTAACTAGGGTCCAGGACTGGTTGGCTAGCAAGGCTACTGTTCCGCCGGTGCCTGCCTGTCTACAAACAATTTCGTAATACTCGTTGGCCGCGGCCGATTCGTAAGCCGTAGTGGCGCTAAGAGATCCGTTATCGTCAGTGTTATTACGAGCATAGTCATAGCTTTGGCTGGGCGTAAGGATAGTTGTGCCGTTTAGCCTTACGGCACACTCTAGGCTGCGCCGTGCATTATTCGCGGTATCAAAAGCCACCGAGTAGCTAATAAAGTACCTCCCTGGATCGTCCAGAACGACGCGCGTATTCTGGACAGTTGTGCTATGGGTGATGCCGCTGTCTACAAAAGATGCTTGGTCGAACGGTACAGGCTGGTACGCAGCTGTGTTGAAGTTGCCCGTCGAGCTGCTATACACTTGGGCGGCGACACTATCCCCGCCAGAACTAAGCGTCAAAGACTTCCATTCTGTCCCGTCGTAGCCTTCGAAGTCTGTGCCGGTCCAACGGATTGTACCAGCGTTAGCGTTGGTCGTATTGCCAAAATTAATCGCTCCAGCTACGTTCAAATCCTCTAGGCTCGTGGCACCGGCAATGTTGACGCTATCGTTCGTGGCATCAACCTGCAATGTGATGCCGTCAATGGCTACATCGCCCGTCTCGTCGATCTCGACGCGGGTAACGCCATCAGTTTCGAAATTAAAGGCAAAGGCGTCGTTGGTACCAATCGTCAGATCGGCTCCGTCGGTATTGCCGTCTTTTAGGACATCTCCGCCGCCGCCAGACCCACAGGCCGCAAAGCTAAAGACTCCACTACCGTTCGTAGTCAGACACTGACCAGCTGTGCCGTCTGCACTCGGCAGCGTAAAGGTCAAATCGCCAGCTTGGGTGCCGGTCTGTAAAGTAAGCGTATTGCCAGAACCGTCGTTAAGCACCAGCCCACCCGACTGAGTAGCCGAACCTATATCGAGTGATGGCCCGTTAATATCTACAGAGCCTGCTACGACCGTTTGGCCAGTCTTGTCGACCGTAAACACATCGCTGCCATCACCCTGGAGCTGTAACAAACCACCTGCCCCCGTCTGGTTAAGTCGTATAGCTTGAAGACCTGTTGTTAGGTCTTGGATGTCCGTTGGAGATATCTGGACAAAGTCGTCGCCAGTTTGTATTCCGTTACTAGATAATAACCCACCAGCCGCAAAAGCATATGGTACAGAGGTTAACCTGGTGCGGGGCGTCATCTCGCCGTCCCAGACAGGTGCCGCACCCAAGCCGCCTATGTTGACGCCCAGCCAAAGCTCTTCTGACCAGTCGATGGCAGCTGGAAAAGCAGTCAGCTCACCTAGATTAGCGCTAAAATATCCGTTGGCGATACGCAGCTCGTTGCCACCGGTATACGTCTCTGTCCACAGCTCGCTACCACCAGCATCAACGCTGTAGAGCTTGAATTCAACATGATAATTCCCGTCAGCAACCAAAGCCCCCTGGTCACTAAGTAGCCTACCCTGGAAGTTAAGTTCAGAGTTCGTAGCAGCAATAGCTGATCGAGGGGCAAAAAACGCAAAAACCGCCACCAAGCTTAGTAGCAGTAATAACATGATCCGAATCGAAATAGTGCGAGTATTCCCGAGCATTTTTGTTTTGCCTGTTTGTGTTTTTGTTTTTGTTTTTGTAAGAGGTACTTATTAATATACCCGCACTCTACATCTGTTGCAACAGTGGTTGTAGCTGTAAATACACAACCGACGTGTACTAGCCTTTTATTACCAGGAATATAAGAGTGTTTAACTTCTCTCAGACAGCGCCTCACTACTATAAATCTCAGAGCCTAGACACCCAGTCTATAGCCAATTAATCTCCTTGCCTATGTGCAGCGCAGGGAGCACCCCTGTGTCTATACAGTCCTGGGTATAGCCAGAAGGCGCCCCGCTCAGGATAGCTGCCACAATACCCAGCAAAAGATACCGAGCAGCAGACATAATATCCACTGCCATCAAGCCCTTTTTACCTGAAAAACCTGTGCACCTACCTATGGACGTTCAGTGCAGTGTGCCTCAGTGGTGCTCTAGCCCCTTCTGCATGGGCGGTTAGGCACTACTGAGCACTCTTCTATAGACCCCCCAACAGAGGCAGATTCTCTACTGGACTACAAAGTAGTCGAACACGTAGGTCTGCTGTGGCTGCAGTACTGCTTGGTCGCCCGGAGTTATCGTAAAGCCTTCTGCAGTGGCTGTCTTGAAGGCACCCAAGCCAGCAGAGGCCGCGTCGGCTGGAGAAATGATAACTCTTGGGGTGTCGTCAAACTCTTCGCTAAAGATTAGCTCTGCAATATCACCGTTTAAGGCTGACGTACCGAGTGTGATAGTTATAGTACCGGCAGTATCATTACCCTCTACCTCTATGTCTGCACCTGCAGCGTCGATGTTCTGCGGCAGCTCCACTTCTGGTAGATCACCAGTTGTGGCCAGCCTATCGAGGGTTAGTGTGCCTTCAACGGTTGCTCCGCCCCCCACACTCAACCCGCCCTCAAAGGTGACGTCGCCACTGACGGTTAGGGTGCTGGCTAGACTTACTGCTT